>NZ_LN907827.1:1572925-1887510 GCF_001517405.1 Duffyella gerundensis | reverse complement strand
TCGCCGGTGACGTGTTTAGCGGCGCTTTCATGGTGATTGCTGCGGCCGACGCCGCTTTGGATGCCTGCCTGATACTGCCGGGCGATCACCTCTTCTGCCTGCCGGGGACGATTATGAGACATAGCGCGATACCTCTGTGATCTGCAGCTCACCGCTGAGCTGGTGGAAATAACGGCGCAGCAGGTTTTTTGCCACCTGCAAACGGTAATCGGCGCTGGCACGGAAATCGCTCAGCGGCTGAAAATCTTCAGCCAGCGCCCGACAGGCCTGGCTCAGTGTTTGCGGCGTCAGCGGCTGTCCATTAAGCGCCGCTTCGCAGGCCAGCGCCCGGGCGGGCACTGCGGCCATGCCGCCAAACGCCACGCGCGCACCGGCAATCACGCCGTCTTCCATCCGCAGGGAAAAGGCGGCAAACACCGCTGAGATATCATCTTCCAGCCGTTTTGATACCTTCCAGGCGGCAAAATTAGGTGACGCTGTCACGTCCTCCATCACCACCGCGCGGATAAACTCGCCTGGCTGGAGCTGTGTCTGGCGATAGCCGGTAAAGAAATCCGCCAGCGGCAGCGTGCGCTGTTGCTGGCCACACTGCAGCAGCAGCACAGCATCCAGCGCCAGTAGCATCGGGGCACAGTCGCCGATCGGTGAGGCGTTGGCGATATTGCCGCCCAGCGTGCCCTGATTGCGCACCTGTAATGAAGCAAAGCGCTGCAGGATGGCGGCAAACGGCGGCAGATGCTGCTGCATGAACGGCGTTATGGCATTAAGCGTGGCGCCCGCGCCCAGCGTAAGCCGGTTGCCGTCACGGCGGCATTCCGCCAGCTCGCTGACCTGCGCCAGCGCAATCAGCAGCGGAATTGGCCGGTAGCGCTGCGTGATGTGCAGCGTGAGATCGGTGCCACCGGCCAGCAGTGTCGCCTGTGGATGGGCCTGATAAAGCGTGGCCAGCTGATCAAGGGTTTTCGGCAGCAGGCAGCGATGGCCAGCCAGCGCAATCTCCTGTACCGCATCGCTGTGTAGCGCCATCAGCCGCTGGGCGATCTGCTGCTGCTGCGCGCTGAAGCGATCGGCATGCGGTGTCTGACAGGCCTGTTCTGCCGCCGCCATGATTGGCCGATAGCCGGTACAGCGGCACAGATTGCCCGCCAGCGCCAGTTCCGCCTGATGGCGATCCCAGCCTGCGCTATTTTTTTGCAGGGTAAACAGCGACATCACAAAACCAGGCGTACAGAATCCGCACTGCGAGCCGTGGCATTCAACCATCGCCTGCTGCACGCTGTGCAGCGCATCGCCCTCGCGCAGATCTTCCACCGTCAGCAACTGGGTGCCGTTCAGGCTGCTCATCAGCGTCAGGCAGCTGTTAACGGTTTCATACTGCATCTTGCCCTGTCGGACCTTGCCCTGTCGGACCTTGCCCAGCGTGACCGTGCAGGCGCCGCAATCGCCGGTGGAGCACCCCTCTTTGGTGCCGCAGCGCCGTTGCTTCTGACGCAGATAGTTCAGCACGGTCATATTGGGATCGATCGCCTCTTCGGTAATCAGCGTCTGGTTAAGCAAAAACTGAATCATGCTGCATTCTCCTTCTCTTCACGCCGCCACGCCGGTTTGCCGTTGACCCAGGTTTGCGCAATGTTGCGATCGTCGCCGAGCGTCATCAGCACAAACAGCTGCTGCCAGATATCGGTGCTGTTGTGCATGCGCAGCTGCTGCAGCGGCGACACCGCCGGATCCAGCACCACGAAATCGGCCTCTTTACCCGGGGTGAAGTTGCCCAGCAGATGATCGAGATCCAGCGCCCGGGCGCCGCCGAGCGAGGCGTGGTAAAACGCTTCGCAGGCGCTAAGACGGTATTGCTGCAGCTGCGATACTTTGTAGGCTTCGCCCAGCGTTTGCAGCAGATTAAACGTGGTACCCGCGCCGATATCGGTGCCGATGCCAATCTTCACCTTCTCCTGCCAGCTGCGTTGCAGGTTAAACAGCCCGCTGCCAAGAAACAGGTTTGAGGTCGGGCAAAAGGCGATGGCGGAATCGGTATGATGCAGACAGCGCCACTCTTGCTCTTCAAGATGCAGGCCGTGGGCAAACACGCTGCGTTTGCCGGTCAGCTGATAATGGTGGTAAACGTCCAGATAGCTGGCGTGCTCCGGAAACAGCGCTTTTACCCAGGCGACCTCCTGTGGGTTTTCGCTAAGGTGGGTATGCAGCCAGGCGTCGGGAAACTCCTCGCGTAGCCGTTGTACCTGTTCCAGTAGCGCCGGTGACGAGGTCGGCGCAAAGCGCGGCGTCAACGCATAGCCGAGGCGGCCGCGGTTATGCCAGCGTTGCAGCAGCGCCCGGCTCTGTTGATAGCTCTGCTCCGGGGTTTCCAGCAGCGCGGCGGGCGCGTTGCGATCCATCATCACCTTGCCAGCGATCAGCCGCATCTCCCGCTGCTCTGCCGCGCTGAACAGCGCCTCAACCGATTCCGGATGCACGGTGCCAAACACCAGCGCGGTGGTGGTGCCGTTGCTGAGCAACTGCTGCAAAAAGAAGTCAGACATTGCCGCCGCATGCTGCGGGCAGTGATATTGGCTCTCTACCGGAAAAGTGTACTGCTCCAGCCACTGCAGCAGCTGTTCGCCATACGCCGCTACCATTTCGGTCTGCGGATAGTGAATGTGGCAATCGATAAAGCCTGGCACAATCAGCTTGCCGCGGTAGTCAAGAAGCTCACAGCCCGGCGGCAAGCGCGAGACGCCCTCCTGCCAGCTGCTGAGCCGGACAATTTTGCCCTGCTCAATCACCAGCAGACCATCTTCCAGATAGCGTGCATTGTCGGCCAGCGTTTCCGGGCAATCGGTAACGGCGGTGATATCAAAAAAACTGCCGCGTAAGGCGGTAACGTGGTGTGCGGACATAACAATTCCTGAATAAGCGAGCCTGGCTCACGCTGTTGATGATCAGACGTTGCAAGCCCTGTGCCAGAGGGCGAAATGATTTTCATCGATTTCAGCAGGTTATCTCAGTCTGGCAACGTCCGGGCAGGAACGCCTGGCAATCGAATGCGCAATCGGTTGCGAATACTGGCAACCGATTGCCTGGGGAATTGTGGGTTTTACAGGCAGAAACCGGGCCGTTTTCAGGTTAGTCAGCGCTGCCCCGTTGCGGCGCAGTGCTGCACCAGAAAGGTGCCTGACAGGGGATTTTTAGCAAATAAGGCGTAACGCTATTCAGCTTCGCCATCAGGTGCTAAGGTAATTTGAGTCGAAAATCCGTTGAGGAACAGTGAGATGATTATTTTTGTTACTGGTGCTACCGCCGGTTTTGGTCAAAGTATCACCCGCCGCTTTATTGAAACGGGTCATAAAGTTATCGCTACCGGCCGTCGTGCTGAACGTTTACAGGCGCTGCAGGCGGAATATGGCGATAACCTGCTGCCGCTGCAGCTGGACGTGCGCAATCGCGCGGATATCGAACAGGCGATCGCCTCGCTGCCAGCGGAATGGCGTGATATTGATGTGCTGGTGAACAATGCCGGCCTGGCGCTGGGCATCGAACCGGCGCAAAAGGCCAGCGTCGAAGACTGGGAAAACATGATCGATACCAATAATAAAGGTTTGGTGTACATGACCCATGCGGTGCTGCCCGCAATGGTGGCGCGTAACATCGGGCACATTATCAATATTGGTTCGGTTGCCGGTAACTGGCCTTACGCTGGCGGCAATGTTTATGGTGCTACCAAGGCGTTTGTGCGTCAGTTCAGCCTCAATTTACGCACCGACCTGCACGGCACCGCCCTGCGCGTCACCAATATTGAGCCAGGTCTGGTAGGCGGCACCGAGTTTTCCAACGTGCGTTTCAAGGGCGACGACAATAAAGCGGGCCAGGTCTATGCCGACACCACCGCGCTGTCGCCGGAAGATGTGACCGACGCGGTGTTCTGGGTGGCCACGCTGCCAGCGCATGTCAATATTAACAGCCTGGAGATGATGCCGGTAAGCCAGACCACCGCCGGTCTGAAGATCAATAAAGGCTAATTTCTCGCCTGAGGAGTCGCTCCTCAGGCTTTTCCCCAGCCCGCCACGATAATCAACATGCCGCACAGCGCCACCAGCGCGCCGGTCCAGTCAAACAGCGTCAGCCTGACGCCATCCACCACGCGCAACCACAGCAGCGCGGTCAGCACATAAACCCCGCCGTACGCCGCATAAACCCGTCCGCTGGCTGCCGGATGCAGTGTTAGCAGCCAGACAAACAATGCCAGGCTGAGCGTCGCCGGTAACAGGAGCCAGATGCTGCCGCCTTTACGCAGCCACAGCCACGGCAGAAAGCAGCCGATAATTTCCGCCAGTGCGGTGATAAAAAACAGCAAAGTGGTTTTAATAAACATCAACGTCGGCTCTCAGGATCGCAAACAGGCGGCTGCCCGCTGGTGAGGAAATAAGCGGCGATGATATACTAAAGTGGTTGCTGTCTACAGTCTACAGCGCGCCATACGGCGATAACCCGAGGGATCTGCTATGAAATTCACCCGCTTTTCTTCATCCATTCTCTGCGCCGTGGCGCTGATGCTGGCGCTGCCCGCCGCGCAGGCGAAGACGGACCGCCTGATTATCGAAAATGGCAACAGCGCCGTGGGCAATGAAAGTGCCCGCCAGAGCAAAGAAGTGTTCAATGATACGCGCATGCTGCGTAAAAAAGTGTTCAGCCGCGAAGAGAAAGAGTTCGATAAAGCCGATCGCGCCTTTGATACCCGCGACTCCTGCGAAACCAGCTATAACCTGAACGCCTACTGGGAACCGAATACGCTGCGCTGTCTGGATCGCCGCACCGGCCGTCCGGTACTGCCGTAAGCCCAGCTGCTGCTATAGTTAAGCTGGGTTCATTAAAAAGGAAGAGTAAATGAAAAAAGTGCTGTGGTGTGTGACTGCCGTGGTTGCTGCCCTGCCGATGCTGGCACAGGCCTCCTGCGAAACGGTGAAAGCGGATATTTCTCAGAAAATCGTTGCCAACGGCCTGCCGGAGTCGGCGTTTACGCTGGAGATCGTGCCAAACGATCAGGCAAATCAAACCGCTGGCCAGGTCGTCGGGCATTGTGAAAACGACAGTCAGAAAATCGTCTACCAGAAAAATGGCGGCGATGACGCTCGCGTACCTGCCAATGCGGGCAGCGCGCAGGATGCCCCTTCACCCTGATTTTTGCCGTGCGGCCGCATCATCGATGCGGCCTTCTTCTTTTATTCACTCCCTCCCACACCGATCGGCTTAATCAGGCCGCGCTTTTGGCATTCTGCGCGCCACCCACAGGCTGGTAAACGCAATCAACAGGGCTGCCACAAATACCCAGTGCAGCGATCGGGCAATCTCACTCACCAGATGCGCCAGGCTATCGCTGGAAAGCGTGTGTCGTTCATCGGACATCAGCAGCTGTACTGGCTCGTGGCTATCCGGCAGGCGGTGCATCAAATTCCAGTTCAGTACCGCGCCCATCAGTGCCGTGCCCAGTGCCGAACCGAGCAGGCGGCTGAACATGATTGAGGCGGTGCAGATGCCGCGGATCTGATAGTCGGCGCTGTTCTGTACGGAAATCAAAAAGGTGGTGCTGGTCATGCCCATGCCGGTGCCAACCACAAAGGCTGACAGCCCTGCCTGCCAGATGGGGCTTTGCGCGTGTAGCAACAACAGCATGGCGCTGCCCGCAACCAGCAGCAAAGCGCCAAGCTGCGCGGTAAACCGGTAGGAGGTGCGCAGCATCAGGTGGCCGCTCAATGTACTGGCCAGCGGCCAGCCAATTGACATCATCGCCAGCGCGCTGCCCGCCTGCAGCGGCGAACCGTTATTAATACCCTGAATCCACGTCGGCAAAAAGGCGCTGATGCCCATCATTGAGGCGCCAAGAATAATGTTGCCCATATTGCCCGCGATGATCACTTTGTTACGCCAGATCGCCAGCGGAAACAGTGGATTCGCCGCCCGCCGCTCATGGCGCTGCAAAAAGTAGCCCGCGACCAGCGCCAGCAGCAAAAACGCCAGCAGCCAGTAGCCGAGCATTTCGCCCTGCAGCAGCGCAATCAGCAGCGCGCTGATACAGATCGCCAGCCAGCCGCTGCCGGTAAGATTGAGCCGCTCACGCGCCGCGGTGGGATGCGCCGGTAACCAGCGCGCCAGCATCAGCATCGCCACAATGCCGATCGGCACGTTGACCCAGAATACCGCAGCCCAGTGGAAATGTTGTACCAGCCAGGCGCCGGTCAGCGGCCCGACGATGGCGGCCACGCCCCAGACGCTGGAGAGCCAGCCCTGGATGCCCGCCCGTTCGCGCGGCGAATAAATGTCAGCCACGATGGTGGACGTGAGCGGCATAATGGCGCCAGCGCCCAGTCCCTGAATCGCCCGAAACAGCACCAGCCACACCATGCCGTGCGCAAACCCACATAATACCGATCCCAGTAAAAACAGGCTGATGCCGGTAAATAATACCGATTTCCGTCCCCAAAGATCGGCCAGCCGGCCATAGATCGGCACGCTGATCGCCTGCGTCAGCAGGTAAACGGAGAACACCCAGCCGAAATAGCTGAAGCCGCCCAGCGAAGCAATAATGGTCGGCATCGCGGTGGCAATAATGGTCACCTCAATGGCCGCCATAAACATCGCCAACATGCAGGCGATGAGGATCAGTGGGCGGCGACGCGGCGGTGAAAAAGCGGTATCGGTCATAGGTTCCCTGTTGTTTTTTCCTTAAGGCTGGCGCAACGCGCCGCGGCGAGGAAGGTTTTATCTGCTAAACCGGTGAATAAAGCGCAAGTTGTGACGTTGTCACCAAAGCGGTACGTTTTTATCGCTACGTCCAGAATAGCCAGTTTTGACGCGGGCTACGCCGCTTTTTTGTCATTTCTGACGTCATGAAATAGTTACGCAAAAGTAGCAACCTGCGCGTACCGCTGCTATAGATAACCAGGACTTTTCCGGCACTCGAATGAAATTTGCTGCGAAGTCATGAGTTTAGCAAATGTAGCGACAGACGTTATGCCTTATGGCCGCTTCTGCCCGTTTGTCGCCACGTCATCATAACAAGGGCTGATGCTTCTCTCCCGGAAGCGATGCCCAACCTGTACCAGGGAGAATATCTATCATGCACAGTGCTTCACTGGGTCGGCGCGCGCTGCTGGCCGTGCTGGCTGTCGTTGTTATTATTGCGCTGGTGGTCTGGGGCCTCGGCCTTGATACGCTCAGGGCGCGCCAGGTCGATCTGATTTATCTCGGTAAGCAGCACATGTTCCTGGTGTTCTGGTCGATGCTGTTTGCCCTGCTGGTCGGCATTCCCAGCGGCATTCTGCTGAGCCGCCCGTTTGCCCGTCGCTGGGCAGAATATGTCATGCAGATCTTTAATGTCGGCAATACCCTGCCACCGCTGGCGGTGCTGGCGCTGGCCATGGTGGCGATTGGCATCGGCGATCGTCCGGCAATCATTGCGTTGTTTCTTGCGTCGCTGCTGCCGATCGTGCGCAACACCTATGCTGGACTCTGCGCCGTGCCGCCCTCGCTGCTTGAGGCAGCAAACGGCATCGGCATGACCAAAGCGCAGCGTCTGCGCCAGGTTGAGCTGCCCAACGCGCTGCCGGTGATCCTTTCCGGCGTGCGGGTCGCCACCGCCATCAACGTCGGTACCGCGCCGCTGGCCTTTTTAATCGGCGCCAGCAGCTACGGCGAACTGATTTTTCCCGGTATCTACCTGAACGACTTTCCGACGCTGATCCTTGGCGCGGTGGCCACGGCGCTGTTCGCCCTGATCCTCGATATGCTGCTGGCGGGCTTAGGCCGCTGGTTAAGCCCCCACACTGCCGCCTGAACCGGCCCTGGAGAAATGATGAAGATGTTTTCTACCTGGCTACGCGGTACAGCACTGGCGCTGAGCGCCACGCTGGCCATGAGCACCATGGCGCACGCCGCCACGCCCATTGTGATGGCAACCAAGAGCTTTACCGAGCAGCACATCCTTTCCGCGCTGAGCGTGCTCTACCTGGAGAAAAAAGGCTTTCAGGTGGTGCCAAAAACCAATCTCGCCACCACCATCAGCCGCAACGCCATGCTCAATAAGCAGATCGACATGATGTGGGAATACACCGGTACCTCGCTGATCATTTTCAACCACATCAAAAAGCCGATGACCACCGAAGAAGCCTACGACACGGTGAAAAAGCTGGACGCGAAGCTGGGCCTGATCTGGCTGAATCCGGCGCCGATGAACAATACCTACGCCTTTGCCATGAAGCGTGAGCGGGCAGAGAAAGAGCACATCAGCACTTTGTCGCAGCTGGCGGCGAAGATTGAGCAGGTGCGCCAACAGGATCCCGACCACAACTGGATGCTCGGGCTCGACTTAGAGTTTGCAGGCCGTTCTGACGGGCTGAAGCCGCTACAACAGACCTACAACATGCCGCTGGATCGTCCGCAGATCAGACAGATGGATCCGGGGCTGGTTTATGATGCCATTCGTGAAGGTTTTGTCGATGCCGGACTGGTTTACACCACCGATGGCCGGGTAAAGGGATTTGATTTGCGGGTGTTGAAAGATGACAAGCAGTTCTTTCCTGGTTACAACGTCACGCCGGTGTTACGCCAGGACGTGCTTGATGCGCATCCAGGGCTGGCAGAGGCGCTGAACACGCTGACGCCGTTCATCACCGATGACGCGATTACCGAGATGAACAAGCGCGTCGATATCGATCATCAATCTCCTCAGCAGGTCGCACGCGACTTCCTGAAATCCAAGAACCTGCTTTAAGGAGGCACCGTGGATACCCTGCATTATATTGTTGATAACTGGCCCTATTTGCTG
Source organism: Duffyella gerundensis (assembly GCF_001517405.1). Lineage (NCBI taxonomy): Bacteria > Pseudomonadati > Pseudomonadota > Gammaproteobacteria > Enterobacterales > Erwiniaceae > Duffyella > Duffyella gerundensis. The sequence goes on along the minus strand of NZ_LN907827.1, from coordinate 1,878,692 downwards.
ACGCTGAGCGTACAGCATCTCTGGCTGGTGGGGCTGGCGGTGGGCTGCGCCATTCTGGTGGGCGTGCCGCTGGGCGTGCTGATCGTGCGCTTCAAATGGCTGGCGACGCCGGTGCTCGGCATCGCCACCATCGTGCTGACCATCCCGTCTATCGCCCTGTTTGGCCTGATGATTCCGCTGTTTTCATTAATTGGCCAGGGCATTGGCGTGCTGCCAGCGATTACCGCCGTGTTTCTCTACTCGCTGCTGCCCATCGTGCGTAATACCCACACCGCACTGGAAAACATCCCGCCGGGCCTGCGTGAAGCGGGTCGCGGCATCGGCATGACCTTCTGGCAGCGCCTGCGCTGGGTGGAAATTCCGATGGCGCTGCCGGTGATTTTTGGCGGCATTCGCACCGCCGTAGTGATGAACGTTGGCGTGATGGCGATCGCCGCAGTGATTGGCGCCGGTGGCCTTGGCCTGCTGCTGCTGGACGGCATCAGCGGCAGTGATATTCGTATGTTGATTGCTGGTGCGCTGATGATCTGTCTGCTGGCTATTATTCTTGACTGGCTGCTGCACCGCCTGCAGCTGGCGCTGACTCCCCGGGGAATTCGATAATGATTACGCTGGAAAACCTGACGAAAACCTTTACCCAGAAAAACGGCACCGCGATAAATGCGGTGGATAATGTCAGCCTGAACGTGCCGGAAGGCGAAATGTGCGTGCTGCTCGGCCCGTCCGGCTGCGGCAAAAGCACCACGCTGAAAATGATCAACCGCCTGATCCCCGCCAGCAGCGGCCGGATCCTGATCAACGGTGAAGATACCAGCACTCAGGACACGGTGACGCTGCGGCGCAACATCGGCTACGTCATTCAGCAGATAGGCCTGTTTCCCAACATGACCATCGAAGAGAACATCACCGTGGTGCCGCGCATGCTGGGCTGGGATAAAAAGCGCTGTCACGCCCGCGCCACCGAACTGATGAGCATGGTCGCGCTGGAGCCAAAAACCTTCCTGCACCGCTATCCGCGTGAAATGTCCGGCGGCCAGCAGCAGCGCATCGGCGTTATCCGTGCGCTGGCGGCGGACCCGCCGGTGCTGCTGATGGATGAGCCTTTTGGCGCCGTTGACCCGATCAACCGCGAAGTGATTCAGAATGAGTTTCTCGATATGCAGCGCCAGTTAAAGAAAACGGTGATGCTGGTGAGCCACGACATCGATGAGGCGCTGAAGCTGGGCGACCGCATCGCAGTGTTTGGTCAGGGCAAAATTGTGCAGTGCGCCAGCCCGGATGAGCTGTTAGCCAAACCGGCCAATGAATTTGTTGGATCTTTTGTCGGTCAGGATCGCACCCTGAAACGTCTGCTGCTGGTGCAGGCTGGCGACGTTACCGATCAACAGCCGACCATTACCGTGCGCCGAACCACGCCGCTGGCCGACGCCTTTGGCATGATGGATGAGAATGACATGCGCTCGATCACCGTGGTGGACAACGACGGTAAGCCGCTGGGCTTTGTGAAGCGTCGCGAGGCACGCGGGGTAAGCGGCAACTGTGAGGATCGTCTGCATCACTTCAGCGTGACCGGCAAAGCGGAGGAGAACCTGCGCGTGGTGCTGTCCAAATTGTATGAGCACAATCTGGTGTGGATGCCGATTGTCGACGAAGAGGGTCGCTACAGCGGAGAAATCTCGCAGGATTACATCGCTGATTATCTCAGCTCCGGACGCACGCGACGTAAGCTGAACCCGTAAACGAGAAGGCTGGCCAATGCGCCAGCCTTTTTTTCAGGCGGTTGCTGCCAGTTGTAACGGTGACAGATCGAGGTAATCCGCCAGATCTCGCTGTTCGGCGCGTGGCAGATAGGGGATCTCGCCCAGCATCGGCGCAGCAATGCGCTCCTGTAGCACGGCGATCATCTCGGCATAGTGCGGTAAACACGGGTTGATACGGTTGGCGACCCAGCCAATCAGCGGCAGGCCGTCGCCGGTGATCGCTTCGGCGGTCAGCAGCGCATGGCTGATGCAGCCCGGTTTGATACCTATCACCAGCACCACCGGTATATTCTGTGCGATTACCCAGCTGGAAAGCGGTTGCCGGTCGCTCATCAGGCTGCGCCAGCCGCCGGTACCCTCCACCACCACCACGTCAGCCTGCTGCTGTAACGTTGCCAGTCCGGCGGTGAGCTGCTGGAAATCGATGCGGGCAGACTGATGCGCGCTGATCTCCTCTTCCGGGAGCGGAAAGGGATTAATTTTTTCGTAGGGTAACACGACGGAAGACGCGCTTTGCAGCACCAGCGCATCTTTATTGCGCCATCCTTCATCGGTCAGCTTGCTGCCCTTGGCCACGGGTTTGTAGCCCACCACGCGCGGCCAGCTGGCGGCGAATTTTTGCAGCAGCGCCCTGCTGACAACGGTTTTTCCAACCGCTGTATCGGTTCCGGTGACAAACAAACAATTCATCAGGTGATTCCCCCTGGTTGACAGGTGCAGTGCACGGTGAGGGGAAAGTGTATGTAAGCGGCTGGTGGCTGAGCTTGCGCTAACGCAAGCTTTATCGAGATTGATTAGCCCTGTAACAGTTTCACTAACAGCGTTCCGCTGTACATCGCATCTTTGACCAACGCGGCAGCGGGCATGGTACCGGCATCGTGATAGCGGGTCGGCCCGAGCGTCAGGCTCTGGCTATAGGCCGGCAGCGCCTGCTGGCGAATGGCGGTAAGCATCGCCGGATAGAGAATATCGGCGGCGCGGTTGAGCGGTGAGCCGATCAGAATTTTTTGCGGGGCAAAGATATTGACCATCAGCGCCAGCGTGCGGCCAATGTGCCCGCCTACGCCGGTGATCACGTCGCGCGCCAGCGAGTCACCGGTGAGTGCAGCATCGCACAGGCTTTCGATGGTTAACGGTTGATGATGCAGCGTACTGCCCGGCATCGCCTGCAGCCGCTGTTGGGTTAGGGCTAACAGGCTGGTAATGCTGGCAACCGTTTCCAGACAGCCGTGATTGCCGCAGTAACAGGCGCCGCCCCAGGGATCGACCTGGGTGTGACCAATCTCAACCAGCGCGCTGCTGCCACGATGCAGCAACTGACCATGGGTGATGATGCCGGCGCCGACGTTGTCGTCAATCACCACCTGAATGACATCCTTCGCCTCCTGCGCATCGCCAAACAGCGACTCCGCTAAGGTCCAGGCGGGAATATCATGCTGAATATAGACCGGCAGACCGGTACGCTGTTCCAGCGCGTCGCCCAGTGCCATGTCGGTGACGTCATACCACGGCATGCGATGCACCACGCCAGCGCGCGTATCGACAATGCCGGGCAGCGTAATGGCAATCGCCGTTAGTCGCTCCAGCTTCTTCTGATGGCGAATGAAAAAGGCGTCGATTTGCTGAATGATGCGGGACAGCAGCGGCTCACTGCTCGCCGTTTCCAGCGCGACCTGCTCTTCAAGCACCAGTTTGCTGCTGAGGTCGCGCAGCGCCAGCGTGAGCTTTCCTTGATGAATGCGGGCGGCGAGAAAGTGCCAGGCGATGGTATCAAGAATCAGTCCTACCGCCGGACGTCCGCGGCTGCCGGGATCCTGAAACTCCGTCTCCTGCACCAGATGGGCTTCCAGCATTTCACGAACGATTTTGGTGATGCTGGCGGGCGCCAGCTGCGCAAGGCGGGAAAGCTCGATACGGGATATCGGGCCAAATCTGTCGATCAGACGATAGACCACGCCTGCGTTGGTCTGTTTGATCTGGTCAATATGGCCAGGCTGACTGTCCGTTAACACAACCCTGCTCCCGCTTATTTTCGCGCTTCTAAATAAACAGCAGGTATGGTGGAGCAGTAAAAGTTCGCCGTCAAATATTTGATTCGGAATGTGATTTACTGCACACAAAAGCTCAGCCGCCTGCCTGTTCTGCTGGATATTGCAGCAGCAGCGCCCGCATGTTTTTGGCCGCGGCGGAAAGTTCGCGCTGTTTTGACCACACCAGCCAGACTTCGGTAATGGCGTCGGTTTCCTGCAGCGGGATCCACACCACGTCAATCAGGCGCACTCGCTGAAACGAGGCGGGCAGAATCGACACGCCAAGTCCGGTGGCAACCAGCCCAATAATGGTCATCGCTTCCCCCGCTTCCTGGGTGATGTAAGGCGCGATATCGTAACGCTGCAACAGACTGAGAATGTCGCTGTAAAGCGCGGTGCCGACCTGCGGATCGAAGAAGACAAACGGCTCGCGGCGCAAGGCTTCCACAGACAGGCTGTCGGCGCGGGCCAGCGGGTGTTCACGGTGAACCAGCGCGTAAAGCGGCTCGCGCAGCAGCAGCTGCCAGTTTAACGGCTCTGGTAACGGCGTATTGCGCATGATACCGAGATCGAGGCGGCCATCGCTCAGCGGTGCCAGCTGCTGACGAGTATTGATCTCCTGCATTTGCAGATGCACCTGCGGATAACGCTGACGAAACCGATAAAGCGCCGCCGAAACCGAGGAGATAAATGGCGACGAGGAGGTGAAACCGATGCGCAGTTCGCCTTCATCGCCGTGATGCAACCGCGCGGCCAGCCCGGCGGCATCCTCAACATTTTGCAGAATCTGTCGCGCATCGTGCAGAAACTGCTTCCCCGCGGCGGTGAGTTGCACGCTGCGGTTGGTGCGGGCAAACAGCGTGGCGTTGATCTCGCGCTCGAGGATTTGAATCTGCTGACTGAGCGGCGGCTGTGAGATGTTCAGGCGCAGCGCGGCGCGGCCAAAATGTAGCTCTTCGGCGACGGCGACAAAATAACGGAGATGACGAAGTTCGATATTCATATTTTAAACATATCATTTGAGATTATTAATATATTAGACAGCTCAATGCCAATTTCCTAGAGTGCAGTTTCATTCAGCCACTGTAAGGAACCGGGTGTGAACCGATCTTCCGCGACTGCGGACCTGCCTCGTCAACGCGCTACCTCCGCCGCGCCATCGCCATCGCTGTTCATTAAACGCGGCACGCCACAATTTATGCGCGTCACGCTGGCGCTGTTTTCCGCTGGCCTCGCCACTTTTGCCCTGCTCTACTGCGTGCAGCCGATTCTGCCGGTACTGTCGCAGGAGTTTGGCGTATCGCCCGCCGAAAGCAGCTTTTCGCTCTCTATTTCTACCGGCCTGATGGCTGTAGGTTTGCTGTTTACCGGGCCGCTGTCCGATGCGGTTGGCCGCAAATCTGTGATGGTGGTGGCGCTGCTGCTGGCAGCGATTTTCACCCTGCTTTCGGCGATGATGACCAGCTGGCATGCCATCCTGATTATGCGCGCGCTGATTGGCCTCTCGCTGAGCGGCGTGGCCGCGGTAGGCATGACCTACCTGAGCGAAGAGATTCACCCCAGCGTGGTCGCCTTTTCGATGGGCCTCTACATCAGCGGCAATTCAATTGGCGGCATGAGCGGACGCCTGCTTAGCGGCGTGATCACCGACTTTTCCTCATGGCGCGTGGCGGTGATGGCGATTGGCTGCTTCGCCCTCGCCTCGGCGTTGATGTTCTGGAAGATATTACCGGTTTCACGCCATTTCCGCCCGGCTTCGCTGCGCCCGCGCAATCTGCTGATTAATTTCCGCCTGCACTGGCGCGATCAGGGATTGCCGCTGCTGTTTGCCGAAGGTTTCCTGTTAATGGGCGCGTTTGTGACGCTGTTTAACTACATCGGTTATCGTCTGCTCAGCGCGCCCTGGTCGCTAAGCCAGGCGGTAGTTGGGCTGCTCTCGGTGGTCTATCTGACCGGCTCATGGAGCTCGCCAAAAGCGGGCGCGCTCACCGCAAAATATGGCCGCGGCCCGGTGATGCTCGGCGCCACGGCGATCATGTTTTGTGGCCTGTTGATTACGGCATTCACCTCAATCTGGCTGATTCTGGTGGGCATGATGCTGTTTGCCGCAGGCTTCTTTGCCGCGCATGCTGTGGCGAGCGGCTGGATTGGTGCCCGGGCACGTCGTGCAAAAGGCCAGGCCTCCTCACTTTATCTGTTCAGCTATTACGTGGGTTCCAGCGTGGCCGGAACCCTGGGGGGTGTGTTCTGGCATAACTACGGCTGGATGGGCATTACCGTGTTTATCAGCGCCCTGCTGTTGCTGGCGCTGTTTACCGGCTGGCGACTGCTGTTACGCAAGCTGTAATCACGACGCAGGTGGTGATGTTGCTGCCTGCGGCCTTCTTTTCTGCCAGACCAAACGTTGCACAATGCCTGATGTTTGCATATGATAACAACTAATTTGTATGTTGTAACTATTAGTGGATCGCGTTACTTCTGCTATAGTGCTTATTAGTGTGTTGTAACTAAGGAACCCGTATGTCGCGTTACGATCTGGTGGAAGATATGCGTCAGTGCCTGAGCCAGCTGGAAACCGAGCTGGCCGCACTGCGCGACGATTTACAGCATTTACCGCTGCTCATGGCGAGGGTATTTACCCTGCCGCCGATAGAGAAAGGCACCGAACATGCGGAAATTACGCAGATTCACGTCGAACAGCAGTTGGGGAAAAAGGCCCGCGATATCGCCCTGCAACACTACTGCCGCCTGTTCATGCAGCAGCAGTCGGAGAAGCTCAGCACCAAAGCCGCGGTGCGCTTGCCCGGTGTAATCTGCTTTGAGAGCAGCGGTCCGGCAGCCGCCCTGCTGCATCAGCAGGTCGCCAGCATTAATCAACTCAAGGCGCGGTTTGAGCAGCTGATTACCGTCGATGCTGGCCTGCCCTCTGAAGCGCGCTTTGAATTTGTTCACCAGCATTTCCCTGGCCTGATTACGCTCAATGCCTATCGCACCATCACCCTGCTGGATGCACCGGATAGCGTGCGCTTTGGCTGGGCTAACAAGCACATCATTAAGAACGTTAGCTGCGATGAGATTATCACTCAACTGGAGAAAAGCCTGAAGGCGGGCCGCGCCCGGGCGCCGTGGAGCAAAGAGCAGTGGGCTGAGAAGGTGCAACAGGAGCTGGCGCTGGTGAAGGCGCTGCCGAAAACCGCGCGCCTGAAAATCAAACGGCCGGTCAAGGTGCAGCCGATTGCCCGCATCTGGCATGCCGACCAGCAAAAACAGACGCAGTTTGCCTGCCCTTCTCCGTTGCTGATCCTCTGTCCGGATCGCAGCCGCGTGCCGGTACCGGGCGAGCTGCTGGATTACGATGCCGCCAACGTGCAGCATCGGCATAAACCGCAGTCGATTCCGCTATACAGCCTGATTCCGCGGCTTTACCTCTTCAGTGAGCAGCCGTTTTAGCATAAAAAAGGCGGCCCGCAGGCCGCCATTATCAGCAGAATCAGCGTTACTGCTTCATGCTGCCAACCATCTCTTCCGGACGCACCCAGCGGTCGAACTCCTCTTCGCTGAGATAGCCCAGCTTCAGGGCGGAGGCCTTCAACGTCAGGCCTTGTTTATGCGCCTGCTTGGCGATTTCCGCCGCTTTATCGTAGCCAATGTGCGTGTTCAGCGCGGTCACCAGCATCAGCGATTCGTTCAGCAGCTGGCTGATACGGTCGTGATTAGGTTCGATGCCCACGGCGCAATGGTGATTAAAGCTGTCCATGCCGTCAGCCAGCAGGCGAATGGACTGCAGGAAGTTATGAATAACCATTGGACGGAACACGTTCAGTTCAAAGTTACCGGAGGCGCCGCCGATATTCACCGCGACATCGTTACCCATCACCTGACAGCAGAGCATGGTTAACGCTTCACACTGCGTCGGGTTGACTTTACCCGGCATGATTGAGCTGCCTGGCTCATTTTCGGGAATGGCAATTTCGCCAATGCCGCAGCGCGGGCCTGACGAAAGCCAGCGCACATCGTTGGCAATTTTCATCAGCGAGGCTGCCAGTCCTTTCAGCGCACCGTGCCCATGCACCAACGCGTCGCAGGTGGCCAGTGCTTCAAATTTGTTCGGTGCGGTGACAAACGGCTGTTTCGTCAGCTCTGCCAGCTCTTTGGCCACGCGTACCGCATATTCCGGATGGGTGTTCAGCCCGGTGCCCACTGCGGTGCCGCCCAGCGCTAACTCAGCAACGTGCGGAATGCTCTGTTCGATATGTTTGAGATTGTGCTCGAGCATCGCGACCCAGCCGGAAATCTCCTGGCCGAGGGTCAGCGGCGTGGCGTCCTGCAGGTGAGTACGGCCAATTTTCACGATATCCTTGAACGCCTCTGCCTTGCTGTGCAGGGTTTGCTTCAGCACCTGCAGCTGCGGAATCAGATGTTCGCGCACCGCAATGACCGCGGCAACGTGCATAGCGGTCGGGAAAACGTCGTTGGAGCTCTGGCTCTTGTTAACGTCATCGTTGGGATGCACCAGCCGCGACATGCCGCGCTCGCCGCCAAGAATTTCGCTGGCGCGGTTAGCGAGGACTTCATTCATGTTCATGTTGGTTTGCGTGCCGGAACCGGTCTGCCAGATCGCCAGCGGAAACTCATCTTTATGCTGGTTAGCCAGCACTTCATCGGCGGCCTGAATAATCGCTTCGGCGCGCTCCTGCGGTAACAATCTTAGGTCACTGTTTACTTTTGCGGCAGCACGCTTGGTCAGCGCCAGCGCATGCACCAGTTCGATCGGCATCTTCTCGGTGGAGATACGAAAATGCTCAAGTGAACGCTGGGTTTGCGCGCCCCATAATTTATCATCCGGTACGTCGATTGGGCCCATTGAATCTTTTTCAATGCGGTTGGCTGCCATGACTACGTCTCCTTTTGTACGGTCTGAGGGTGGTGTTCCTGATTCTCTGCCCCACGGGCGGGCATGAGTGTTACATACAATAATTTAACATTATGCGAGCCGCTCGTCCTTATTGCATTTAGTCAGGTTTTTTCATCTGGCTTTCTGCTTTAATAACGCCAGAAAAATCGCTTACGAGGGAGTTGTGATGCAAAAAATGATCAATACGCTGCAACATTACGCATGGGGCAGCAAAACGGCGCTGGCTGAACGTTACGGCATAGCCAATCCTCAGCAACAGCCGGTGGCGGAACTCTGGATGGGCGCCCATCCAAAGAGCCCGTCGCAGGTTGAAATCAACGGTCAGCCCATGTCGCTGCGCACGCTGATCGATAACGACAGGTCATCGATGCTGGGCGATACCGTGGCAAAACGTTTTGGCGAACTGCCTTTTCTGTTTAAGGTGCTGTGCGCCGACAAGCCGCTGTCGATTCAGGTGCATCCGAGCAAAGCCGCCGCGGAAGCCGGTTTTGCTAAAGAGGATCACGAGGGCGTGCCGATTGATGCCGCCCATCGTAATTACAAAGATGCCAACCACAAGCCGGAGCTGGTTTATGCCCTGACGCCGTTCCTGGCGATGAACGGCTTTCGCGAGCTGCCTGAGATGGTTTCGCTGCTGCAGCCGGTGGCGGGCGCGCACCCTGCCATCGCCCATTTTTTGCAGCAGCCCGACGAGAAACATCTGGCTGAGCTGTTCTCCCGCCTGCTGTCGCTGCGCGATGAGGAAAAATCGCGCGCGCTGGCGGTGCTGAAATCGGCGCTGCTTAACCATCAGGGTCAGCCGTGGCAGGCGATCGCCTTTATCGCCGACGAATATCCCGATGACAGCGGCCTGTTTTCGCCGCTGCTGCTCAACGTGATTGAGCTGCAGCCGGGCGAAGCGATGTTTCTGTTTGCGGAAACGCCGCACGCCTACCTGCACGGCATGGCGCTGGAGGTGATGGCTAACTCCGATAACGTGCTGCGTGCCGGACTGACCCCCAAGTTCATCGATATTCCCGAGCTGCTGGCCAATGTCAGGTTCAGCGCCAGCCCGGCCGCGACGCTGTTGACCACGCCGCAGGCGCAGGGCAACAGCCTGCATTTCCCAATCCCGGTGGACGATTTCGCCTTTGCGATTCACACGCTGAACACGCAGCCGCAGGCTGTTAGCCTGCACAGCGCAGCGATCCTGTTCTGCATCGAAGGCGAGGCGACGCTGACCGCGCAGCACGGCAACATTACGCTGAAAGCGGGTGAATCCTGCTTCGTGGCGGCCAACGACTGGCCCGTTTCAGTCAGCGGCAGTGGTCGTCTGGCGCAGGTCTATAATGATTGCTGACGGCGGCTGACGGCCTGCGTGCCAAATGCTATTATTATTCAAGAAATTAACTAAGCGCCCCTGGGGCGCTTTTCTTCGCCCAACGGCAGCCAGCGGGCGAATGACACGGTAAAAGGATGAATCCATGAACAAAAGCAAAATTGCCGTTGGCGTGATCGTTGCGCTCGGCGTGGTATGGACCGGCGCCGCCTGGTTCACCGGTAAGCAGCTGGAAAATCATCGCGATGAGCTGGTGCAGCAGGCCAACGCCCAGCTGAATCAGATCGCCCCGTTGAGCCGCCTCAAGGTGAGCTATCAGGATTATCAGCGCGGCGTGTTCAGCAGCCAGGCCAAAGTGGTGATTCAGGCCAGTTCACAGACCGAAGATAACGCCTTTCTGCGCCCGGGCCAGAGCATCGTGCTCAATGAAAATATCGATCACGGCCCCTTTCCTTTTGCCCAGCTGAAAAAGTTTAACCTGATTCCCAGCATGGCGTCGGTACACAGCCAGCTGGAAAACACCGAAGCGCTAAAGCGCCTGTTTGAGCTGACCCAGGGCAAATCGCTGATGCAGGCTGAAACGCGTATTGGCTACAGCGGCGCGACCGATACCGCCGTGAATATGCTGCCGGTGGATTACCAGAACGCGCAGAGCGGCGAGCGCCTGGCCACCAACGGCGGTCAGTTCAACATCAGCGCCGACAGCAAAGGCGATAAAGTCTCTTTCGACAGCTCGATTGGCAGCCTGGCTGTGACCAGTAAAAACCAGATGGACCAGCCGGTGCTGTTTACCCTTAACGGTATGGAGATGTCCGGTAACACTCATCTGACCGCGCAGGGCGTGCGCATTGGCGATCAGAACCTCAAGCTGGATAAACTCACCGCCAGCGTCAACGGTCAGGATGCGTTTGCGTTACAGGGCGTGAAACTGAAATCGGCGTTTGATGCTAAAGATAACCTGATCGCCGGTGATACCGATCTGGCCGCAGACAAAATCACGTTGCTGAATCAGGATTTCGGCCAGGCGAAGCTGACGCTGAAACTGTCACAGCTTGATGGTGACGCATTCAAGGCGTTCCAGACCAGCTACAACGCGCAGATGGAACAGCTGATGAACCAGCCGGGCATCGCGCAGGATCCGCTGCGTTATCAGCTGGGCGTACGCCAGGTGCTGGCGAATAACCTGCCGCTGCTGTTGAAAGGCAGCCCGGTGGTCAACATCGCCCCGCTGAGCTGGAAAAACAGCAAAGGCGAAAGCACGCTTAACTTTGCCGTGAATTTCAAAGATCCGGCTACCGTGACTGGCGAACCGCAGACGCTGGGTGATGCCGTGGATCGCGTGCTGAAAACCGTGGATGGCAAGCTGGTGATCAATATGGATATGGCCACCGAAGTGATGCGCCGCGTCGGCATGTCTCAGGGTTACAACGAAGCCGATGCCAACAAGCTGGCTGAGCAGCAGGTAAAAGGTTTTGCCGCGATGGGGCAGATGTTCCGTCTGACCACCCAGCAGGACGACAACATTGTCACCAGCCTGCAATATGCCACCGGTCAGGTGACGATGAACGGCGACAAAATGCCGCTCGATCAGTTCCTCGCCCATTACATGCTGGGTATTCCCGCTGGCATGCCGCAGTAAGCCATTTCGGTTCGCTGCAACAAAAAGGGTCGCTCAGGCGACCCTTTTTTTATCCTTCACCGCCCGCTTTACGCCGACAGGCGCTCCACCAGCCGCGCCGGTACGATAACGTTCTGCACCGGCTCCAGCGGATCCTGAATGCGACGCAGCAGGCGGATAGCAGCGTTGCGACCAATTTCACGCGCCGAGCTGGTGATAAAGGTCAGCGGCGGGTCGGTCAGTTCCGCTTCCGGCGCATCGCCAAATCCTACCAGCGCCAGCGAGGCGGCAGACACCTCACCGCCGATGCGACGTCCCGCCCGCTGCGCACCAAAATAGCAGCCCATCGCCACCGCGGCGTTATAGCAGAGCACGGCGGTGATCGCCGGATGGTGCTGAAGCAGAGTATGCGCCCGCTCGGCGGCGTCGCGCTGCTGGTCGGCGCATTCGATGACCCATTCGCTCCGCAGCGGCAAACCGTGCTGCATCAGCGTTGAGCAGTAGCCGCCAACGCGTTCGGCGCGTGTTACCGAGCCCGCGCTGCCACCGAGCCAGGCGATAGCGCGATGGCCGCGTTTGATCAGATATTCCGTTGCCATTTTGGCGGCCTGCATGTTGTCGGGACGAATAGCGTCCAGCTCTTCCAGCGTACTGGCCCGCGAGGCGCAGACCATGGCCACGCCCAGCTCCTGAGCACGCAGACTCAGTTCGCCGGCGCCCTCCACGCCGCCTGCCAGCACAATGCCTTCCACGCCCTGCGCCACCAGCATATCAAAGCTGCGTTGCAGCTGATGGCCTTCTGCACCGCTCTGCGCCAACACCAGCAGCTTGCCCTGTTGTTCCAGCGCATCGCTAAGACCGGCAATCATCTCGGCATAAAACGGCGTGCACAGGTCACGCACGATCAATCCCACCGCACCGCTGCCGCCGCCACGCAGCATGGTGGCGGAGCGGTTAGGCACATAACCGAGTAATTCGATCGCTTCGTGAACCCGTTCTGAGGTCACCGAGGAGATTCGGCCTTTACCTGACAACACCATCGACACGGTAGTGACTGAGACACCCGCCTGCGCGGCAACATCATTAATTGTGGTTTTTTTCAGTGACATAAGCGCAAATTCCTGCCTTGATAACAGGTGGTAAAACGTTACACCACGCTGAATTTATTAATAAAATTATAATACACGCTAATAAGGAATTTGAAATATCGCAGCTCAGGTAAAACGTTTTATTAAAATAATAACTGTTGAATCTATTGGTGATTTTTTTACCGCAGCGAAGCGGTAAAACCAAAGTAATAAGGCGGTTTTATTCCACGGGATGCAGCCATGGCGGGAGAGAAATCGCTGTGCGGGACATAAAAAAACCGCCCAGTGGGCGGTTTAGGTGATGGCTCAGACAATGGTGGTCGGGTCAGGCCCGCGCTCGTCATCCGATAAGGGATCGTCCTCATCGTCATCTTCACCAATATCCTCGGGAGTTTGCGGCACCGGTTCATCATCCGTTAACGGATCGGTTGGTTCAGGACGTTCTGACATAATCACCTCCAGTTACCCTTATGGGTCATTACAGTATAGGTGACCTGCCCTGCCCGATCGGTTACCAGCCCCTCACGGAGCGGGTATATGTTGGGGTTGTCGCTTAGCTCACGTTTCCGGTTTTGGCGGCTGTCCGCGTAAATTGTCAGCATCCAGCATGCTGGTTTGCGCAAACTGCTGGCGCTGTTGCGCAAGATGTTTTTATACTGCTCTGCACTTTACCAGACGAATAATTAAGTGAGTGCGCCATGTTCAATTCCCACCTGCCCGTAACCGATATTCACCGTCACCTTGATGGCAACATTCGCGCCCAGACCATTCTTGATTTGGGTCGCCAGTTTAACCTCGCCCTGCCCGCTGACGATCTCACTGCTCTGCGCCCGCACGTTCAGGTGACCAAAAATGAGCCGGACCTCGTGAGCTTTTTACAGAAGCTGGACTGGGGCGTGAAAGTGCTGGGTTCGCTGGACGCCTGCCGACGTATCGCCATGGAAAACGTTGAAGACGCGGCGCGTGCCGGAATTGATTATGCCGAGCTGCGTTTTTCACCTGGCTACATGGCCATGACCCATAACCTGCCGATTGCCGGTGTGGTCGAAGCGGTGATTGACGGTATCCGCGCGGGTCGCCAGCAGCATGATATCGACGTACGTTTGATTGGCATCATGAGCCGCACCTTTGGCGAAGAAGCCTGCCTGCAGGAACTCGACGGTTTTCTGGCGCACCGTGACGGCATCGTTGCTGTGGATCTGGCCGGCGATGAACTGGGCTTTCCCGGCAGTGAATTTTTAAGCCACTTTACCCGCGCCCGCGACGCCGGTTTCCGCGTGACCGTCCACGCCGGTGAAGCGGCAGGTGCCGAAAGCATCTGGCAGGCGATCCGTGAACTGGGTGCCGAGCGCATTGGTCACGGCGTAAAGGCGATTGAAGATGCTGCGCTGATGGATTTTCTCGCTGAGCAAGGTATCGGTATTGAATCCTGCCTGACCTCAAATATTCAGACCAGCACCGTGGCCAGCCTGGCACAGCATCCGCTGGTGAAGTTCCTCGATCACGGCATTCTGGCTACGCTGAACACCGACGACCCGGCGGTTCAGGGTATCGAACTGGCACATGAATATCAGGTTGCCGCCCCGCAGGCCGGTCTTAACAGCGAACATCTGCGTCGCGCGCAGGAAAACGGACTGACCATCGCCTTCCTCAGCGACAGTGAAAAAACGGCTATTCGCGAAAAAGTGCGTCAGCGCAACGCATAAAAAAACGGGCCAGATGGCCCGTTTTTAACCGCGTGCAACCGGCTGGTTACAGCCCTTTCATCGAAACGGCCTGACGCTTTTCTGCGGATTGCAGGCCGAGCTCAATCAGCTCCATCACCTGAATCGCCTCTTCGGCAGAGACCGGATTTTTGCCGTTGCCGTTAATGGCGTCGCGAATGGCGGCGTAATAAGCCGGGTAATTGCCCGGTACGCTCAGCAGCGTCTCTTCCTTCACGCCTTCACCATCGGCAAGCGTCAGCGTGCCGTCGCGCATATCGTAACCCCAGTTTTCCTGCGGCGGACGCTCGCCCGCCTTCAGGCGATCTTCCTGCGGGTCGAGGCCATATTTCACAAAGCTGCCCAGCGTGCCGTGCACCTGATATCGCGCCGATTCAGCGGCCACCAGCATGCTGCCGTGCAGCACCACGCGGCGTTGCGGATAGGTCAAAATGGCATGGAAATAGTCGGTGGTTTGCGCACCAGGACGCAGCTCGGCCAGATCAACATAGATAGAGACCGGCGGGCCAAACAGCTGCAGCGCCTGATCGATCAGGTGCGGGCCGAGGTCAAACCAGATGCCGCTACCGGCGCCTTTCTGCTCACGCCAGCGCTGACGGACTTCCGGACGAAAGCGATCAAAGTGCGATTCAAAGTAGCGAACTTCGCCAAGGCGACCTTCGTTGATCAGCCCTTGCAGGGTCAGAAAATCACTGTCCCAGCGACGGTTATGAAACACTGACAGCATCAGCCCTTTGGCTTTAGCCAACGCATCCAGCTCGCGAGCCTGTGACAACGTCACGGTGAACGGCTTGTCCACCACCACGTGTTTACCGGCATTCAGCGCGGCTTTGGCCAGCGGAAAGTGGGTGTCGTTAGGGGTTGGGATAACAATTAGGTGTAATGAAGGATCGTCAAACAGGGTCTGGGCTTCCGCTACCACATCAACAGAGGGCCAGTCGGCGTGAACCTTGGCTGCATCGCTGCTGGAGACCGCCGCGAGTTCCAGTTCGGCGGTACCGGCAATCAGCGGCGCATGAAAGGTCTTACTGGCAAAGCCGTAACCGACCAGGCCAACACGAATTTTTTCACTCATTGGTTCTTCCTCTTGTCCATTTACCTGACAGATTTAAGTTGATTAATCGGTCGAGGACAAGGTGGAATCCCCCTAATTTCAGGCGCCTTTTGCCATAAATGTTTCCTGCTGCACAAGTTCGTCGTGCGCATCCTGATTTCGGCGGCGAAAATCACTGGGGCTGATGCCGACCCGTTTGCGAAATACACGCGAAAAATAGAGCTGATCGTCGTAGCCGACCTGACGGCCGATCGCCGCTATCGGCTCCTGCGTGGTTTGCAGCAACAGACGCGCCCGAATGACACGCTGGTCTTCGCGCCAGCGCAGCAGATTGACGCCCATCTGCTCGCGGAACAGGTGCGCCAGCCTCGAGGGCGACAGGCAAACATAGCGCGCCACCTCTTCTATTTTCACTTCGCTGGCCAGCTGGCTGGTCAGATACTGGCAGGCTTCGATCACGCGCGGATCGCGTACCTGCTGATGGCTGCGTGGATCTTCTTCCACCGCGCGCAGCAGCAAGCGTTCCAGCAGATTCATCGCCAGCTCTTCGGCAAAGCGGCGGCCCGAGGTATGTGTCTGTTCAATGCTGGCGAACAGGCGATCGAATTCCGCCAGCAGGGTTTCCGACAGGCGCAAACGGCCAACGCCCTGATGCAAGTCCTGCCACTGCAGCCAGTCGCTCCAGTAGGCGCGCGGCCGAAAATAGACCCAGCGGTGAAACCAGCAGTCGCTTTCCGGTGAACGCCCATAATAGTGGGCGGTTTTTGGCTGGAACAACAGCAGATCGCCAGGGCGGCAGTCAAAGGCATTTTCGCCTTCGAATACCCGGCCCTGGCCTTTAATGGTGAGGTTGAGAATATAGCCCTTCATGCCGTGCGGGCGATCGACAAAAAAGTCGAGCGGACCGTCGGCGCTGACCGGCGTCAGCCCGGCAACCAGCCAGGCGTTAAAAGGATAACCGGGCAGCAGGGGATTTTGCTGCGCCGCAGGCAGTTGTCGATGATACATAGCAGCCTCAGAATGTTCAGTGGGGTTTTCATTGCTCTCTTGCCGCCTTCCGGGGGGAAAGCGGCAAACGGCAGAGAGAGCAACGCCGCGATCAGACCTTGCCTTTCTGTTTGTAACGGTCAAAAATCACCGCCGCCAACAATATCAAACCGCGCACGACATACTGTGAGAAAGGCGAGATATTCAATAAATTCATCGCATTCTCTACCGTACCGAGGATTAATACCCCCGCCACCACGTAAGAAATTTTGCCGATACCGCCTTTCAGCGACACGCCGCCCAGCACGCAGGCAGAGATCACGATCAGCTCATAGCCCAGCGAGGTCATCGGCTGTCCGCTGGTCATACGCGATGCCAGAATGATGCCCGCCGCCGCTGATACCAGGCCAGAGAGAATAAAGATGATAATGCGCGTGCGCACCACCGGTACACCCGCCAGACGCGCCGCCTCTTCATTGCCGCCGATCGCCAGCGTATTGCGGCCAAAGGTGGTTTTGTTCAGCAGGAAACCAAACACAATCATGGTGCCCACGGTCAGCCAGATCGGTGCCGGCAAGCCAAACCAGGTGGCATAACCCAGCGCAAAAAAGCGCTCATCTTCGATACCCACCGCTTTACCGTCGGAGAAGATATACGCCAGGCCGCGCACAATCTGCATGGTCGCCAGCGTGGTGATCAGCGCATTGATTTTAAGTTTGGCGATGACAAAGCCGTTGATGAAACCGCAGGCCATGCCGAGCAGCAGACCGGCGGTAATGCCAATCCACAGGCTTTCCGTCATGTTGATCACCACCGCGGTGACCACGCCAGCGCAGGCGATAACCGACGCCACCGACAGGTCAAAATCGCCGGAGGCCAGGCAGAACAGCATGCCGCAGGCCACCATGCCTGACATCGACATCGCCAGCCCCAGGCCTTTCATATTGATAAACGAGCCAAAGTTCGGCACAAAGATCGTGCAGCAGATAAACAGCAGCGCAAACACCACCAGCATGCCGAAATTATCCCAGATGCGCCCGAGCTTCAGGCCGCCGCGGGCCGCCGGTGGCGTATTCGAGGTTGTGGACGTGGACATAATGTTATTCTCCTGCATCAGGCCACAGCGGCCTGTTGTGTAGTTTTTGGCATCGCCATACTGAGCGTGCGTTGTTCGGTGGCCTCGTCATGAAGCAGTTCGCCAGCAATTTCCCCTTCGCGCATCACCAGAATCCGGTCCGCCAGCCCCATCACTTCCGGCAGATCGCTGGAGGCAAACAGCACCGCGATGCCCTGGCTGGCCAGCGCATAAATCAGCGTGTAGATCTCATGCTTGGCGCCCACGTCGATGCCGCGCGTCGGCTCGTCCAGCAGGATCACCTTCATCTCTTCCGACAGCCAGCGGCCGAGAATCGCCTTCTGCTGGTTGCCGCCGGAAAGGTTCATGATCAGCTGATCCGCCGACGGCGTTTTGATGTTCAGCGAGCGAATGTGGCTCTGCGCGTTATCGCTTTCCCAGCCGTTGTTGATCAGGCAGCCCGCGTGCAGGTTGTGACGCCGCGCGCTGATGTTGATGTTGTCGCGCACCGAGTGCACCGGAATGATGCCGTCCGCTTTGCGATCTTCCGGGCAGAGCATGATACCGGCGCGAATGGCGTCAATCGGCGCGGTGATGCGCAGCGGCTCACCGTCGAGAAACACCTGTCCCGCTTTGAGTTTGGTGGCGCCAAACAGCCCTTTCATCAGCTCGCTGCGGCCCGCCCCGACCAGGCCAAATAATCCGACAATTTCGCCCGCTTTGACCTGCAAGGAGATCGGCTTACGCACGCCAACCGCCTCAACATTCTCCAGCTGCAAACGCACCGCGCCGCCAGGACGCGGGCTGTAACCATAAATATCTTCAATGCCGCGCCCAACCATCGCCTGCACCAGCTGATCGTGATCGACCTGCTGCATATCGGTGAAGGTGCGCACGTAGCGGCCATCTTTAAATACGGTAATGGCGTCGCTGAGGGCAAAAATCTCTTCCATGCGGTGTGAGACATAAAGCACCACGCGCCCTTCCGCGCGCAGCTGGCGAATCACCCGGAACAGCTGTTCAATTTCCCGCGATGAGAGCGAACTGGTGGGCTCATCAAAGGCGATAATTTTGGCGTTACGTGCCAGCGCCTTGGCGATCTCCACCATCTGCCACTGACCCAGCGACAGGTATTTCAACGGCATATCGGGATCGATATCCATGCCGAGGTTTTTCAGTTGCAGCCCCGCTTCGTACCGCAGCAGCTTGCGATTAACCATGCCGTGCTTGCGTGGCAGCTGGCCAAGATAGATGTTTTCCGCCACGCTCATTTCAGGTACCAGATGCAGCTCCTGATAGATGATGGCGACACCGGCGTCGAGCGCGTCGGTGGTATGGGAGAAGCGCTGCGCCTCTCCCCGAATGTGGATTTCACCGGCGGTCGGCTGGTAGCTGCCACTCAATATTTTCAGCAGCGTCGATTTACCGGCGCCATTCTCACCCATCAGCGCATGCACCTCGCCTGCATTGCAGGAGAAGCTAATCTCCTGCAACGCTTTGACGCCGGGAAAGGTTTTGCTGATGCCATGAAACGACAGAAATGCAGAATCAGTGCTCATGGAGCCTCCCGTTGTGCCTTACATCAGGCCTTTTTTCGCCAGTTCAGTTTTGAAGTTATCGCGCGTGATCAGCACCACATCGGTGACTTCAGTGAATTTGGCAGGTTCTTCGCCTTTATTGGCCCAGTTGTAGAGCATCTGGATACTTTTGTAGCCGTGGACATCCGGGCTTGGCAGCAGTGAGCCGTAGAAGCCGGTAGCCTGGCCTTTCGACAGTTCGCTGATGGCGTCAACGCCGTTGATGCCGATGCCGATGACGTTCGGTGCTTTAAAGCCCTGGCCTTCGGTGGCGCGCACGCCGCCCAACACGGTGTTGTCATTCATGCCAACGATCAGCCAGTGTTTCACTTCAGGATGTTGAACAAGCAGCGAGTTGCCGGCATCAAAGGCGCCTGGGATATCGTTGGATTTGGTGGGAACCTGATAAATCTGTTTTTCCGGGAAACCCGCTGCCTTCAGCGCGTCCATGGCACCACCGGTACGGCGACGGGCGGTATCAAGTTCGTTAGCGGTAATCGCCATCACCGCGGTCTCTTTCGCATCCCAGCCGCGTTTCTGCATCTCTTTATAGAGTTCCTGACCCTGACGCTCACCGATTTTGGTGGCGGCCATCATCACCAGCGGCACCGTGGTCATCGGTTTGCCCTTGGCGGTGACAAACTGGTCATCAACCGCAATCACTTTCATATCGTAGCTGCGCGCTTTGGCCATAATCGCCGAACCGAGTTTGGGATCGGGCGTACAGATAACGAAGCCTTTTGCACCGCTGGCGGCCAGGCTGTCGATAGCGTTCAGCGTTTTTTCACCATCGGGTACGGCAATTTTAATCACGTCGAATCCCAGATCTTTGCCTGCTTTATCAGCAAATTTCCACTCGGTCTGGAACCAGGGTTCTTCCGGTTGTTTGACGAGGAAACCGAGTTTCATGGTCTCGGCGATAGCGGATTGTGACATAACGGCAGCCAGCCCGACGGCGACTAACGCTTTAGTGAATTTATGCATGATGCTCTCCGGCTCAATGATGTTTTCAGGGTCGTATCGGCAGTTCTGTGTAAACGGTTTCAGCGTGCTTCTCTTCGCTGCGCAAGCCTGAAATCAAGATGTTAACCCTGTCTCTCACGCCAGCAGCATTAATGCAGCGCTAGTTTTATCCGCAATCGCTTCACAAAATGTAGAGCGCTATCACATCGTCAGCATTCGACAATTTCGTCCATAGATTTAGCAAATTTAACCAGCCATTAACTTTTGAACGGGGTCACGATTTCTTTGCAGATGACAGAAAAGTGCATATTTGCAGCCAACGCGGACTAACCCGCCTGGCGTAACCCGCTCAGGATGTGGAAAACGTTCATGAGGGAGATAAACGATGCGCGCAGGTGCAATTACCATTGGTCTCGATTTCGGCAGCGACTCGGTGCGCGCGCTGGCGGTCGATTGCCAGAGCGGCGTGGAATTACAGAAGGCGGTGGTGAACTATTCCCGCTGGCAGCAGGGATTATTTTGCGATCCCGCTCGTAACCGCTTTCGCCACCATCCGCAGGATTATATTGATGCTTTTGAGCAGGCGATTGTCAGCGTGGTGAGCGCACTAACGCCGGAACAACGTGACAACGTCACTGGAATCGGCGTCGACAGTACCGGCTCGACGCCAGCACCGATCGATGCAGAAGGTCGCGTGCTGGCGCTGCGTCCGGAGTTTGCCAACAATCCCAACGCGATGTTTGTGTTGTGGAAAGACCATACCGCCATTGAAGAGGCCGAGGAGATCAACCGCCTGTGCCACAGCGGCGAGTTTCCCGATTACAGCCGCTACATCGGCGGCATCTACTCTTCGGAGTGGTTCTGGGCAAAAATTTTGCACGTGTCGCGCGAAGATGCCGCGGTGCGTGAAGCAGCCAGCTCCTGGATTGAGCTGTGCGACTGGGTACCGGCACTGCTGAGCGGCACTACCGCGCCCACGGCCATTCGTCGTGGCCGCTGCGCCGCCGGACACAAATCCCTGTGGCATCCGCAGTGGGACGGCCTGCCGGACGCCGCGTTCCTCAATGCACTCGATCCCCTGCTCACCCGCGATCTCGATTTCCCGCTGTTCCGCGATACCTGGACGGCGGACATTGCGGTCGGCACGCTGACCACAGAATGGGCGCAGCGTCTGGGCCTCTCCACCGCGGTAACGCTGTCGGGCGGCGCCTTTGACTGCCACATGGGCGCGGTCGGCGCCGGTGCGCAGCCTTATACGCTGGTGAAAGTGATCGGCACCTCAACCTGCGACATTCTGATTGCCGACAGCCAGCAGGTGGGCGATCGCGCCATCAGCGGCATTTGCGGTCAGGTGGACGGCAGCGTGACGCCGGGCACCATCGGCCTCGAAGCGGGCCAGTCCGCCTTTGGTGACATTTATGCCTGGTATAACCGGCTGCTCAGCTGGCCGCTGCAACAGGCGGCACAACAGCATCCACATCTGGCACCGGAACTCAACGCGCTGCAGCAAAATCTGCTGCGTCAGCTTACCGATGCCTGGATCGCCAATCCGCAGCTCGATCATCTGCCGGTGGTGCTTGACTGGTTTAACGGTCGGCGTACGCCGGATGCTAACCAGCGCCTGAAAGGCGTGATCACCGATATCAACCTCGGCACCGATGCGCCCACGCTGTTTGGCGGCCTGATTGCGGCCACCGCCTTTGGCGCCCGCGCCATTATGGAATGTTTTGAGCGCCAGCAGATTCCGGTCGAGAACATCCTGGCGCTGGGCGGCATCGCCCGTAAGTCACCGGCGATTATGCAGGTCTGCTGTGACGTGATGAACCGTCCGCTGGATATCGTCGCCTCGGATGAGTGCTGCGCGCTCGGCGCGGCCATTTTCGCCGCCGTCGCCGCGGGCGTGCATCCGGATGTGCCTACCGCGCAGCAGAGCATGGCCTGTGCGGTTGAACGTACACTGCAACCCGATGCCAGCCGCGTGCCGCGCTATCAGGCGCTTTATGAACGTTATCAACATTGGTGTGCCGCTGCTGAACCACAATATGCGCCGCGCCCTTCCACTGAACTTTAAGGAGTTTTTATGCACTCTCTCGATTCCCTGAGCGTCTGGTTTGTTATTGGCACGCAACATCTTTATGGCCCGGAGACGCTGCGCCAGGTTGAGCAGCATGCTCAGCAGGTGGTGGATGGTATGAATCAGCAGTCGGCGCTGCCGCTGAAACTGGTGGTAAAACCGCTGGTGAAAAGCCCGGATGAAGCGCTGGCGCTCTGCCGCGATGCTAATCACGATAACAGCTGCGTCGGCATCATTACCTGGCTGCACACCTTTTCGCCGGCCAAAATGTGGATCGGCGGTCTGAGCGTGCTGAACAAACCGCTGATGCAGTTTCATACCCAGTTCAACGCCGAGATCCCGTGGGATTCCATGGACATGGACTTTATGAACCTGAACCAGACCGCGCACGGCGGCCGTGAGTTTGGCTTCATCGGCGCCCGCATGGGTTTGCAGCACAGCGTCGTGACCGGTCACTGGCAGGATAGCGCCAGTCTGGCACGTATCGCCAAATGGATGCGCGCCGCGATAGCCAAACAGGCGAGCCAGCAGCTGAAGGTTGCCCGTTTTGGCGATAACATGCGCGAAGTGGCGGTGACCGAAGGCAACAAGGTTTCCGCGCAGATTCAGTTCGGTTATGCGGTAAACGGCTGGGGCGTCGGCGATCTGGTTGAGGTGATCAATCAGGTCAGCGATGGCGACGTCAATGCGCTGATCGACGAATATGAAGGCCTGTACGAATTCAGCGCGGTAGCAGCGATCAACGGCGAAAAGCGTCAGAACGTGCTGGATGCGGCGCGTATCGAGCTGGGCCTGAAGCGTTTTTTAGAAGCGGAAGATTGCCAGGCATTTACCACCAACTTCCAGACGCTGCACGGCATGACGCAGCTGCCGGGGCTGGCGGTACAGCGCCTGATGGCGCAGGGTTACGGCTTTGCCGGTGAAGGCGACTGGAAAACCGCAGCGCTGCTGCGCGTGTTCAAAGTGCTGGCTGGCGATCGTCCTGGCGGCACCTCCTTTATGGAAGATTACACCTACCACTTCTCGCCGGGTAACGATCTGGTGCTGGGTTCGCACATGCTGGAAGTCTGTCCTTCCATCGCCAAAGAGAAGAAGCCGTTGATTGACGTGCAGTTCCTTGGCATCGGTAATAAAGCCGATCCAGCGCGCATGATCTTCTCCGCACCAGCGGGCCGTGCAGTGAACGCCAGTGTGATCGACCTCGGCGATCGTTTCCGCCTGCTGGTTAACGTGGTGGATGCCATCGATCAGCCACAGCCTCTGCCGAAACTGCCGGTCGCCCGCGCCCTGTGGCGCGCTCAGCCTTCCCTGGCCACCGCATCAGAAGCCTGGATTGTCGGCGGCGGCGCGCACCACACGGTGTTCAGCCAGGCGCTGGATCTTGACGATATGCGTCTGTATGCCGAGATGCATAACATTGAGATTGTGGTGATCGACGAGCACACCACCATGCACGGGTTTAAAGACACGCTGCGCTGGAACGATCTCTATTACCGTCTGAATAAATAGCGGCAGCAGCGCGGTGAGGCAATAGCGATTGCCGGGCGCTTTTGGCAATGGCGATTGCTGAGCGCTTTTAACGTCAAAGGCGTTTAGGTCAAAGGCGCTTAGGTCAAAGGCGCTTAGGTCAAAGGCACTTAGGTCAAAGGCACTTAGGTCAAAAGCGATTTCTTCCGCCTTTCAGGCGGCCGAGCAGGGCGGCAGTCGCCCCGCCCCTGCACCCCGGCTATCCGGCAAACACAACCGCCCGCCACAGGCGGGTTCCCTCAGTAAAACCCTTTTCCTGACGGACCAGCCGCGATTCGCTCCCAGCTCAACGCGCCTTTTCGCCGCATCCTTGCGGCTCATCCTGGAAAACGCTTTTCCCTCGGCGGTGGTGATGCCTCCTCAAGGTCAAAACCCAGGTCAAAGTCCAAATCAAAAGCCAGTCAAAAACCAGCCAAAAGCAGTCAAAAGCAGTCAAAAGCAGTCAAAAGCAGTCAAAAAGCAATAATAAATCATTAAAATCAGATGATTAATCCCATGACATGCATGTGTAAGATTAAGAGCCTGCGTTCCAGATAAAGAACCCGTTTTAATGCACAGGATGATTTATCGGGCTTTACATTCGCCATGGAATTCGGCACTTCTGATTCAAATTTTAAAACCAGGCTTTAGGTTTTGTAGCAGGCCTTGGATTTGTCCTTAATCTTATTTTCAGTTTTCAGTTTTCAGTTTTCAGTTATCAGTTATCAGTTTTCAGTTTTCAGTTTTTAGTTTTTAGTTTTTAGTTTTTAGTTTTTAGTTTTTAGTTTTTAGTTTTTAGTTTTTAGTTATCAGTTATCAGTTATCAATTATCAGTTATCAGTTTTCAGTTTTCAGTTTTCAGTTTTCAGTTTTCAGTTTTCAGTTTTCAGTTTTTGGGTTTTGGGTTTTGGGTTTTAATTTAAATTCTTGTCTTAGTCTTTTGGGTTTTGACTTGGGGGTTGACCTTGAGGAGGCATCACAACTGCTGAGGAGGTGAACATTTTAGGATGTCCCGCTATGGATGGCGGGACAAGGGAGCGTTGAGCGGGGAGCGAATCGCGAGCGGTCCGTGAAGAAATGTGAAACGACGAAGGGACCCGCGCAGCGGGCGGTTGTGTTTGCCGGATAGCGCGGGTGCAGGGCCGGGGCGACTGCCGGCCCTGCTCGGGCTGCCTTCAGGCAGAACGAAACGGTCCTTGACCTGGCCCTCTACAACACCCTCCTGACGGGTGCATTCTGCTGCCGATCCCACATCACCGTAAGTAACCGCTGCAGCGCGATAAACACAAACAGCAGCACGCCGATAGCGATTTTGGTCCACCACGAGCTGAGCGTGCCGTCGAAGTTAATCCAGGTCTGAATCAAGCCCTGAATTAACACGCCGAACAGCGTGCCGAGCACGGTGCCAACACCGCCGGAGAGCAGCGTGCCGCCGATCACCACCGAGGCGATCGCGTCCAGCTCGACGCCTAATCCGGCCAGCGCATAACCTGCCGAGGTATAGATCGAGAACACAATGCCCGCCAGCGTGGCCAGCGTGGTGGACAGCATATAAATACGCACCGTGGTGGCGCGGGTGGAGATGCCCATGAGCTGCGCGGAGACGTTACTGCCGCCGACGGCATAAACCTGGTTGCCGAAGCGGGTACGGTGTGCCACCAGAATGCCCACCGCCACCACCGCCAGCATGATAAGCGCCAGCAGGCTGAGCCGTCCGCCGCCGGGTATTTTCCACGCCATGCTGGAGAGCGTGCTGTAGAGCGGATGGTCGATTGGAATCGAGCTTTCAGAGATCAGGTAGCTGCAGCCGCGCAGAAAAAACATGCCCGCCAGGGTGATGATAAACGCCGGGATTTTCAGCGCATCGATCAGCCAGCCCATCATGGCGCCAAACAGCGCACCGCCCAGCAGGATGATCGTAAAGGCGAGCCACGGCGACAGATGAAAATCGCCGATAACCCGGGCAAGAAAGACGCCGGTAAAGGCGATCACCGCGCCCACCGACAGATCGATACCGCCCGAGAGGATCACAAAGGTCATACCCACGGCGATAATGCCTAAAAAGGCGTTGTCGGTGAGAATGTTGCAGATCACCCGGGTAGAAGCGAAGCCCGGAAACTGGCTCAGACAAAACAGGTAGCCCGCCACGAACACCAGTAAGGTGATCATCAGCGGCAGATGACGTTTAACCATGACGATCTCCTCGTTTAAACAGCGCAATCACGCGCGGGGATTGCAGCAGCAGCACACACATCACCACCACCGCTTTAACCACCTGATTCAGCTCTGGCGGAAAACCCGACAGCAGAATCCCGGTGTTCATTGCCTGAATAATCAGCGCGCCGATCAGCGAAAGCGCCAGGCTAAAGCGCCCGCCGAGCAGCGACGCACCGCCAATGACCACCGCCAGGATCGCATCCAGCTCCAGCCACAATCCGGCGTTATTGGCATCGGCTCCGCGTATATCCGCTGCGACGATCAAACCCGCCACCGCGGCGCACAGGCCGCTGATCACGTAGGTCGACATCACCACCAGCCAGCCGTTAACGCCAGCGTTGCGCGCGGCACGCAGGTTGATACCGACCGCTTCAATAAACAGCCCCAGCGCGGTTTTTCGCGTCAGCACCCACACCACCAGCGCCAGCAGCAGCGTGATCCACACCGGCACCGGAATCAGCGCCAGCGATCCGCTGCCGATAAAGCCCAGCGCATCGCTGTCGAAGGTCACAATTTGTCCCTGGGTAATCAGCTGCGCAATGCCGCGCCCCGCCACCATCAAAATCAGCGTGGCGACAAACGGCTGAATTTTCAGCAGCGCCACCAGCACGCCGTTCCACAGCCCGCAGAGCACGCCCGCGGCCAGCGTGGTCAGCACAATCGCCAGCAGCGGATAGCCCGCGACGGTCATGGTGGCCGCGGTGGCACCGGCAATCGCCATCACCGCGCCCACCGACAGATCGATGCCGCCAGTCGCGATCACCAGCGTCATGCCGATAGCCAGAATCGCCACCGGCGCCGCGCGGTTGAGAATGTCGATCGGGCTGCCGAACAGCCGACCATCCTGCAGATGAATGGCGAAAAAGTTGTTTGCCACCAGGCTGTCAACCAGCAGCACCAGAATCAGCGCCGCAATCTGCGGCATGCCGGGCGGTAGCCTGCGCTTTTGCATCGGCGGTTTCCCTGTAGTTGTTGGCGAATCAAGCATGTGCACCCCCATCGGCAATAGCGTTGACGATCGCCGCTACCGAGAGCTTCTCTAACGGAATTTCAGCGACCTGCTCGCGATCGCGCAGAATAATTACCCGATCGGCATAGCCCACCAGCTCCTCCAGTTCAGAGGAGATCACCAGCAACGCCAGGCCATCTGCGCAGAGTGATTCAATCAGACGAATGATTTCGGCGTGGGCGCCGACGTCAATGCCACGCGTCGGTTCGTCGAGGATCAGAAACTGCGGTTTGGTGACCAGCCAGCGCGACAACAGCACCTTTTGCTGGTTGCCGCCTGACAGCAGGCCAATCGGTTGTTCCGCATTGGGCGTGCGGATGCCGAGACTTTTAATAAAGCGATCGGCAATCTCCTGCTGCTCACGCTTGCCGATCGGCTTTAACCAGCCGCGCTGCGCCTGCAGGGCAAGGATGATATTTTCCCGCACCGAGGCGCTGCCAATGATGCCATCGGTTTTGCGATCTTCCGGACAGAAACCCATGCCGAGCTTTGAGGCCTGTGCCGGAGTCCGAATGCGCTGGACCTTGCCACGAATTTTCGCCGTGCCGCTGTCGGCCGGTTTGATGCCAAACAACAGCTCAGCGGTTTCGGTACGGCCGGAGCCAAGCAGGCCCGCCAGGCCCACCGCTTCGCCAGGACGCACCTGCAAATTAAAGGGCGCGATGGTGCCCTTTTTGCCGTAGTCGGTAAATTCCACCACTGGCCGATCGCTACGCAGGGTGCTGCCGGCGCGCTGCAAGGCAGTTTCTAACAGTTCGCGCCCCAGCATCAGCTTGATCAGCTCCAGCCGCGGCAGGCTCTGCGTCTCGCGAGTGGCGATAAACTGGCCGTTACGCAGCACGGTAATACGATCGCAGACGCGGTAAACCTGATCGAGAAAGTGGGTGACGAAGATCAGGCTCATGCCTTTGGCTTTCAGCTGATTCATCAGCGTAAACAGCATGTCCACTTCGCTGGCATCGAGGCTGGCGGTGGGTTCATCCAGGATCAACACCTGCGCAGAGAGATCCACCGCGCGGCAGATGGCGATGATCTGCTGCATTGCCACCGAGTAGTGGCCAAGCGGGCGCGTGACGTCCAGCTCAAAGCCATAATCGTGCAGCAGCTTCTGCGCATCACGCACCATACGCTTACGATCGATCATGCCCAGACGGCGCGGTTCGCGGCCAATAAACAGATTATCCGCCACCGACATATTGGGCAGCAGGTTAACTTCCTGATAAACAGTGCCGATGCCAAACGCCTGCGCCTGCGCGGTGCTCTGCGGGTTAATCGCCACGCCGTTCAGGCTGATTTCACCAGCATCGCGGCTGTAAACGCCGGTCAGCACTTTGATCAGGGTCGATTTACCGGCACCGTTTTCGCCCAGCAGCGCCATGATTTCTCCGCGCTGCAGGCTGAATGAGACATTATCGAGGGCGCGAACGCCGGGAAAGAATTTACTGATGCCCTGCATGGTTAGCAGTGATTCGTCTGCTCTGCTCATGACTCACCTTAACGCGAAAGTAATGGCCGCCCGGATGCGGGCGGCGCGAGGATCAGTAACCCATGCCTTTTTTGGTGTCTAACTGTGCCTGCGCATCGGCGGGCAGATAGAGTTTTGAT
Organism: Duffyella gerundensis; assembly: GCF_001517405.1. NCBI lineage: Bacteria > Pseudomonadati > Pseudomonadota > Gammaproteobacteria > Enterobacterales > Erwiniaceae > Duffyella > Duffyella gerundensis. The sequence continues at coordinate 1,850,172 of NZ_LN907827.1, read as the reverse complement.
TCGGTCTGAATGATTTTTGGCGGCATGGTGCCATCTTTGCGGAATTTCTCCAGCGCATCGAACGCCGGACCGGCCATGTTTGGCGTCAGTTCAACGTTGGCGTTGGCTTCACCGGCCAGCATCGCTTTGTAGATGTCCGGCACGCCATCAATCGAACCGGTGAGGATATCTTTGCCCGGTTTCAGGCCAGCTTCTTTGATCGCCTGAATGGCGCCGATCGCCATATCATCGTTATGCGCGTAAACCATGCAGATATTTTTGCCGTTGTTCTCAGCCTTGATAAAGCTCTCCATCACCTCTTTGCCTTTGCTGCGGGTAAAGTCGCCAGACTGAGAGCGGATGACCTTGATATTTTTGGCGTTGGCAATCGCCTCGGCAAAGCCTTTCTTACGATCGATCGCCACGCTGGCGCCTACCGTGCCCTGCAGCTCCACCACGTTACACTGTTTGTCGCCGACGGTTTTCACCAGCCAGTCACCAATCAGGCGCCCTTCCTTGACGTTATCAGCGGTGACCACCGCCATGTAGAGCGATTTATCTTTCACCACGATGGCGCGATCGAGCAGGAATACCGGAATCTTCGCATCTTTGGCTTCTTCCAGCACCGGCTCCCAGCCGGTTTGCACTACTGGCGCAATGAAAATGGCATCAACGCCCTGCGCAATAAAAGAGCGCACCGCCTTGATTTGGTTCTCCTGTTTCTGCTGGCCATCGGCAATTTTCAGCGTAATACCGCGCTTTTTAGCCTCGCTTTTCGCTACGCTGGTTTCAGCGGCACGCCAGCCCGATTCGGAACCAACCTGAGAAAAGCCAACGGTAAAATCTGCTGCCAGCGCTGACGCGGAAAAAGCCGCACTGATGAGCGTGGTTAAGAGTAAACGCTTCCACATAATTATTTTCCTCTGCGGGGAGTGTGTTGTTCAGGTACAAAGCCCCTACAGCCTGGACTAATTGTGCTCGGGCAAAATGGACGTGCTTCACAAATCCTATCGCTTTAAAGAGCTTAGCGCGCTTCATCGCCCGTTTTTCATCAGGTGAATATGGATAAATCGGCTTTTTTTGCCGTTCTGGCACGTTAAATATTTGTAATAAACAGAAGTGCTTATCCGCTTTGATTTTGGAAACGATTACAGCTTTACGTAACTTCCTGCCATCACGCTGAATGATCAGGGAATTTCCATATTTGTGATAGCTCGCACAGTCCGTCAGACGGGGAGACACGGCGCACGGGTGCAGTCAGCGGCGCTTTCAGGCGAGAAGATAACCGTCGTAATCAGGCAATTCGCTGACGTTTGCTGAGTTATTATCTGAAAAACAGCCTTTTTGGCGCGGGAAAATTTGGCCTGGCCGAAGACGCGCTTTATACTCAGCCCCTTCTCCTCTCTGTATAAATGGCCCTCATGACCGCGCAAGATTACCTGTTGAAGTTTCGTAAAATTAATAACGCAGAAAGTCTGGAAAAACTTTACGACCACCTCAATTATTCCCTCACCGACGACCAGGACATCATCAATATGTATCGCGCTGCCGACCACCGGCGCGCCGAGCTGGTGTCGGGCGGACGGCTGTTCGATTTAGGCTGCGTACCCAAATCTGTCTGGCGTTACGTGATATAATCGTGCCATCTCGTTTTATCGCTGTGCGCCTTCCGCTGCGCGGTTGCACCGGAACGCATCTGCTTGTTTCAGGAGCCGTTTTATGACCGTAACTGCTGCTCAGCCACGCATCGGCGGCTGGCTATTGCTGCCGCTCGCCTGGCTGATCATGACGCTGCTTACCAGTGCGCTGGTGATGGCGATGTATCTGAGTGTGATCAGCACGGCGGAAGTCCGTCACACCCTGTTCAGCAGCCATCAGTTCACGCTGCAATGGGCGCTGTCGCTGGCAACATCGGCCATCGTGTGGGTGTACAGCGCGTGGGTAACGTGGATTTTTTGTCAGCGATCGCGCCGGTTGCCGCGCCATTACATTATCTGGCTGCTGCTGACCGTGCTGCTGGCGCTGAAGACCTTTGCCTTTTCGCCGGTAGCGGATGGCGCGGCGGTTCGGACATTGCTGATTTCTCTGCTGGCCGCCGCCGTGCTGGTGCCCTATTTCAAGCGCTCACAACGGGTAAAAAACACCTTCACCGCGCCGTAATGGCGCTGTTTTGCGTGGAAATTTAATCGTGAGTGCGATCGCCTCTTTTTCCCACTGAACTATGGTTGTGATCACATTTCTGTTGCCTGATAATAGGCCGCTTTCCGACTCCCGGGCGAAAAAATGACCGAATACTTACTGCTTTTTATCGGCACGGTGCTGGTGAATAACTTCGTGTTAGTGAAGTTTCTCGGCCTTTGTCCGTTTATGGGCGTTTCCAAAAAACTGGAGACGGCCATTGGCATGGGTCTCGCCACCACATTTGTTATCACACTGGCTTCGATCTGTTCGTGGCTGGTGAATCACCTGTTGTTGATTCCGCTCGATTTAATCTATCTGCGCACCCTGGCCTATATCCTGGTGATCGCCGTGGTGGTGCAGTTCACGGAAATGGTGGTGCGTAAAACCAGCCCGGCGCTCTATCGCCTGCTGGGCATTTTTCTGCCGCTGATCACCACCAACTGCGCCGTGCTGGCGGTGCCGCTACTGAGCGTGAATTACAACCACTCGTTTCTGCAGGCCGCGCTGTATGGTTTCAGCGCCTCGCTGGGCTTCTCGCTGGTGATGGTGCTGTTTGCTGGCATGCGCGAACGTCTGGTGCTGGCCAACGTGCCGGCTCCCTTTAAAGGTTCCTCTATCGCCCTGATTACCGCCGGGCTGATGGCGCTGGCCTTTATGGGCTTCTCAGGTTTGGTGAAATTCTGATGTCGGCAATCTGGATAGCAATCATTTCAATTAGCGCGCTGAGCCTGATTTTTGGCGGCCTGCTCGGCTACGCATCGCGTCGTTTCAAGGTCGAGGAAGATCCGATCGTGGAGCAAATTGACGCGGTGCTGCCGCAAAGCCAGTGCGGCCAGTGCGGTTATCCTGGCTGTCGCCCTTACGCCGACGCGGTGGGCAACAACGGCGAAGCGATCAACAAATGCGCGCCCGGCGGCGAGCAAACCATGCTCAAGCTGGCCGAACTGCTGAATGTCGAGCCACAGCCGATTGACGGCGACGCCAGCGCAAAAGAGCCGGTGCGTACCGTGGCCTGGATTGACGAAGAGAACTGCATTGGCTGCACCAAATGCATTCAGGCCTGCCCGGTTGACGCTATCGTTGGTGCCACACGCGCCATGCACACCGTGCTCAGCGACGTTTGCACCGGCTGCGATCTCTGCGTGGCGCCGTGCCCCACCGATTGCATAGAGATGCGCCCGGTTGCCACCACCACCGCCAACTGGAAGTGGGACCTTAATTCGATTCCTGTGCGGGTCATTCCCGCGGATAGCCATGCTTAATCTGTTATCGCTGTTCCGTAAGGACAAAATCTGGGATTTCGACGGCGGCATTCATCCACCGGAGATGAAAACCCAGTCTAACGGCACGCCGCTGCGTCAGCTGCCGCTGGCCGATCGCTATATTATCCCGCTGAAACAGCATATTGGTCATGAAGGCGAGCTCTGCGTGCAGACCGGTGACCACCTGCTGCGCGGCCAGCCGCTGACCTTTGGCAATGGCCGCATGCTGCCGGTACACGCGCCGACTTCCGGCACCGTGACAGCCATAGCACCACACATGACCGCGCACCCTTCTGGCTTAACTGAAACCTGCGTATTTATTACGCCGGACGGTGACGATCGCTGGATTGAGCGCGAGACGATCAGTGATTATCGTCAGCTCTCCCGCGAAGAGGTGGTTACGCGTATTCATCAGGCGGGCGTCGCCGGTCTGGGTGGCGCGGGTTTTCCTACGGCAACCAAGCTGAAAGGCGGCCTGCGCGGCATCAATACGCTGATAATCAATGCGGCCGAATGCGAACCCTATATCACCGCCGATGACCGGCTGATGCAGGATTACGCGGCTGAAGTGCTGGAAGGCTGCCGGATTCTCGGCTGGGTGCTGCAGGCGGAACGCGTGCTGATTGGCATCGAAGACAACAAGCCGCAGGCAATTGCTGCGCTGCGCCAGGCGCTGGGTAAAGAGAGCGATCTGGCGATTCGCGTGGTGCCCACCAAATATCCGTCCGGCGGCGCCAAACAGCTAACCAAAATTCTCACCGGTAAAGAGGTGCCGCACGGCGGACGCTCCACCGATATCGGCGTGCTGATGCAAAACGTCGGCACCGCCTGGGCGGTTAAGCGCGCCATTATCGACGGCGAACCGATCACCGAGCGCGTGGTCACCCTGACCGGTGAAGCGATTGCCCGCCCGGCTAACGTCTGGGGCCGCCTCGGCACGCCGGTCAGCCACCTGCTGCGCGAAGTGGGCTTCAAACCGGGCAAAAAACCAGATGGTGATCATGGGCGGTCCGCTGATGGGCTTTACCCTGCCCGCGCTGGATGTGCCGATTGTCAAAATCAGCAACTGCATTCTGGCGCCTTCTGCCAGTGAGATGGGCGAAGAGCTGGAAGAGCAATCCTGTATTCGCTGTAGCGCCTGCGCCGATGCCTGCCCGGCCAACCTGTTGCCGCAGCAGCTCTTCTGGTACAGCCAGGGCGGCGATCACGACAAAGCCCGCGCGCACCATATTGATGACTGCATTGAATGCGGTGCCTGCGCCTATGTCTGCCCGAGCAACATTCCGCTGGTGCAATATTATCGTCAGGAAAAAGCCGAGCTGCGCGCCATCGATCTGGAAGCACAGCGTACCGCCGAGGCGAAAGCGCGTTTCGAAGCGCGGCAAACTCGTCTTGAGCGCGAGAAGCTGGCGCGTGAAGCGCGTCATGAACAGGCGAAGCGCAAGGTGAGCGCCAGTCAGCAGACGCAAATTGATGCCGCACGCGAACGCGTCTATGACAAAAACCGCGCGGCTGATGAAACCGATGCGCTGAATGCGGCGGCGCTGGCCGAACAGAAAGCACGTCACGCTCAGGCGCTGGTTGAACAGGCTGAGCAGCAGATGGAAACCGAGCCGGTGACTCGTCAGGCGGTTGATCCGCGCAAAGCCGCCGTCGAAGCGGCCATTGCCCGTGCCAAAGCGAAACAGGCTTCTGCCGCAGTAGCCAGCGAATCGGCGAATAATCACGCTTCGCCTGCCGCGCGCGCAGCCAGAGTTGAAAAAGTTGGCGTCGATCCGCGTAAAGCGGCGGTCGAAGCAGCGATTGCTCGTGCTAAAGCCAAAAAAGCGGCACAGGATGGCGACGCGGTGCCTGATGCGGCTTCTGCTGATGCCGAACAATCTGCCGATCCGCGTAAGGCCGCGGTAGAGGCAGCGATCGCCCGCACCAAAGCGAAGAAAGCGGCGCAGGCGGCTGCATCTGACGCAGAACCGCAGCAGGCAACGGACGTCGCAGAAAATCCGCAGGCCGATGCGCCAGCCGTCGATCCACGTAAGGCCGCAGTAGAAGCAGCGATCGCCCGCGCCAAAGCGAAGAAAGCGGCGCAGGCCGCTGCATCTGACGCCGAACCACGGCAGGCAACGGACGTCGCAGAAAATCCGCAGGCCGATGCGCCAGTCGCCGATCCACGCAAGGCCGCAGTAGAAGCAGCGATCGCCCGCGCTAAAGCGAAGAAAGCGGCGCAGGCGGCTGCATCTGACGCCGAACCGCAGCAAGCAGCTGATGTAGTGAATGAAGCACAGGCCAATGCGCCTGAAGCCGCGCCAGTTGCCGATCCACGCAAGGCCGCAGTAGAAGTAGCGATCGCCCGCGCCAAAGCGAAGAAAGCGGCGCAGGCGGCTGCATCTGACGCCGAACCACAGCAAGCAGCTGATGTAGTGAATGAAGCACAGGCCGATGCGCCTGAAGCCGCGCCAGCTACCGATCCGCGCAGGGCCGCCATCGATGCGGCGATCGCCCGTGCTAAAGCGAAGAAAGCAGCGCAGGCTGCTGCATCTGACGCAGAACCACAGCAAGCAGCTGATGTAGTGAATGAAGCACAGGCCGATGCGCCTGAAGCCGCGCCAGCTGCCGATCCGCGCAGGGCCGCCATCGATGCGGCGATCGCCCGCGCCAAAGCGAAGAAAGCAGCGCAGGCTGCTGCATCTGACGCAGAACCGCAGCAAGCAGCTGATGTAGTGAATGAAGCACAGGCCGATGCGCCTGAAGCCGCGCCAGCTGCCGATCCGCGCAGGGCCGCCATCGATGCGGCGATCGCCCGCGCCAAAGCGAAGAAAGCGGCGCAAGCCGCTGCATCTGACGCAGAACCACAGCAAGCAGCTGATGTAGTGAATGAAGCACAGGCCGATGCGCCTGAAGCCGCGCCAGCTGCCGATCCGCGCAGGGCCGCCATTGATGCGGCGATTGCCCGCGCTAAGGCGAAGAAAGCGGCACAGGCCGCCGCGGATAACAATGAAGAAGAAACGCTGGATCCGCGTAAGGCTGCCATTGCGGCAGCGATTGCCCGGGCAAAAGCAAAAAAAGCCCAGCAGCATAATCGATCTGAGGATTAAATGGCGTTCCGCATAGCAAGCTCTCCTTATACGCACAATCGCCGCAGCACCAGCTCAATCATGATGCTGGTACTGCTGGCCGCCATTCCGGGCATGGCCGCCCAGTATTATTTTTTCGGTCCTGGTAACCTGCTACAGGTGCTGCTGGCGGCCATTACCGCCTGGAGTACCGAAGCGGCGATCCTGAAACTGCGCAAGAAGCCCATCGCGCTGAATCTGGCCGATAATTCAGCGCTGCTTACCGCCCTGCTGCTTGGCGTCAGCCTGCCGCCGCTGGCGCCGTGGTGGCTGATTGTCATTGGCACCGTGTTCGCCATCGTGATCGCCAAACAGCTGTATGGCGGGCTGGGGCAAAACCCGTTTAACCCGGCGATGATTGGCTACGTGGTGCTGCTGATCTCCTTCCCGGTGCAGATGACCAGCTGGCTGCCGCCAGAATCCTTGCAGGTGATTAAGCCCGGACTGCTGGACTCCCTGAGCATGATTTTCACCCATCACACGCTGGCGGGCGAAACCATGCAGCAGTTGCAGATGGGCGTTGATGGCGTCAGTCAGGCGACGCCGCTGGACAGCTTTAAAACTGGCCTGCGCGCCGGTCACAGCGCCGATCAGCTGCTGGCATTGCCGATTTTTCACGGCGTCATTGCCGGGCTGGGCTGGCAGTGGATCAATATCGGTTTTCTGCTGGGCGGTCTGTTCCTGCTGGCTAACAACACCATCCGCTGGCACATCCCGCTAAGCATGCTGGCATCGCTGACGGTCTGCGCCACCCTTGGCTGGTTGATTGCGCCGGGCTCGCTGGTTTCGCCGCTGATCCACCTGTTTTCCGGTGCCACCATGCTGGGGGCCTTTTTCATCGCCACCGATCCGGTGACCGCGTCCACCACCAATAAAGGCCGTTTGCTGTATGGCGCGCTGATTGGGCTACTGGTGTGGTTGATCCGCAGTTACGGCGGCTACCCAGATGGCGTGGCGTTTGCGGTGTTGCTGGCCAATATCTGCGTGCCGCTGATTGATTACTATACCCAGCCGCGCGTTTACGGGCATCGCAAGGAGTGAGCATGCTGGATTCCATACGTAAAAACGGTGTGACGCTGGCGGTGTTTGCCGCAGTTACCACCGGCCTGACCGCGGTAGTGAATTACGTGACTAAACCGGTGATCGCACATCAAACCGCGGTGCAGCAGAAAATTTTGCTCGATCAGGTAGTGCCGCCAACGCTCTATAACAACAATATTCAGCAGGAATGTTACGTTGTCACCGACCCCGCTCTGGGCAACAATGCGCCTCATCAGCTCTATCTGGCACGTAAGGATGACAAGCCGGTTGCCGTGGCGCTTGAGACCACCGCACCGGATGGCTATTCTGGCAACATTCAGATGATTGTCGGCGCGGATTTCAGCGGCACGGTGCTGGGCGTACGCGTGGTTGAACACCATGAAACGCCGGGCCTCGGTGACAAAATCGATTTGCGTATCTCTGACTGGATCAACAGCTTTGCCGGTAAAGTGGTGCACGGCGCGGCCGATGGCCATTTTGCCGTGAAAAAAGATGGCGGTGATTTTGATCAGTTCACCGGCGCTACCATTACCCCGCGAGCGGTGGTGAATGCCACAAAACGTACTACGCTGTTTATCGCCTCACTGCCGCCGCGTCTGGCGTCGTTACCCGAATGTGGAGAGTCCAATGAGTGAAGCTAAAAATCTGCTGGTCGGCGGATTGTGGAAAAACAACTCGGCGCTGGTGCAGCTGCTGGGCCTTTGTCCGCTGCTGGCCGTCACCTCAACTGCCACCAACGCGCTGGGCCTTGGCCTGGCGACCACGCTGGTGCTGGTCTGCACCAACAGCGGTATCTCCCTGACTCGCCGCTGGGTGCCGTCTGAAATTCGTATTCCGATCTATGTGATGATCATTGCTTCGGTGGTGAGCTGCGTGCAGATGCTGATTAACGCTTACGCTTATGGCCTTTATCAGTCGCTGGGCATCTTTATTCCGCTGATCGTTACCAACTGCATCGTAGTGGGCCGCGCGGAAGCGGTGGCGTCAAAAACCAGTGTACCGCTGGCGGCGCTGGATGGGTTTGCTATCGGCATGGGTGCGACCTGCGCCATGACCGTGCTCGGTTCGCTGCGCGAAATTATCGGTAATGGCACGCTGTTCAACGGCGCCGATCTGCTGCTCGGCCCGTGGGCAAAAGCGTTGCGCATCGAAGTGGTCCATTTTGATTCCCCAATGCTGCTGGCGATGCTGCCGCCGGGCGCGTTTATCGGTCTCGGCATGATGCTGGCGGCAAAATACCTCATTGATCAGAAAATGAAAGCGCGTGCACTGCGGGCCGCGGAACAGCAGGCGTTATCGCTGGGTGAGCCAGGTAAAGCGGTGTGAACAAAGAAAAACGTATTGAAATTCTGACCCGGCTGCGGGACAACAATCCGCATCCCACCACCGAACTGGTGTTCAACTCGCCTTTTGAACTCCTGATTGCAGTACTGCTGTCAGCGCAGGCCACCGACGTCAGCGTCAATAAGGCGACGGCGAAGCTCTACCCGGTGGCGAATACGCCGGAAGCGATGCTGGCGCTGGGCGTGGACGGCGTGAAAAGCTATATCAAAACCATTGGCCTGTTTAACAGCAAAGCGGAAAACGTAATCAAGACCTGCCGCCTGCTGATTGAACGCCACAACAGCGTAGTGCCGGAAGATCGCGCCGCGCTGGAGGCGTTGCCTGGCGTTGGGCGTAAAACCGCCAATGTCGTGCTGAATACCGCATTTGGCTGGCCAACCATCGCCGTGGATACGCATATTTTTCGCGTCTGCAATCGTACCCGTTTTGCCCCGGGTAAAAACGTCGATCTGGTGGAAGAGAAGCTGCTGAAAGTGGTGCCAGCCGCTTTTAAAGTCGATTGCCATCACTGGTTTATTTTGCACGGCCGCTATACCTGTGTGGCACGAAAACCGCGTTGTGGCGCCTGCATTATCGAAGATCTGTGCGAATACGCTGATAAAACCGAGATTTAACCCCCTGCCGATGAGACAAAAAAACGCACCCGCTAAAGGTGCGTTTTTTTGTGTCGCTGATTGATGAAAGACATGGATAAAAGCCCGACGGCGCGCAGATTGGCGATTTTTTCAGCCCGTTCCCGCAGCGCAACCGATTGCCGCGCTAACACAAGCTTAAAAAACCACCAATGATACGTGCTGCAGCATTTAACACCGTGCAATATCGACAACACAAAACGTTAACGCTGTGAATGAGACAAATAACAGGTTCGGGAAAAAACTTGCGCGATGCGGCGCAATAAGCGAAATTAACCGCCGTTTTTCCAATAATAATGCAGCGCATGACGGTTCATCATGACGCTGGCTTATTTCCTGCTTCCAGGCGGGATCAGCAAAAGAGGTAGATGTGTCCACTGCAAACAAACACGATCAAGAGGCGGTAAGCCTCAATGCGTTCAAACAGCCAAAAGCGTTTTATCTGATCTTTACGATCGAGCTCTGGGAACGTTTTGGCTATTATGGCCTGCAGGCCATTATGGCCGTCTATCTGGTGAAACAGCTGGGCATGTCCGAAGGCGACTCCATTACGCTGTTCTCGTCGTTCAGCGCCATGGTTTACGGCATGGTTGCGATTGGCGGCTGGCTGGGCGATAAGGTGCTCGGCACCAAGCGCGTTATGGTGATGGGCATTATTGTACTGGCGCTAGGCTACTCGCTGATCGCCTGGTCTGGCCATGACACCAATATGGTCTACTTCGGTATGGCAACCATCGCGGTGGGCAGCGGCTTGTTCAAAGCTAACCCCTCTTCACTGTTGTCGACCTGCTATGAAAAAGATGACCCGCGCATTGATGGCGCCTTCACCATGTTTTACATGTCGATCAACATCGGTTCGTTGTTTTCGATGATGCTGACGCCCTGGCTGGCTGACCGTTACGGCTGGAGCGTGGCGTTTTCGCTGTCGGTCGTCGGCCTGGTGATCACCCTGATCAACTTTTTGCTGTGCCGCAAAGTGGTTAAAAATCACGGTTCAAAGCCCGACTTTAAGCCGCTTAACGTGAAAAAACTGCTGATTACGCTGGTCGGTATCGTGGCGCTGGTGGTGATTGCTACCTGGCTGCTGCACCATCAGGATATTGCCCGCCTGACGCTGGCGGTGATCGCTATCGGCATCGTGCTGGTGTTCGCCAAAGAAGCGTTCGGTCTGCAGGGCGCGGCGCGTCGCAAAATGATTGTGGCCTTCCTGCTGATGCTGGAAGCGATCGTGTTCTTCGTGCTCTATATGCAGATGCCGACGTCGCTGAACTTTTTTGCGATTCGTAACGTTGAGCACAGCATTCTCGGCATTACCTTTGTACCGGAGCAGTTTCAGGCGCTCAACCCGTTCTGGATTATGGTTGCCAGCCCGCTGCTGGCGGCGGTCTATAACAAGCTGGGCGATCGTCTGCCGATGCCGCACAAGTTTGCTATCGGTATGCTGCTCTGCTCCGCCGCCTTTCTGGTGCTACCGCTGGGTGCCAAAACGGCCAACGCCATGGGCATCGTCTCCTCTGGCTGGCTGGTGCTGAGCTACGGCCTGCAGAGTATCGGCGAGCTGATGATCTCCGGCCTTGGCCTGGCAATGGTGGCGCAGCTGGTGCCGCAGCGCCTGATGGGCTTTATTATGGGCTCATGGTTCCTGACCACCGCTGGCGCAGCGATGATTGCCGGTAAAGTGGCGAACCTGATGGCGGTACCGGAAAACGTTAACGATCCGGTGCAGTCGCTGCAGGTTTACAGCGAAGTATTCCAGCAGATCGGTATCGTAACCGGCGTGATGGCCGCGCTGATGCTGTTGACCGCGCCGCTGTTGAACCGTATGACCCGCGAGGATGCGCCGCAGACCGCGACCAAATAATCGCCCTTTGTTGCGCGCCATGAATGCCAGTCTGATGACTGGCATTTTTTTTGCCCGCTGCCTTCGCGCATTTATTGCGGTCAGAACAACCAACCGCAACTACACTTTTTGCCATAGTCGATGTCGGGATGCCGCTGGTGGTCGCCCGACCCATGCTGCAAGGAGTGTAAAATGAAGCTGTTCTACAAGCCCGGTGCCTGTTCTGTGGCGCCGCACATCGTGATGCGTGAATGCGATTTTGATTTTACCCTGGTACGGGTTGATACCGCGGCGGGCGTAACCGAACGCGGCGAACCCTGGCTGGAGATCAACCCACGCGGCCAGGTGCCGGCGCTGATGTTTGACGACGGCACGCTGCTTACCGAAGTGGCGGCAATTACGCAGTATCTGGCCGATCTGAAGCCCGACCGTCAGCTGCTGGCGGAAGCGGGTAGCCTGACCCGTTACCAGACGCTGGAGTGGCTCAGCTATCTGAGCAGCGAAATCCACAAGCGTTTTGCCCCGCTGTTTCGCAAAGAGGCGGCTGACGCCTATAAATCGCTGTTGAAGCTACAGCTAAACCAGCGCTTTATTGATATCAGCAACCAGCTTGGCGATAAGCCCTGGCTGCAGGGCAGCCGTTTTACGCTGGCTGACTGCTATCTCTATCCCATCTGGCGCTGGGCCACCGCCCTGAAAATTGCCCGTGAGGAGACCGACGCCCTGCAGGCATGGGCAGCACGCGTAGAGGCACGCCCAACGGTGCAGGCGGTGTTACAGGCTGAGGGAATTGAACCATTGACGGGCGACGAACGCCGCCCGCAGTAAATCAGAGCTTTTCGGCGGCGAAATGTTGCTGCGGCTGGGCGATGGCATCCTGTGCCGCCACCAGCTGCAGTTCATATTCGCCCATCGCGTGGGTTTTCAGCATTACTTCATAGACCGCGGCGGTGATGTGCTCCAGCGCGTCCTGTAGCGATTTGCCGTGCAGCAGGTTCACCAACAGCAGGCCACTGGTGAGATCGCCGACCCCCACCGGCTGACGTACGCCGAAGTCGATCAGCGGGCGGCTGATGTGCCAGGCTTCATCGGCGGTAACCAGCAGCATTTCAAAACGATCGCTGCGACGTCCGGCACGTGCCAGATGTTTGACCAGCACAATGCGCGGGCCCAGAGCGATCAGTTCGCGCGATGCGGCTACCGCTTCGTCGATATCTTTCACCGTTTTGCCGCTGAGCATCTCCAGCTCCAGCAGGTTTGGCGCGATGATATCGCTGGCCGGCAGCGCCAGTTTGCAATGAAACTCCGCCACGCCTGGCGCCACGATGCAGCCTTTCTCAGGATGACCCATCACCGGATCGCAAAAATACCAGGCGTTGGGATTCGCCGCTTTTACGTCGCGCACGATGGCGAGGATCTGCTCGCCCTGCTCAGCCGATCCCAGATAGCCACTCAACACCGCATCACAGGTTTTCAGGCGATCGATATCCGCAATGCCTTTAACGATATCGCTGAGATGGGTCGCGGGCATTACGGTGCCGGTCCAGTGACCATATTGCGTATGGTTGGAAAACTGCACCGTATTCAGCGGCCACACGTTTGCACCCATGCGGCGCATCGGAAATTCGGCGGCGCTGTTACCGGCGTGGCCGAACACCACGTGCGACTGAATTGCGAGGATATTTTTCATTGCTCAACCTGCTCTTGCCATAAAAAGGGCCGGAAACCGGCCCTGAAGAAGTTTATTTCCAGCACGCCAGGCAATAATGTTTTTTGCCGCGGCGCAGCAGCGTAAAGCGACCAAACAGTTTATCCGCCTCGGTGAAGCGATATTCGGCATCACCCTGCTTTTCGCCGTTGAGATTCACCGCATTGGAACCGATCATGGTGCGCGCCTGGCCGCGTGACGGTACCAGCTCCGCTTTGACCAGCGCCTGTTGCAGATCGTCTTCATCGGTTAGCATGATAGTGGGCATGCCATCCTGCGCCAGCTGTTCAAAGTCCGCTTCGGTCATGTCGCTCAGCGCGCCAGAGAACAGGCTGGCGGTGATGCGCTGTGCCGCCTGCAGGCCCGCATCGCCATGCACCAGCCGCGTGACCTGTTCAGCCAGCACATACTGCGCGCGCGGCGCTTTACCGCTGTTTTTATCCTCTTCTTCCAGTGCAGTAATCTCTTCCAGTGAGAGAAAGGTGAAGAACTTCAGGAAGCGATAAACGTCGGCGTCAGCAGTATTGATCCAGAACTGGTAGAACTTGTACGGGCTGGTTTTTTTGGCGTCGAGCCAGATGGCGCCGCCTTCGGTTTTACCGAACTTGGTGCCGTCTGATTTGGTGATCAACGGCACCGTCAGGCCAAACACCTGATTCTGGTGCAGACGACGGGTCAGATCGATCCCGGAGGTGATGTTGCCCCACTGATCGGAGCCGCCAATTTGCAGCACCACGTTATGCTGCTCATTCAGGCAGGCAAAATCGTAGCCCTGCAGCAGGTTGTAGGAGAACTCGGTAAAGGAGATGCCCTGATCGTCGCGGTTCAGGCGCTGTTTCACCGCCTCTTTGTTGATCATCTGGTTAACCGAGAAATGTTTACCGATGTCGCGCAGAAAGGTCAGCACGTTCATGCTGCCGAACCAGTCATAGTTATTGGCGGCGATGGCGCTGTTGCTGCCGCAGTCAAAGCTTAGGAAAGGCGCAACCTGCTGACGGATCTTCTCGACCCACTCATTAACCGTATCAGCGGTGTTGAGCTTGCGCTCTGCGGCCTTGAAGCTCGGATCGCCAATCAATCCGGTTGCGCCGCCTACCAGCGCCACCGGCTTGTGACCGGCGTCCTGGAAGCGTTTCAGGCAGAGCAAGGGAACCAGATGGCCCAAATGCAAGCTGTCGGCGGTCGGATCGAAGCCGCAATAGAGTGCAATTGGCCCTTGCGCCAGTCGCTCTGCTAACGCTGCCTCATCCGTTACCTGGGCGATCAGCCCACGCTCCTGCAATTGTGTAATCAGGTTACTGCTGGTCATTAAAGACTCCATTTGAAACGACTGCACCTGGACCGGTACACGGCTTTCCGCTTAGTCGCGGAGAAAAAATACGGCGTATAGCATAAAGCGCTGGCGACAACTCTTCCAGCGCTTAACCGCTAAAAAAGGGGGGATCAGGGTGCCAGGCGGTCGATTTTCCAGCCATCGCCCTCGCGCTGGTAGAAGAAACGGTCATGCAGACGATGCTCGCCGCCCTGCCAGAACTCCATGCTGTTGAATTTAACCCGGTAACCGCCCCAGAAGCTGGGCAGCGGAATCTCGCCCTGCTGGAACTTCTGCTTCAGCTCGAGAAACTTGCTCTCCAGCACGCCGCGCGCAGAAATACGGCTCGACTGCTTCGATACCCAGGCGCCGATCTGACTGTCGCGCGGACGGCTGTGGAAGTACTTCATCACCTCCAGCACCGACAGCTGCTCAACCTCGCCGGTAACCATGACCTGACGCTCAAGCATGTGCCACGGAAACAGCAGGCTGATGCGTGGATTGTGCTGCAGCTGCTGCGCCTTCCGGCTACCCAGGTTGGTGTAAAAAATCATGCCCTGCGCATCATAGTGTTTTAGCAGCACGATGCGCTGATAAGGCTGGCCCTGCGCATCCACCGTCGCCACGCTCATGGCGGTGGGATCGGGCAGCTGCGCATCACAGGCCTGACGCAGCCAGTGTTCAAACAGCGCCAGCGGATCGGCTGGCAAATCGTTGCGACGCAATCCGCCGCGGGTGTATTCACGGCGCAGATGGGCAATCTGCTGTAAGGCATTCGTTTCCATTATCATTTTCACCGAAAACCAGAAGGAATTTTCATTGTGCGCCGCGGCGCACATTCCTGCAATGCGCTAGCGCTGTGGCGGTGGCTGCAGCAGGCAATCATTGACCACGACCTTTTTATTGCGCTCAATAAAGGCACCGTCACCTTTCGACCAGAAGACATAGTTATCGTCGCTGTAGCGCGTGCCCGATGCGGCGATGGTTTGCGTCAGGGTCAACGGCTTGCCATCCATAATAAAGCTGACCTGCTGCTTATCGTTGTCCAGCGTCACGGTCAACGGCATGGTGCCGCAGGTATAGTGCAACGTCTGCACCGGTGCGGGCTTAGGTGGCATCAGGCTACAGCCGCTGAGCAGCAACGCCAAAGGAAGGATCTTCTTCATGCTTATCTCCGGTAATGCGGTAAAGGATTGGCGGGAAAGATAGCGCCGAGCACGCTTTCGTGCCGGGCGCCGGTGACCGACGGCAGATTGCCCGGTTCGCCCGACAGCGTACGAAACGCCAGCCAGGCAAAGGCGAGAGCTTCCATGTCATCACCGCTGATGCCTGCGCTGTCGGTGCCGGCGACTTCAATGCCGGGCAGCTGGGCAGCCAGCCGCATCATCAGCTGCGGATTACGGCTGCCGCCGCCGCACACCAGCAGGCGATCGCAGCCACCGTTCAGCAGCACCTGCTGCGCGATGGTCAAGGCGGTAAGCTCAACCAGCGTCGCCTGCACATCCGCAGGTGACAGTGCCGGAAAGGCCGTCAACTGTTTCTCAATCCAGCCGTAATTGAAATATTCCCGACCGGTGCTTTTCGGCGCCGGTAAGGCAAACCAGGGATCGCTGAGCATCTGTTGCAGCAACGGCATCACCGGCTGGCCTGCGGCGGCAAACTCACCGTTTTTATCGAACGGCTGCTGCTGCTGACGCCAAATCCACGCATCCAGCAGCATATTGCCCGGCCCGGTATCGAAGCCGCGCACCGGTTTGCCGGGAATCAGCAGCGACAGATTAGCGATGCCGCCAATATTGAGCACCATGCGCCTTTCGTTAGCATCCATCAGCAGTGCCTGATGAAAAGCGGGCACCAGCGGCGCACCCTGGCCGCCCAGCGCCATGTCGCGACGGCGGAAATCGCCCACCACGGTGATATTGGTGGCCGCCACGATCTGGTTATTATCGCCAATTTGCAGAGTGTTTGGTGCATCGCCTAGCGGCTCGTGCCAGACGGTTTGGCCGTGACAACCGATGGCGGTCACGTCGCCCGCTTCCAGCCCTTCACGCTGCAACAGCACGCTCACCGCCTCGGCGAACAGTAGCCCCAGCCGGGTATCGAGCTGACCGAGCTGTGACAGCGTCAGTGTTTGTCCCTGACTGAGATCGAGGATCTGCTGGCGCAGCACGCGCGGCATCGGGTGGCAGTAGCTGGCCTGCTGCGCCACCAGGTGTTCATCAATAGCCGCCAGTACCACATCCACTCCGTCGAGGCTGGTGCCGGACATAACGCCGATATATCGTCCTGATTTCATCTGTGTGCCTTATTCCCGCAGGAAAGAGAAGTCTGACTGCCAGCCTGGCAAAACAGGCCGGGTAATTCTATGATTAATTGCTGTTTTTAGGAATCCATCACCCTTTTTATGACGAAACGTTTTTTTCTTTGCGGCGATTGAATTTTTGTTAAGGGATGCGGGTCTATGCTACGGCCTGTTTCTTTTTCATGCGTTGTCCAGGCCAGTTGCCAAACTTGTGCCATAGTAATAACGAATCCGTGGCTTAATTGCGGCGTAGCATTAAGTAAAATAAGGAGCTTCAGATGATTAAGCGTTTAGTTGCCGTGGCGCTTGCCGGCATTACTCTGGCAGGCTGTTCTAACACCGATACGCTTTCGGGCGATGTGTACAGCGCTAACGAGGCGAAACAGGTACAAAATGTCACCTACGGTACGCTGGTGTCAGTTCGTCCGGTTAAAATCCAGGGTGGCGATGAAAGCAATGTGATTGGTGCCATTGGCGGTGCGGTTCTGGGTGGTTTCCTGGGCAATACCGTGGGTGGTGGCGCAGGACGTAGCCTGGCGACTGCAGGCGGCGCGGTTCTGGGTGGCGTAGCCGGTCAGGGCGTGCAGGGTGCAATGAACAAAGCAGACGGTGTTGAGCTGGAAATTCGTAAGGACGACGGCAATACCGTGCTGGTGGTTCAGAAGCAGGCAGCCAGCCGCTACAGCGTAGGTCAGCGCGTGCTGTTAGCCTCAAACGGACGCGAAGTTACCGTTTCTCCACGTTGATAATAAAAAAACCGACGCCTGTGCGTCGGTTTTTTGTTACTCACCTTTGTGCTGCAAATCCAGAATATTTTTTTCCAGTTTGGCAATCAACGTGATGAGCTGAGTGATCTCCTGCGTGGAGATTCCGGAGAGAATGTCGTCGCGCGTGGCGTCAATAACGCTTTCCACTTCGCTGATAATCGGCTCCGCCTCTTTCGTCAGCTTGATGCGCTTGGCGCGCCGATCGTTGGCGCAGGTGCAGCGAGTAATCAAGCCCTTCTCTTCCAGCTGATCCAGCGTACGTACCAGCGAAGGCTGCTCGATACCGATCGCTTTTGCCAGCTGAATTTGCGACTGTTCTGGCGGCAGCTGATGGATATTGTGTAGCGTCACCCAATGCGTTTGCGTCAGCTCCAGCGGCTTCAGACGCTGATCGATCAGTGCCCGCCAGATGCGCACCAGGCGTGCCAAATCCGTTCCTAATGGCGTATCCAATTTCATCTCCTTATAATTAGCTTGCTAGCAATCAAGCCCGATTCGCGTCTATTCTGCGAGTTTGTCGGCCAAAATACAAATTGGCTGGTTGAGAATTCGCTGGCGCCAGTTGGCGCTATTCTCCTCTCAACCTGAATGACAGCCTGTATGTTGCTTCACAAACCGGTTAATTCCCCGCAATATTAAATTTTAGGCGATCTTTTTTACGGGGCGCAGCGAGCAGCACCTGCCCGCCGCAAGATGAGGCGCAACACGGCGGTGAGCCGCTGTTACTTGCAATAGAGATCGTGCTGGCGCTGAAAATCGTCCTGCAGCTGCTGTAGCGTTTTTTTCCCTTCAAAGCGGGTTTTGTCATCCTGCGAGGTAGGTTCCAGCACCAGTTCATCCTCTTCGGGTGAATAGATAAACTGGCGGTGCAGCGTTTTGCCGGTAAAGCCGCGCCCAATAATGGCACCACAGACCATCACCATGCTGTGGCGAAACACAGTGGCATCGGTAAAGTTGGTTTCCGTCCCGCTGCGCAGCACGGCATCGCAGCCCTGCGCCTGCAACGATTTGATCACCCCTGAGGTGAGCCGTTCGCGTCCTTTGGCAATCGCCTCGCATTTATCACGCGCGGGATTGGAATCGATGGTGTATTGCAGCTGTTTGCCAGCGTCAATCACCAGCTGCGTATCGCTCTTCCCTTCACATCCTGCCAGTAGCAGCACCGTTGCCAGCCAGCACATCGTTTTTTTCATCCCTTATTCCTTTCAAAAACATGGCGCGTTTATCATAGCGTCAGTGAGGATGTTTTTAACAGCGGCAAAGGGTTATGAAAGATTAAGGGCTGCACGCGGCAGCCCTCTGTTTTACTTAATCACGCCACAGGCGAAGCGTTCGCCCCCGCCTCCCAGCGGTTTAGGATGATCGGCATGGTTATCGCCGCCAACGTGCACCATCAACGCTTTGCCAGAAATATCCGCAAGTTTTTTGATGCGCGGTGCCAGCACCGGATAGGTCGCTTTGCCATCATCGGTGACAAAGATAGCGGGCAGATCGCCCAGATGACCGTCATGATAGGGTCCCAGATGCTTGCCGCTGTTGGTGGGATCCAAATGGCCCCCTGCAGCGCCTGCTGCCACCACTTTACCGTCGGTCGTGGCCGGTTCACAGCTGCCTTTGGCATGAACATGGAAGCCATGAATGCCCGGCGTCAACCCGCTCAGGTTGGGCGTAAACTGCAAGCCCCAATCGGTCTCTTCAATGGTGACGCTGCCGATGACTTCACCGACACCTTTGGCGGTAACGCTGTGCAGTTCGACTTTCTCACTGGCGGCATGAGCGGTGCCCACGGCCAGCAGCATTGCGGCGATCACACTTTTTTTCATCGTTCATCCTTATTAATGGCGCATTCTGCCTAAGTCTGGACGCTAATTACCGTTCTCGCCGCTAATTCACACGACTTTACCTTAAGGCACGTCGTAGCCGAGCGCCGCTTTACGAATGCGGAACCACTGCTGTCGTGAAAGAGAAAGTTCAGTGGATCGCACGGCTGCCCGCACGCGATCAATTTTACCGCTGCCAATAATCGGCAGTGGTTGCGCAGGCAACCGCATGATCCAGGCATACACCACCTGCTCAAGATTGTCGGCGCCGATCTCCTGCTGTACCCGCGCCAGCTCATCGCGTAGCGGCTGGTATTCCGCCGCATTAAACAGCTGGCCGCCTCCCAGGCAGGACCAGGCCATTGGACGCAGGCGCAGCTGCTGGCATTGATCCAGCGCGCCATCCAGCAAAGAGGCTTGCTGCAGCGGAGAGATTTCCAGCTGATTAGTGACCAGCGAAAACGGCAGCCGTGATTGCAGCAGAGAAAATTGCGCCGGGGTGAAATTAGAGACGCCAAAATGGTGCACTTTGCCGCTCTCACGCAGCGCAACAAAGGCTTCTGCCACCTCATCTGCATCCATCAACGGATCGGGGCGATGAATCAGCAGCAAATCCAGATAGTCGGTGTGGAAGTGGCGCAATGACTGTTCGGCACTGCGGCAGATATGATCGCGGTCGGTAATGTAATGGCCGATATGATGTTCCGGTTTCGCCCGCGTGGCGATGCCGCATTTGGTGACGATCTGCAGACGCTGGCGCAGCGCTGGCGAGAGTTTCAGCGCTTCGCCAAAGGCCGCTTCGCACTGATAATCGCCATAGATATCGGCGTGATCGACGGTGCTGATACCGAGATCAACATGTTGTTCAATAAAGCCGAGCAGCTGATGCGCATTCATCTGCCATTCCATCAGGCGCCAGTAGCCCATGATAAGCGATGAAAATTCTGGCCCCTGCGGGGCGATCGGGTGACGTTGCAGCACGGACATTCTCCTTGAGGGTAATTTCCGTCTGAGTATAACGGATTCCCCGGCAGGACAAAGCGGGCTAAAACAGCGAGGGTTGCTCTGGATCAGGAATTTCAGGCGGTTTGCCCTGACGGTGCAGGCGCAGGAAACGCTGGCGACACAAACGCCACACCTCGCGCTTTTGCGCGTCAGTGAATTTCATCCAGTTGAAGCGCTCATCACGGCTGCGCAAACAGCCACGGCAATAGCCGCGCTCGTCTGACTGGCAAATCCCCCGACACGGACTGGGCACCGGGAAAAACTCTAGTTGCTCGGCCACCGGATCTCCTGCTGAATGGGCATATTTCTATTGAAGCCCCGTTACCGCTACGGCGCAAGTTGCGCAGTTGAATTTATGCGGTAGTGAACAGTTTGTGCCGCAGCGGTTTGCATTAGACCGACCGGTCTATTAAAGTAATAAGCATGAAAACTACCACCCGACAGGATACCCGTACACACCTGCTGGACACCGGCGAACAGCTCTGTCTGCAGCGTGGCTTTACCGGTATGGGATTGAACGAACTGCTGCAACAGGCGGGCGTGCCGAAAGGCTCTTTTTATCATCATTTTGTGTCGAAAGAGGCCTTTGGCGTGGCGCTGCTGCAACGCTATTTTGCACGTTCGCATCAGCAGTTCAGCGCCTTTCTGGCTCAGGGCGATGCGCCGCCACAGAAGCGCATTCTGGCGTTTTATCAGCAGATTGAGCAGCGCTTTCGCGAGTCGGGTGACATTTATGGCTGCCTGAGCGTGAAAATTTCCGCTGAGGTGTGCGATCTCTCAGAAAGCATGCGTGATGCGCTGACCCAGGGTTCGCAGGCCGCTATGGCGACGCTGGCCGCCACGCTGGAGCAGGCGGTGGCGCAGCACGGATTAACACTGGGATCCTCGCCGCAGGCATGTGCTGAAACGCTCTACCTGCTATGGCTGGGTGCCAGCTTACAGAGCAAAATTACCCGCGACGTGGCACCGATGAGCAATGCCTTACGGGTCTTTACCCACCTGCTCAGCCCGTCTACCTTTTAAAAAACCGATCGGTCGAGACGACCGGTCTACTCCAGGGAGCAATGAATGTCATTATCCACGCTGTTTACCCCACTTACCGTGGGTGCGATTACCGTACCTAACCGCATTTTTATGGCACCACTGACGCGTCTGCGCAGCATTGAGCCGGGCGACGTGCCTACGCCGCTGATGGGCGAATATTACCGTCAACGCGCCAGCGCCGGTCTGATCATTACCGAAGCCACACAAATCTCGTTTGAGGCAAAAGGTTACGCCGGTGCGCCAGGTCTGCATACGGCAGAGCAGATTTCGGCATGGAAGGCGATTAACGCAGGCATTCATGACGCCCAGGGCCACAGCGCGGTTCAACTGTGGCACACCGGCCGAATTTCGCATGCGTCGCTGCAACCCCACCAGCGCGCGCCACTGGCTCCTTCTGCTATCTCCGCTAATACACGCACCTCGTTGCGTGACGAGCAGGGAAAAACCATCCGCGAAGAGACCTCAACGCCACGCGCCATGAGCCTGGCCGAGATTCAACAAGCGGTTGCAGATTTCCGTCAGGCAGCGGTCAATGCCCGTGAAGCGGACTTTGATCTGCTGGAGCTGCATTCTGCCCACGGCTATTTAATCCACCAGTTCCTGTCACCGGCGTCTAACCAGCGTGACGATGAATATGGCGGTAGCGTTGAAAATCGTACGCGTTTCGCGCTGGAAGTGGTCGATGCCGCGATTGAAGGCTGGGCAGCCGATCGCATCGGTATCCGTATTTCACCACTCGGTCCATTTAACGGCCTCGACAACGGTGAAGATCAAGAGCAGGCCGCGATTTACTATATTGAGCAGCTGGCCAAACGCAATCTTGCCTATCTGCATATTTCCGAGCCTGACTGGGCCGGTGGCAAACCTTACAGCGATGCCTTCCGTAAAGCGGTACGCGCGGCCTATCCTGGCGTGATTATCGGCGCCGGTGCCTATACCGCTGAAAAAGCAGAGTCGCTGATTGCTCAGGGCCTGATTGACGCCGTGGCGTTTGGCCGCGATTACATCGCCAATCCTGATTTAGTTGAGCGTCTGCGTCAGAATGCGCCGCTCAATGAGCCGCAGCCGGAAACCTTTTACGGTGGCGATGCGAAAGGCTATACCGATTATCCTGCGCTATAGTGCAGGGCGGCCAGGTTTCTGGCCGCATTGTTCGGCACTATACTGGAATTAACGTCATCGGATGATGACCCGACACCAAGAGGACTTTATGCGTTTACTTCATACTATGCTTCGCGTTGGCGATATGCAGCGTTCACTCGATTTTTACACCCGCGTTCTCGGCATGCGTCTGCTGCGTGAAAGCAAAAACACCGAATATAAATACGATCTGGCTTTTGTGGGTTACACCGATGAGAGCGAAGGTGCGGTGCTGGAGCTGACCTATAACTGGGGCGTTGAGAGCTACAACCTCGGTGATGCTTACGGCCACATTGCGCTGGGCGTGGATGACATCGTAGCAACCTGCGATCGCATTCGTGAAGCGGGCGCGAAAGTGACGCGCGAGCCGGGTCCGGTCAAAGGCGGCAGCACGATTATTGCCTTTGTAGAAGATCCCGATGGCTACAAGATTGAACTGATTGAGAACAAACACGCTGGCGCCGGTCTGGGCAGCTGATTATTTTCGGGGCACGTCGCTGCCCCGCTTCTTCCTTCCTGCTGCAAGCCCCGCACTTTTTTGCCATAATACGCGCTGCATTTTCCCTTCAATGAGATCCTGATGTCTGAATCGAATCACCTAAATGCCCTGTCACAGCGCTTCCGGGGGTTTTATCCCGTGGTTATTGATGTCGAAACCGCCGGTTTTGATTCGAAAACCAACGCCCTGCTGGAAATCGCCGCAGTGACCTTAAAAATGGACGATGCCGGCTGGCTGCACGCTGACGAAACCCTGCATTTTCACGTTGAGCCTTTTGAAGGCTCGGTGCTGCAGCCCGAAGCACTGGCATTTAATGGCATCGATCCGGCAAACCCGCTACGTGGCGCGGTCAGCGAATATGACGCGCTGCATGCCATCTTTAAAATGATCCGTAAGGGTATGAAAGAGCACGAGTGCAATCGGGCGGTGATGGTGGCGCATAATGCGACCTTTGATCTGAACTTTGTGATGGCGGCGTCAGCACGCTGCAACATGAAGCGTAACCCCTTTCACCCTTTTGTGACCTTTGATACTGCGGCGCTGAGCGGGCTGGTGCTCGGACAAACCGTGCTGGCAAAAGCCTGTATTGCGGCGCAGATCGATTTTGACAGCACGCAGGCGCACTCTGCGCTGTACGATACGGAACAAACCGCCGCGCTGTTTTGTGAGTTGGTGAATCGCTGGAAACGTCTGGGAGGCTGGCCATTACCGATGGCTGCCGCAGAATCGCAGGACGAGCAAGACGAGCAAGACGAGCAGGCGTAAACTGGCAGGAAAAAGGGGCATCGCGCCCCTTTTTTTATTCTGCTTCTTTGTGCTTTTCAGCCGCCTCTTTAATCAGCGGCTGCAGCTCGCCACGCTGGAACATCTCAATAATGATGTCGCAGCCGCCGACCAGCTCGCCGTCAACCCACAGCTGTGGGAAGGTTGGCCAGTTGGCGTACTTTGGCAGCTCAGCGCGGATATCAGGATTTTGTAAAATATCCACAAAGGCGAAGCGCTCACCACAGGCAGAAAGCGCCTGCACGGCCTGAGCAGAAAAACCACAGCTTGGCAGTTTTGGCGAACCCTTCATGTACAGCAGGATCGGGTTTTCTGCGATCTGGCGCTGAATTTTTTCAACAGTACTCATTTTTGCCTTCCTTAATTCATGACTTCGTGTCTATTTATTGTAGCGATTCTCGCCTGCCGCCGAAACGACTTTTCAGCCGCGATTGAACGGGCGCCGTAAGGCGACAACGATTATAGCCGGTAAATAACATTTTCTTATCATTGCACACTGTTAATCAATTAATAATTCGTAATAATGTGCTGCGATAACCGACTGAAATTGTTTATTTTCAATGCGTTTTTGCCTGCTGGAATTAATAATGGAAAAAGACCTTACCTTTTGTGAAAAAGTTCGATTAGAATTGCTGCTCGGGTCTGACCGCCGGGTCAGATTAATGCTATTTATTCGCTCACGCTGTTCATTGGGCCCTATACCTGTAACCGACTCATGCGTCTATTAATTACGCTTTTTGTGCTGGCGTTTGCCCAGTTGATGATGAATGTGGCTGAAGCGTCGCCGCAGGCACCCGTCAACGCCACCCATCACAAGGCAGAAAAGAAACTGGCACGCGATGACGACCGACGCAAAAAGCGCGCGGTAAAAACCACAACGAAAAAGTCACGCCTCACCGCCGTACAGAAATTAAAGCTTAAAAAACGCACCAAGGTTCAAACTGCTTCGCTGCAAACCCCGAAATCCCGCACTACCCTTCGCTCACTGAAACGCTACGGCCGTCATCGCCAGTCAGATGCCGCTGAGACGGAAACCGCCGCGGCAAAACTGGCGCCATTGAAAATGAGCAAGGCACACCGCGCGCGCTATCAGAAAGCCCGTGAAACGGCGATGAATAAGCTGATGGGTCAGCTGGGCAAACCTTATCAGTGGGGCGGTGCCTCACCGCACACCGGCTTCGACTGTAGCGGCCTGGTATGGTATGCCTATAAAGATCTGGTTAAGTATAAGATTCCGCGCACCGCCAACGAGATGTTTCATTTGCGTGATGCCGCTCAGATCGACCGCGAATCGCTGCAAAAAGGCGATCTGGTGTTCTTCCGCATTAACAACCGCGGCGCTGCTGACCATGTTGGCGTGTATCTGGGCGATGGCAAATTCATTCAGTCGCCACGGACCGGAAAAGATATTCAGATTACAGCGCTGGGAGAAGATTACTGGCAGCGCCATTACGTTGGCGCACGTCGCGTGATGACGCCGAAAAATATTCGTTGACACCTGCTGTTGCGCAACAAAAAAAGGCCGCGTTGATGCGGCCTTTTTTGTCGGCGTCAGTGCAGAATTGCCGTCACGCTAAATGCAATGATTACCGCCAGCGCGCCGGCGGTAGTCAACAATGCCATTTTTAAATCAGTGCTCATGGTTATCCTCGTGGTCTCTTTTTATCGTAAGATTTATCTTGCTCGCTGGGTAAACATCTCGTTTTCTTGCAGCAGCCTTGCTAGAATTCGCCCTTCGCGTTGCGCAACATTACGCGACCTGTCTGCTGTTAGCGCTTTTAACGACGTCACCCCCCTATTTTTGGCGTTTATTTCGGCAATTAAGGCCGGTTGCGCCGCATTACATTCCGCAGACGCAAACGTTTAACATTATGCTTATCAACCCTTTGCGATAAGCGCAGGAGTAGCACTTCCATGGCAACAATCAAAGACGTGGCAAAACTGGCCGGTGTTTCAACCACCACCGTGTCGCACGTCATCAACAAAACACGCTTTGTCGCTGAAGAGACGCGCGAAGCGGTATGGGCAGCAATCAAAACGTTGCACTACTCACCGAGTGCCGTTGCCCGTAGCCTTAAGGTCAATCACACCAAGTCGATCGGCCTGCTGGCTACCTCAAGCGAAGCGCCCTATTTCGCCGAAATTATAGAGGCGGTAGAAAACCGCTGCTTTGATCGCGGATATACATTGATTCTGGGCAACGCCCACAATGACCTGCAAAAACAGCGCGCCTACCTGTCGATGATGGCGCAAAAGCGCGTCGATGGCCTGCTGGTGATGTGCTCTGAATATCCTGATGACCTGCTTAAAATGCTGGAAGAGAACCGCAATATTCCAATGGTGGTGATGGACTGGAGCGAGTCGCGTGGCGATTTCACCGACACCGTACTTGATAATGCCTTCCACGGTGGTTATCTGGCGGGCCGCTATCTGATCGATCGCGGCCATCGCGATATCGGTGCGATTCCTGGCCAGCTGGAACGTAACACTGGCGGCGGTCGCCATGCGGGATTCCTCAAGGCGTTAAATGAGGCCAACATCGCCGTGCGCGATGAGTGGATCGTCCAGGGTGACTTCGAACCAGAGTCGGGCTACAAGGCGATGCAGCAGATCCTGTCACAAAAACAGCGGCCAACTGCTGTGTTCTGCGGTGGCGATATCATGGCGATGGGCGCAATTTGTGCCGCGGATGAGATGGGTTTGCGCGTGCCGCAGGATATTTCAGTGATCGGCTATGATAACGTGCGCAATGCGCGCTATTTTACGCCTGCCCTGACCACCGTACATCAGCCAAAAGAGCAGCTGGGCGTTACCGCGCTGGATATGCTGCTGGAGCGCATTCTCAGCAAACGCGAGCAGCAGCAAACCATTGAGGTGCAACCGACGCTGATTGAACGTCGTTCAGTCGCCGACGGCCCTTTCCTCGACTATCGTCGTTAATGGCTTTCCTGCAGCCACTCCTGGTTCAGCGTGGCCGGATCGCCAAGGTAATCGAGCAACCAGCTTAGCGCAGGGGAACTCTGTTGTTCAGACCAACTGACACAGCAGGGGCTGCCCGGGAACTCGCTGGCCAGCTGCAGCGCCTGTAAGGTGCCGTCCCGCTCCAGCGGCGCAGCAATGTGCGCCGGTATCATGCCGACGCACAATCCCGCCAGTAGACACTCCACGCCGCTTTGCCAGTCAGGCACCACCAGTCGACGCTGATTATCCAGCGTCCAGGTGGTGCGACGCGTCAGGGCACGTGACGTATCTTCCATCACCAGCGACGGCCACTCACGCAGGGCATCATCGCTGACCACACCCGTGATGCTGGCCAGCGGATGTGATTTTTCCACCACGCAACGCCAGTTAACGGTTCCCATATCGCGGAAGGCAAAGCGCCCACCCACCGGGATCGCCTGCGTGGCACCGATGGCCACGTCTACCCGCCCGTCAGCCAGCGCATCCCAGACGCCGTTGAACACCTCCATGCTGATTAACAGTTCCATATCCGGGAAATGCCGATAGAAATCCAACACCAGTTGCCGGGTGCGTGGCGGCTTAACAATACAATCAACGGCGATGCTCAACTGGCCGCGCCAGCCGTTGGCTACCTGCTGACACTGACGTCGGGTGGCAAGCATTTTTTTGATAACAGAACGGCCTTCGACGACAAAATGTTCCCCGGCAGCGGTTAAAATTACGTCGCGGTGACGCCGTTCGAACAGCGGTACAGCCAGCCAGCGCTCAAGCTGGCGCACGGTATAACTGATAGCGGAAGGCACGCGGTGCAGCTCTTCCGCCGCGGCGCTGAAGCTGCCAGTACGTGCCACAGCATCAATCACTTCTAACCCATGTTCAGACCACATTGTTTGCCTGCAAAAAATTTCAAAGCCAGAGGCAAATATTACCGTTTCACAACGCGCTGTGCATGCTTTTACACTGCGCCGACAATAATTTTGATGAGCGTCCCATGACCAGGAATATTTTTTTCTTACCTTACCTCGCGTTATTAAGCATGCTCGGCTTTCTGGCCACCGACATGTATCTGCCTGCTTTTTCGCTGATGCAGCAGGATTTTGCCACTGAAGCTGGGGTGATCAGCGCCAGCCTGTCGATTTTTCTGGCCGGTTTTGCCGTTGCCCAGCTGATTTGGGGCCCGCTTTCCGATCGCATCGGCCGCAAGCCGGTGCTGCTGGCTGGTTTGGCACTGTTTGCCGTTGGCTGTGGCGGCATGCTGTGGGTGCAGGATACCCACTGGATGCTGATATTACGTTTCCTGCAAGCGGTGGGCGTCTGTGCTGCTGCCGTTAGCTGGCAGGCGCTGGTGGTTGATACGTATCCAGCCCATAAGTCTAACAAGGTGTTCGCCACCATTATGCCGCTGGTGGCGCTGTCGCCCGCGCTGGCGCCTTTGCTGGGTGCGTGGCTGCTGTCGCATTTTTCATGGCGCGCGATTTTCCTCGCCCTGATGGCGATTGGCCTGCTGCTGCTGATTCCGACTTCACTGCTGAAAAGCAAAGATCGCAGCGTCAAGCCCAACACGGCGCAGCCTGGTTTTGCCACGCTGCTGCGTTCTGCTATCTACAGCGGTAACGTACTGATTTATGCCGCCTGCTCGGCCAGCTTTTTTGCCTGGCTAACCGGTTCGCCGTTTATTTTGCACGATATGGGCCTGACGCCTGGTGATATCGGCCTGAGTTATATTCCTCAAACCATCGCGTTTCTGGTAGGCGGTTACAGCTGTCGCGCCGCGTTAAATCGCACCACCGGCGATCGTCTGCTGCCCTGGCTGATTGTGCTTTACGGCGTCAGTATCATTGCCCTGTTTATGGTGGCGATGAGCGGTAATCCTTCGCTCACCATGCTGCTGATCCCCTTCTGTGGTATGGCGATGGCCAACGGCGCAATTTATCCGATTGTGGTAGCGAGTGCGTTATCCCCTTTTCCGCACGCTACCGGTAAAGCGGCAGCGCTGCAGAATATGCTTCAGTTAGGCCTCTGCTTTGTCGCCAGCATGGCGGTTTCGCAATGGCTGACGCATCCGCTGTTGACCACCAGCATCGCCATGCTCAGCACCGTTTTTCTGGCGGCTGCGGGTTACTGGTGGCAGCGTTCAGCGGAACGTCCTGCGCAGGTGTTAGCTGAATCCTGATTGGCCACAAAGTTAGCACGCTAACAATAATGCATTGAATATTGCCCTGGGTGAGCATATACTCATTCGGGGCATTATTTTATCTAAAATCAGTAACATAACGGCTAGCAATATGCGCCGTTACGGCTGTAAATTTTTTTTCAGTGCTGCGTTCGCAACACGTTTTATTTTTTTCTTTGTTTTCAAACCTCTGTTAAAAGCCGATGTCGAGGGGCATGGAAATTCCGTGCGTGCTCTCACAACACGAAAAGAAATTGACTATTCTTTTTCTCAAGTTTTGATCATACGGGTGATGGAGAAGCTATGAGTTCATCATGCATCGAAGACGTAAATCTGGAAGAGAATCACTGGTATCGTATTGCACATGAAATGCTGGCTGGCGTCGGTATCGAAGTGAATGGGCCGCATCCGTGGGACATTCAGGTTAAGCATCCCGATTTTTTTAAACGGGTGTTACAGGATGGATCGCTGGGTCTCGGCGAAAGTTATATGGATGGCTGGTGGGAATGCGCGCGGCTGGATATGTTTTTTCATCGCGTATTAAAGGGCAAACTGGATCAGAAGTTGCCACACCATTTTAAAGATACTCTGCGTATTGCTGCTGCTCGTCTGAAAAATCTACAATCGAAAAAACGCGCCTGGATTGTCGGTAAAGAACATTACGATTTAGGAAATGATCTTTTTTCGCTCATGCTCGATTCCCACATGCAATATTCCTGCGGTTACTGGCATAAAGCCGACACGCTGGAAGAGGCACAACGCGCAAAGTTAACGCTTATTTGCGATAAGCTTGGTCTGGAACCTGGTATGACCCTGTTGGATATTGGCTGCGGCTGGGGCGGACTGGCGGAATTCGCCGCGCGTTATTATGGCGTGCAGGTAACAGGCGTAACGATCTCCGCTGAACAGCAAAAAATGGCTCAGCAGCGCTGCGCCGAATTACCGGTCACTATTCTGCTGCAGGATTATCGCGATCTGGATCAGCAATTTGATCGTATTGTGTCGGTAGGTATGTTTGAACATGTTGGTCCGAAAAATTACGCGACCTATTTTGATGTGGTTGATCGTAATTTAAAACCTGACGGTATTTTTCTGTTGCATACCATCGGCGCCATAAAGACCGATATGAATGTCGATCCCTGGATAGATAAATATATCTTCCCTAATGGCTGCTTGCCCTCAGTGCGGCATATTGCAGATGCCAGCGAACCGCATTTCATCATGGAAGACTGGCATAATTTTGGTGCGGATTATGACACTACGCTGATGGCCTGGCATACACGCTTTATGCAGGCGTGGCCGCAGCTGGAAGCCGCTTATGGCGAACGTTTTAAGCGCATGTTTAGCTACTATTTGAACGCCTGCGCCGGCGCGTTTCGGGCGCGAGATATTCAGCTGTGGCAGGTGGTATTCAGCCGTGGGGTTGAGGGCGGTTTGCGCGTAGCCCGCTGAAAAAGAGCATAAAAAAGGCCGATCAGCGGCCCTTTTTATTTTGTAGATCGGCGTTATTTAAATTCGCCACTGGCAGCAGCCATAATCGCGCCTTCGCGCTGTGCCAGCACGCGCTCTACGGTATCGACAATCGCCTGGGTTTGCGGATCAATTTCGATATTCACTCGCTGACCCAGTTTTTTGGTCCCCAGCGTAGTACGCGCCAGCGTTTCCGGAATTAAATGTACACAGAAGCGCGTCGGCGTGACATCGCCTACCGTCAGGCTGATGCCATCAATACCCACATAGCCTTTGTGCAGAATATATTTCATCTGCGCGGCGTCCTGCGGGCGAAACCAAATTTCACGGTTATTTTCTGAATTGATGATTTTGCAAATTTCTGCGGTGGTGATGATATGGCCGGACATCAGATGGCCGCCTATTTCATCGCTAAATTTTGCCGCGCGCTCGATATTAACCACGTCGCCCGGCTGTAATTCACCCAGATTGGTTAAACGCAGCGTCTCTTTTATTAAGTCGAAGCTGACGCGATCGCCCTCAATATGGGTTACGGTCAGACAGCAGCCGTTGTGTGCAACAGACGCGCCTAACGCCAGACCCGGTAATAACTCCGCTGGCAGCTGCACCACGTGGGTACGAAACTGCGTTTTCTCGTCAACGGCAAGCAGCCTGGCTGTGCCCTGAACAATTCCGGTAAACATACTTCCGCCTCCGTGGTTTTTTTTCATATTATCATATTCTGCTGCCAGAATAAGGCCTGCCATGGCAATAACGCCATGGTAATGCGTGTAATAACCCGTTATTCAGCATTGGCTAAATGCGCGCCAATCGTTAAACTATGCCACTCATTATTCTGATTATTTTGGTTTACTCAAAACCGTTCTTTTTGGCCGTCCCACCTCTAAAAATAAGGTTTACCCCGTGCAGAAGTACTGGACAGAAGCGCGTCAATTATTAGGCCTTGCCATTCCGGTTATCCTTGCCCAGGTCGCCCAGACGGCGATGGGTTTTGTCGACACCGTAATGGCAGGCGGCGTGAGCGCCACCGACATGGCTGCCGTGGCGATCGGCACCTCAATCTGGTTGCCGACCATCCTTTTTGGTCATGGCCTGCTGCTGTCCCTGACGCCAATCGTGGCACAGCTTAACGGCTCAGGCCGTCGCGAACGCATCGCACTTCAGGTCCGCCAGGCGTACTGGCTCGCCTTGCTGGTCTCGCTGCTTATCATGCTGCTGTTATGGAACGCCGGCTACGCGATCCATGCTATGCACAACATCGATCCGCGGCTGGCTGACATCGCGGTCGGCTATCTGCACGCGCTGTTGTGGGGGGCGCCGGGATACCTGTTTTTCCAGGTAGCACGCAACCAGTGCGAAGGCCTGTCGAAAACCAAACCCGGCATGGTGATGGGCTTTATCGGATTGATGGTCAATATTCCGGTGAACTACATCTTTATTTACGGGCACTTCGGCATGCCTGCGCTGGGCGGTATCGGCTGCGGCGTCGCCACCGCGTCGGTTTATTGGGTGATGTTTATCATTATGAAATGGTGGATTGGCCGCGCGCATTTTCTACATGACGTGCGTCTCAATACGCTCTATTCGCCACCCGACTGGAAAATTATCTGGCGACTGACCTCTCTCGGCCTGCCGGTTGCTTTGGCGCTGTTCTTTGAAGTGACGCTGTTTGCGGTGGTCGCCCTGCTGGTATCACCGATGGGTATCGTGCAGGTGGCCGGTCACCAGATCGCACTGAACTTCAGTTCGCTGATGTTTGTGCTGCCACTGTCGATGGGCGTCGCCGCCACGATTCGCGTCGGCTATCGTCTTGGCCAGGGATCGCCTGAAGATGCCCGCGTAGCGGCCTGGACCGCGCAGGGCGTGGGCGTGATGATGGTGGCCTGCACTGCCCTGTTCACCGTGATTTTTCGCCATCAGATCGCCCTGCTTTATAACGACAATCCCGAAGTGGTGACGCTGGCGGCGCAACTGATGCTGCTGGCAGCGGTGTATCAGTTCTCTGATTCGATTCAGGTGATCGGCAGCGGCATTTTGCGTGGCTACAAAGATACCCGCTCCATCTTTTATATTACCTTTGTGGCGTACTGGATCCTCGGCCTGCCCAGCGGATACATTCTTGCGCTGACCCATATCGTCGTCGCGCCCATGGGGCCTGCCGGATTCTGGTGCGGCTTTATTATCGGCCTGACGTCGGCGGCAATTATGATGATCTGGCGAATTATTCGTTTGCAGAAGCAGTCTGCAGAGAACATTCTCGCGCGTGCAGCCCACTGATTTTCGCCGTATTTCACGAAGACACGCCCAAAATTCGGGCGTGTCGAACAACAGATGTTCAGTCAGTAATAAAAATCACGCTTTTTCCTTGCCAGCCGTGATGCCTGCCGTTAATATTCGTCCCCGCTGTCTCCCAGACAGTTCAGTGCGTTCTTAGCTCAGTTGGTTAGAGCACCACCTTGACATGGTGGGGGTCGATGGTTCGAGTCCATTAGAACGCACCACAGTGCGTCCGTAGCTCAGTTGGTTAGAGCACCACCTTGACATGGTGGGGGTCGGTGGTTCGAGTCCACTCGGACGCACCAATTTCTGAAAGCGTTCTTAGCTCAGTTGGTTAGAGCACCACCTTGACATGGTGGGGGTCGATGGTTCGAGTCCATTAGAACGCACCACTTTCTCTCCCCCTTTTTTGTTGCGCAACCCCCTGAAATCATCTGGTCATTCTGCTTCGCTAAACCTTTTTAATTGGTTTTCGTATACTTAGCGCTTATAATGAATTCCGTTGTCCACTTGAATGGTTTCAGCGTAACGTGCCAATAACTCTATTACGTCCCGTTTGCGCAACACCGCCTGGCCACTATGCGCCGCGTTGTTCTCAACTTCCCCTGCACGCGTTATCTCTGTCACCTATTCTTAGTCTGTACCGCATTCTGCTGCTGAAGCACCAATTCTCAACGATGGCGATGCCATCGAACCCACACCTTTATCATCCATCACAACTTACAGATGACTGTCATGAAAAAGACTAAAATCGTATGTACTATCGGCCCGAAAACTGAATCAGAAGAGATGCTCACTAACCTGCTTGAAGCAGGTATGAACGTGATGCGCCTTAACTTCTCCCATGGCGATTATGCCGAACACGGACAGCGCATCACCAACATGCGTGCCGTGCTGGAAAAAACGGGCCGTCAGGCGGCCATTCTGCTCGACACCAAAGGCCCTGAAATCCGTACCATGAAGCTGGAAGGCGGCAACGACGTTGCGCTGAAAGCGGGTCAAACGTTTACTTTCACCACTGACCAGTCAATCATTGGCAACAGCGAGCGCGTGGCTGTGACCTATTCTGGCTTCACCGCTGACCTGAAAATTGGTAACACGGTGCTGGTAGATGACGGCTTGATCGGTATGGAAGTGACCGAAGTCACCGAAAACAGCGTGATTTGTAAGGTGCTGAACAATGGCGATCTGGGCGAAAACAAAGGCGTTAACCTGCCTGGCGTGTCAATTCAGCTGCCTGCCCTGGCGGAAAAAGACAAGCGCGACCTGATTTTTGGTTGTGAACAAGGCGTTGATTTTGTTGCCGCATCCTTTATCCGCAAGCGCTCTGACGTACTGGAAATCCGTGAGCACCTGAAGCAGCACGGTGGCGAGCACATTCAGATCATCTCCAAAATCGAAAACCAGGAAGGCCTGAACAACTTTGACGAAATCCTTGATGCTTCTGACGGCATCATGGTAGCGCGTGGCGATCTCGGCGTTGAAATTCCGGTTGAAGAGGTGATCTTTGCCCAGAAGATGATGATCAAAAAGTGCAACAAGGCACGTAAGGTCGTTATCACCGCAACGCAGATGCTTGATTCCATGATCAAGAACCCGCGTCCAACCCGCGCCGAAGCAGGCGACGTGGCGAACGCCATTCTTGATGGCACTGATGCGGTTATGCTTTCTGGCGAAAGCGCCAAGGGCAAATACCCGCTGGAATCGGTGACTATCATGGCCACCATCTGTGAGCGTACCGATCGCGTGATGAAACAGCGCATTGATTCGCAGTCAGACAACCGCAAAATGCGCATCACCGAAGCCGTCTGCCGCGGCGCAGTAGAAACCGCAGAGAAGCTTGAGGCGCCATTGATTGTTGTGGCTACCGAAGGCGGTAAATCAGCCAAGTCAGTGCGTAAATATTTCCCGCACGCCACCATTCTGGCGCTGACCACCAATGAAACCACTGCACGTCAGCTGATCCTGAGCAAAGGGATTGAGACACGTCTGGTAACTGAAATCGCCTCAACGGATGATTTTTATCGCATTGGCAAAGAAGTGGCGCTGGAAAGCGGCTATGGTCAGAAAGGCGACGTTGTCGTGATGGTATCGGGTGCATTAGTACCGAGCGGTACTACAAATACAGCGTCCGTACATGTACTGTAATTAATTACAATACTATTAATTAAAAGCGCCTGCGGGCGCTTTTTTAATTTCTCGCTTAATACAAAAACTGAGAAATTTCCAATCGATAAAATCTGTTTTATTACCACTTTTTCACGATTAACTCCGATGAGAATCTTGCTGTTTTCGCACTATTTTTTATAGATTTGCTGCAGAACGCTGTTTCTTTGACCGAACAGGCGAAATTAAGCATGTTCTCATCAAAAATTTATTCTCATTGCAAAAAAGTTTGTGTAATACTTGTAACGCTACATGGAGATTAACTTAATCTAGAGGGTATTAATAATGAATCGTACTAAACTGGTACTGGGCGCGGTAATCCTGGGTTCAACTCTGCTGGCTGGCTGTTCAAGCAATGCTAAAATTGATCAGCTGTCTACCGACGTTCAGACTCTGAACGCTAAAGTTGACCAGCTGAGCAACGACGTGAACGCAGTGCGTTCTGACGTTCAGGCTGCTAAAGACGACGCAGCTCGCGCTAACCAGCGTCTGGACAACCAGGCTCACTCTTACCGTAAGTAAGAGTTCTGGTTTGAAATGGCGCACATTGTGCGCCATTTTTTTATCTTTTTTTCAGCCTCCTGCCCTGCTTTCTCACTTTGCCTTCCCTGGCAAAGCACATCAATTTACTTTCCAGCTTCTGTACTTTCCGGTTGTGCCGGCGTTTGTGCGGCCAGAATCGCCGGTAACGGCGTGTGCTCGTCGATCGCCTCTCCGTCGTTAATCAGCACCGGCATACCTGAACGACGCGCCAGAGCCTGCTTAAACAGCGCCGTATCACTTTCGTTACTGTGTGCGAACTTCTTCAGCCCGGCAGAGAGCGCAATTTTCATGGTCTGCGGATCGTCCTTCTCCGTATGAGAGAGCGGCTGATGCACCTCAACGTAACGCTTACCATCCGGCTCTGTAGCGAATTTTACCGGCTCGTTGATGATTTGCACTCTTGTACCCTTAGGCACGCTGTTAAACAGCGCCTCAATGTCCTCGGGACGCAGGCGGATGCAGCCTGAACTGACACGCATGCCGATACCGAAATCTGCATTGGTGCCGTGAATCAGGTATTGCCCGGTGCCGCGCGCCAGACGCATAGCGAACATACCCATAGGATTGTCCGGACCCGCGGGCACCACGCCGGGCAGCGTTACGCCCTCTTTGGCATAACGCTTGCGGATATTAACGGTAGGCGTCCAGGTGGGGTTGGGGATTTTTTGGCTAACGCTGGTGACCATGATTGGCGTGGCGGCGCCCAACTGGCCAATGCCAATGGGATATACCACCACCGTATTGCTGCCTTTAGGGTAATAATAAAGACGCAGCTCCGCCAGGTTAACCACAATGCCTTCACGTTTGGTATCTGGTAACAGCATTTGCGTGGGAACAATCAGGCGGGTGCCCGCTTTTGGCAGCCAGGGATCGACCCCAGGATTGGCCTCCAGCATACCCAACAAACCAATCTTGTATTTCGCCGCCACGGCTTCCAGCGGATGATGATCATCGGGCACAACGGTAGTGACATTTTCGCCAATCAGGCGGCTGTTAGCAGGAGGAAGGGGATATTCAGTTGCCTGAGCGACAGGCATGGTGCAGAACAGCGTGCTAAGCAGCATGCCTGTAAGACAAAACAGAGATTTCATGGATACACTCTTCATTAGTGAAACACCTCATTACCTATCATAACGAGGTGCACAAGGAAGGTGTAGCTAGCTGAGCGCCTGCGCCTTGTTCAAAATAGCGCGGATCATCGCTTCCAGCCCCTGAGAACGCGTTGGCGTCAGGTGCTGAGTCAACGCCAGTTCTTCAAACCACGGGCGCAGTTCGAAGGTGGTAATCTCCTGCGGCGTGAGCCGATCATACAGAATAAAAACGATAGCCATCAAGCCTTTAACGATTGCAGCATCGCTGTCACCCAGCAAGCTCAGCGTACCATCCTCATGGGGCTCCATGACGATCCATACCTGGCTCTGACAGCCGGAAATGGCATTCTCCGGCTGGCGCAAAGAATCAGACAGTTCTGGTAAGCGACCGCCTAACTCAATCATATAAAGGTATTTTTCTTCCCAGTTAGCGCACCGATTAAAGTTGCGAACCAGCCTTTCTCTGTCCGGCAAATTTGCCATCCCTTCCTCCCTTGCCTGCCCGTTAGCCGAGCAGACGTTGAATACGTGTCAAACCAGCAGCCAGACGGTCGGCTTCCTCTTCGCTGTTGTAGAGCGCGAAAGAGGCACGACACATGGCCGGCACGCCGTAGTGCTGCATCAGTGGCATGGCGCAGTGGTGGCCGGTACGAATGGCAATGCCATACTGATCCAGGAAGCTGCCAACGTCATACGCGTGATGCTTACCGAGGTTAAACGCGATCACACCAGCACGCTCGGTTGGACCGTAGATAATCAGGTCAGGCACCGACGCCAGTTTGTCGAGTGCATAACGCATCAGCGAGCGTTCATGCGCCTTGATGGCGGGCAGGCCCAGCGTCTCGATCCAGGCAAAGGCGGCACCCAGACCAATAATGCCGCCGGTGTTAGGCGTGCCTGCTTCAAAACGCCATGGCGATTTGCCGTAAGTGGTGCCCACGGGTAGCACCACGGTATCGATCATCGCCCCACCGCCCATCCAGGGTGGCATCTGCTCTAACAGCGCCTGACGGCCATAGAGAATACCAATACCGTTAGGGCCATACAGCTTGTGACCAGAGAAGACGTAGAAGTCACAGTCGATATCCTGCACGTCAACCTTGTCATGCATTACCGCCTGTGCGCCATCAATCAGCGTTACCAGTCCGGCCGCTTTGGCTTTCGCCACCAGCGCCTTGACCGGGTTAACCGTGCCCAGCACGTTAGAAACGTGGGTAACGGCCAGCAGACGTGAACGGCTGTCGATCAGGCCATCGAGGCGATCGATGTCCAGTTCGCCATTTTCCGTTAACGGCAGCACGCGAATTTCAGCGCCGGTGCGTTCCGCCACCATCTGCCACGGCACGATGTTGGCGTGATGTTCCATAGCGGTGATAATGACATTATCCCCCGCTTTCAGCTGGCTCAGGCCCCAGCAGTTGGCAACCAGATTGATGCCTTCCGTGGTGCCCTTAACAAAGATGATTTCATCGGCAGAACCGGCGTTCAGGAAGCGCGCAGCCTGGCTGCGCACATGTTCCATCGCGGTGGTCGCTTCAGCACTCAGCGTATGAATGCCGCGGTGAACCGCCGCATAGCCGTGCTGATAAAAATAACTTTCGGCGTCAATGACCGCCAAAGGGCGTTGCGCGCTGGCCGCACTGTCGAGATAAGCCAGCGGCTGACCATTGACTTCACGGGACAAAATCGGAAATTCTGCCCTGATGCGCGCCAGATCGTAACTCATGCCACTCCTCCAGGAAAACGGTCTGCGATACGCTGCATCACGCTGGCTTTCAGCACGTCATCAGCAATCGCTTCGGTTAGCTCGGCGGCAAACGCGTAGATAATCATCTGCTCGGCCGCTTCTTCAGCGATACCGCGCGAGCGCAGGTAAAACATCTGTTCATCGTCGATACGGCCAATGGTCGCGCCGTGGCTACACTTGACGTCGTCAGCATAAATTTCCAGCTGCGGCTTGGTATCGACCTCAGACAAACGTCCCAGCAACAGGTTGTTGTTGGTCATCTGTCCGTCAGTTTTCAGTGCATGCTTCGCCACTTTGATTAGGCCGTTAAATACCGCTTTCGCTTTGTCGCGCACAATCACTTTGTGCTGCTGACGGCTCTGACAATAGCCTTTGTTGTGCTCAAGCCAGGTGCGGGTATCGCAGACTTCATTACCCACCGGCAGCACCAGACTATTAATCTGCAGGTTGGTATTTTCGCCGTTCAGCTGCGCGCTGGTGTGATGACGCGACAGGCCCGCACCCAACAGGAAGCTCTGGCTGTTGATCTGTGCGTCACGGCCGGCAACCACATCGTTATGCGCGAAGTGGAAACTGGCAGCATCTTCAAATGCCAGCTTGGTGTGCGTCAGACGGGCGTTATCGCCTACCGCCATGGTCAGTCGTGAACCGGTAAAGTGCGCTTTGCCATTCAGGGTAACGTAATGCTCGATAACCTGCGCTTCAGCGCCCTCTTCCAGCTGCAGATGATGGCGATAATGCACGGTGTTCAACTTGCTGTCGTCGCCGCTGCTGATATGCAGCAGGTAAAGCGGACGAGCAGGCGTTGTTCCACGCGGAACGCGAATCGACGTAACCTGTTCAGCCAGACTTTCAGTGAGGTGCAGAAACACTTCAGGCTGAACTGGCGCTGGCAAGGCACGACGCTGCGCCGCCTGAGAAAGCTGAATATCGAACAGATCGTATTCGCTGTCGCTCAACGACGGCTGAAACGCACCGTCCAGATAGACCAGACGCACCGCTTCCAGCGGCAGCGAAATTGCCTGCAGCTGAGCCGCATCAAGTTCAGCGACCTCAGGCAGCACGAACTGCTGGCCGAGCAGGTTATCCAGCGGCGTATATTTCCAGTGCTCGCTTTTGCGCGTAGGCAAGCCTTCACGCATCAGCTGCTGCCAGTGCTCCTGAGCCTGTAATGAGCGCGCGTCGCCACGCGATTCAAACAGATGGTGCCACTGTTGCAGCGCGGTTTCACTCTTCGTCGGTAAGCCAGCCATAGCCTTGCTCCTCCAACTGTTTAACCAGCGAGAAATCGCCTGATTTCACAATCTTGCCCTGATAGAGCACGTGCACGAAATCTGGCTTGATGTAATCCAGGATGCGCTGATAGTGCGTCACAATGATGAATGAACGCTTGCCGTCGCGCAGCGTGTTCACGCCGTTAGCCACGATTTTCAGGGCATCAATGTCGAGGCCGGAGTCAGTCTCGTCAAGAATACAGAGCTGCGGCTCAAGGGCAGCCATCTGCAGAATATCGTTACGCTTTTTCTCACCGCCGGAGAAGCCAACGTTTACTGAGCGCGTCAGCAAATCCTGAGGCATTTTCAGCAGGTCGATCTTCTCTTCGATGAAGTCCTGGAAGTCAAAGCGATCCAGTTCACCCTGCTGACGGTATTTACGCACGGCGTTAACCGAGGTTTGCAGGAAAAACTGGTTGCTGACGCCGGGAATTTCAACCGGGTACTGAAACGCCATAAAGATGCCTTCGCCAGCGCGATCTTCCGGAGAAAGTTCCAGCAGATCTTTGCCGTTGAACGCCACCGATCCGCTGGTGACTTCATAATCTTCACGGCCAGCCAGCGTGGCAGACAAGGTACTTTTACCCGAGCCGTTTGGCCCCATGATGGCGTGCACTTCGCCTGGCTTCACTTCCAGGTTCAAACCACGCAGGATTTCCTTGTCTTCAACGCTAACCTGTAAATCTTTAATACTTAACATAAATTATCCTTCACATTGCTTTCCGGCAACGGGTAATGCGCTATCAATTAGCCCACACTATGTTCAAGGCTGATAGCCAACAATTTTTGTGCTTCGACGGCAAACTCAAGCGGCAGCTCGGAGAAAACATCTTTACAGAAGCCGTTTACAATCATGGATATGGCGTCATCTTCGCTGATGCCACGCTGCAGACAATAGAACAGCTGATCTTCACCGATACGTGAGGTGGTCGCTTCATGCTCCAGCTGCGCGCTATTGTTGCGCGTTTCCACATACGGGAAGGTATGCGCACCACACTCCGCGCCAATCAGCATCGAATCACACTGGGTGAAATTACGCGCATTGGTCGCGGTCGGCATGATCTTCACCAGACCGCGATAGGTATTCTGACTTTTACCGGCAGAAATCCCTTTAGAGATAATGGTCGATTTGGTGTTTTTACCGATGTGAATCATTTTGGTGCCGGTATCCGCCTGCTGACGGCCACTGGTCAACGCCACCGAGTAGAATTCACCAATCGAATAATCCCCTTTCAACACCACGCTTGGGTATTTCCAGGTGATTGCTGAACCGGTTTCAGACTGCGTCCAGGACATCTTGCTGTGATCGCCTTCGCACAGGGCGCGCTTGGTCACGAAGTTCAGAATGCCGCCTTCAGCTTCGCCGCCGGCAAACCAGTTCTGCACGGTGGAATATTTCACTTCGGCATTTTTGTGAATGATCACTTCCACAACCGCCGCGTGCAGCTGATAGCTGTCACGTACCGGCGCCGAGCAGCCTTCGATGTAGCTGACGTAGCTGTCTTCGTCAGCGATCAGGATGGTGCGCTCAAACTGGCCGGTTTTGGCAGCGTTGATGCGGAAATAGGTGGAAAGCTCCATCGGGCAACGCACGCCTTTCGGGATGTAAACAAAGGTGCCGTCAGAGGCCACCGCTGAGTTCAGCGCCGCAAAGAAGTTGTCGTTGTGTGGAACCACGGTACCGAGATATTTCTGCACCAGCTCCGGGTGATCGTGAATCGCTTCGCCGAATGAGCAGAAGATGATGCCCTGTTCCGCCAGCTTGCCGCGGTAGGTGGTTGACACCGATACCGAGTCAAAAATGGCATCTACCGCAACTTCACGGCCTTCGCGAACCGGCACGCCCAGCTGATTAAAGGCGTCTTCCACTTCCTGCGTCAGGTAGTTACTGTTGGGATGACTGCCATCGGTCTGGGTCGCGCCCGGCTCCGATGCACAGCTGTCGTCGCAGTTACCGCATGACGGCGCAGAATAGTAGCTGTAATCCTGATAGTTCAGGCCGGCGTAGTTCGCCTTCAGCCAGTGCGGCTCTTCCATTTGCGTCCAGGCATGATAAGCCTTGAGCCGGAACTCCAGCATCCACTCGGGTTCGTTACGCTTGGCAGAAATTGCCCGCACCACGTCCTCGTTGATGCCGTTGGCCATTTCATCGGTTTCAAGCTGGGTAAAGAAGCCCTCTTTGTACTTCAGACGGCCGCCATCCCATACCTGTACATCATCTGGGGTTTCGCTGTTTTGTGACATATCGCTATTACTCGACGCCAAAGCTCTCACCACATCCGCAGGCGTGTTGGGCTTTAGGGTTATTGAATTTAAAGATCTGGTTCAGGCCTTCGCGGACAAAATCCACTTCGGTGCCGTCGATGAAAGGCATCGCCTGAAGCGGCACAAACAGCGAGGCGCCGTTGTGCGTGAACTCCAGGTCATCCTCTTCGGCGGCGCTCACCAAATCCATGGTATAGCCGAACCCGGCACAACCGGATTGCTTAATGCCAAGACGTAAACCGCTGACTGCCGGATCGGTAGCGACAAGGTTGAGAATTTGCGTTGCCGCTGAGTCCGTCAGCGTGAGTCCTTTCCAGACAAAATCATCCGGAGAGAAAGATGCAGGATTTGCTGTTGCCATATGCTGTACCTCATGATGCGTAGCCTGGTTTGGCTGATACCCCTATGGTAGTGATAACAATTATCACTTCAACCTCTTGTTTTGCAGGGATAAAGGCGAAACGGCTTTTTTTACGGCTAATATTTAAGAATAGACGCTTAAATCAGCGGTCTGATCCACCAAAAAAGCGCTATGCTGGTTTTATAATTCCATTATATATCAATAAGTCACCGAAGACATCTTGATGCTTATTGAGAATAATAATCAGTTTACGCCCTTACCGATGCGTCTGGATTGTTAATATCAATTTTTCTGACAGGTAGCATTTATCGATAAAACTTTGCTCGCGCGATCGCTAAAAATCGCGTAGGTTATTATGATAATGATTCTCATTAGCAGGAGAGTGCGTCATGAATCGGTCCGTGTCCGCCTGGTTGCAGCATAAAATTGACGACTACAAGTTTTCTGTCCGCGATATCACCGTCGATTTTTACATGGCGCAGGCCCGACTTGATCGCTCCGGCGCTGGTATCGAACAGCTGCGACGCTTCAATGATACCTGTCTCGATATGGCAGAAATTTGTCAACTGAACGGCGACGACCAGAGCTACCTGCATGCGCTGGGCAAACTGCATCATCGACTGGTGCAGGAAATGAGTAATCCCGAGCGTGAACAGTTATTCCGCGTTCAGGCCTATCAGCTGGCCCGGTTGTCACTGACCCGTCTGTGCCATCACCTGGCACAGACCGGCCACTGGGACAAAGCCACTACGTTACAGAGCGATTTTGTTAAACACGCCGGTTCGATTTTCTAGCACATACGCGTAACAAAAATTATACCATTTCCAGCAGCGCCTGTAACGGATGTCTCACGCCATTACCCTCAATTCTTTTCACCTGGCTGCGGCAGGAATAGCCGGTAGCCAGGCAACGCTGACGCGGCAACCGCTGCATCTGCGGATGCCACGACAGCGCATAAATACCCAGCGAATTTTCAAGGTTTTTGGTCTCGTGCCCATAGGTTCCCGCCATGCCGCAACAGCCGACGCTAACGTTTTCCAGCGTGGCGCCAAAGCGAGCAAAAATGCCCTGCCACTGATTTGGTGACGCCGGCAAGGCAGTGACTTCGGTACAATGCGCAAACAGATACCAGGATTCACCGGTCTGCGGCTGAACTGCCCGCGGCGCAAGTACCTCACTCAGCCACTCCTGCACCATCAAGACCGAGAACTCGCCGCGCTTGTCGCCCAGCGTCTGCTGATACTCATCGCGATAACAGAGTACCGTCGCCGGATCGACGCCCACCATCGGCGCACCCAGCCGTGCCACACGGCGCAGGAAATCGGCGGTTTTTTCGGCGGTGCGGGCAAAGCGTTGTAAAAATCCTTTCACGTGCTGAGCCTTGCCGTTTGGTGAAAATGGCAGCAGCACCGGCTGGTAACCCAGCTTTTCGACCAGGCGAACAAAGTCATTAACCAGTTGCGCTTCATAATAGCTGGT
Organism: Duffyella gerundensis; assembly: GCF_001517405.1. Classification (NCBI taxonomy): domain Bacteria; kingdom Pseudomonadati; phylum Pseudomonadota; class Gammaproteobacteria; order Enterobacterales; family Erwiniaceae; genus Duffyella; species Duffyella gerundensis. The sequence goes on along the minus strand of NZ_LN907827.1, from coordinate 1,806,596 downwards.
GAAAGGATCCTGCACGATCAACACACGATTGGCTCTTTTCTCTGCGCTTTCGGCTTCCAGTTGCTCCAGCGTCATTGCGCAGGCGGGATGGCCGGAGAGCTGCTGCTTCAGTGAAGGCGACGAAAGCAGCGGCAGATCCACCATGCCAATATGCTGGCGGCTCAGTTCACGCAACCACGGCTGCCGCAGAAAGAAATTGAACGCTTTCGGCGCTTTGGCCATCAGCGGCGCGTACGTTTCCACTCCCGCAACCAGATGATCGCTTACCGGGCGCAGGTAGCGCGTATGGTAGAGCTGCAGGAAGCGCGATCGGAAGCCAGGCACGTCGATCTTAATCGGGCACTGGGTAGAGCAGGCTTTGCAGGCCAGACAGCCCGACATCGCCTCCTTTACCTCGTGCGAAAAGTCGTATTCCCCTTTGCTGGCGTACCAACTATTGCGCGTGCGGCTGATCAAGGCGCGCAGGCTCACCGAACGCGTCGGCAGATGCTGCTCCAGCTCCAGCGGATCGACACCCTTTTCCACCAGCAATCGCAACCATTCACGGGTCAAGGTCGCCCGGCCTTTTGGCGAGTGAATGCGGTTCGCGGTGATTTTCATTGAGGGACACATCGGACTGCGTACGTCGAAATTAAAGCACAGCCCGTTACCGTTGCACTCCATGGCGCCGCGCCAGTCACTGCGTACCGCCACCGGAATCTGGCGATCAAAGGTGCCGCGCTTGACGCCATCAACCGGCATCATCGGATCGTCAACGCCGATTGGCGTACAGATTTTACCTGGATTCAGCCGGTTCAGCGGATCAAAGGCAGCTTTGATGCGGCGCAGCTCGTTGTACAGCGTGTCGCCAAAAAAGGCGGGACTGTATTGCGCGCGGTATCCCTTACCGTGCTCGCCCCACAGTAATCCGCCATAGCGCGCGGTCAGTGCCACCACTTCATCGGAGATCTGCTTCATCAGCATCTCCTGTTGCGGATCGCACATGTCTAACGCGGGTCGCACATGCAGCACGCCGGCATCAACGTGACCAAACATGCCATAACTCAGGCCATGGCTGTCCAGCAGCGCACGAAAGTCGCTGATATAGTCGGCGAGATGCTGCGGCGGCACGGCGGTATCTTCCACAAACGGAATGGGTTTGGCGCGCCCTTTGGCATTGCCCAACAGACCAACCGCTTTCTTGCGCATCGCATAGATACGCTCAATCCCCGCTAAGTCCTCGCAGAGCTGATAACCGATGACGCCCGCTTCCTGTTGCGCCATCAGCGCATCAAGCCGGGCACAGAGCGCGTTAACCTGGCTGTCGATCAGCGCCACGTCGTTACCGGCAAACTCAACGATATTCAGGCCGAGCATCTCTTGATCCGGCACATCTGCAATCAGCTCACGCACCGAATGCCAGACGATATCTTCCCGCGCCAGATTGAGCACTTTTGAATCCACGGTCTCTACCGACAACGCCTGCGCCTCGACCAGCAACGGCGCGTTACGCAATGCGGCATCAAAAGAGTTGTATTTGATATTCACCAGCTGACGCGCTTTTGGGATCGGCGTGATATCCAGCCGTGCTTCGCTGATAAAGGCCAGCGTGCCTTCTGCGCCACACAGGATGCGGGTCAGATCGAAGGTTTGCAGATCGTCGCTGAGCACGTGGCGCAGGTCGTAGCCGGTCAGAAAGCGATTTAATGCCGGAAACTTCTCCACAATCAGCGCGCGCTGCTCGCGGCAGCGTTCCAGCACCGTGGCATAGATGCGCCCTTCCGGCGTCTGCTCCTGCGCCAGTTGTTCGGCCAGCGCCACCGGCATGGCTCGCGTATCAAGGATTTCCCCACCCAACAGCACGGCACGCAGGGCCAGCACATGATCGGACGTTTTGCCATACACCAGCGATCCCTGGCCAGAGGCATCGGTATTGATCATGCCGCCCAGCGTAGCGCGGTTGCTGGTGGAAAGCTCCGGTGAGAAAAAGAAGCCATACGGCTTCAGCCAGGCATTGAGCTGATCTTTTATCACGCCTGCCTCAACGCGTACCCAGCCCTGTTCAGGATTGATTTCCAGAATGCGATTCATGTAGCGCGACATGTCGACCACGATGCCCTGATTCAGCGACTGACCGTTAGTACCGGTGCCGCCGCCACGCGGTGTAAACACCAGGCTCTCAAAGCGCGTTTCACCCGCCACGCGTGCAATCAGCGCCACATCGGCGGTAGATCGGGGAAAAATCACCGCATCGGGCAGCTGCTGATAAATGCTGTTGTCCGTGGAGACGGTAAGGCGATCGGCATAGCTGGTGGCGGTATCACCAGTAAAGCCTTGCTGCTCAAGGGTGTTGAGGAAAGTCAGTACCAGCTGTACCAACCCTGGCGCCTGGGAAATCTGTGGGATCATGATGGGATAACCAGTGAGCGAATCGATTGCGTTGTTAGTCGGAGATAGGTGGTTTTATCATATTTTTAACCCCATCGCTCTGATTTCAGCGGCGATAAAATCCCTGTGACTGCCTCTGTTGCAATCCCCGTAAATGCTTCATGATATTCCCGTCGTGCATCATCTGGATGCGCCACCTGAGAGAGATTAAGGACCGGGTTAGACAATGAAAAACCTGCATCGCAGCATGGATTTACCGCAAATACTGTTTTCACTGATGTTCATTCTTATTCTTATCGTCGCCTGCTTTTGGGTGGTGCAACCCTTTATCCTCGGCTTTGCCTGGGCGAGCATGGTGGTGATTGCCACCTGGCCGCTGATGCTCAAGCTCCAGTCCTGGTTGTGGGGACGACGTTCGCTGGCGGTGGTGGCCATGACGCTGATTTTGCTGCTGGTGTTCATTATTCCGGTGGTGCTGCTGGTCAACAGCCTGATCGATAACAGCGCACCGGTGATCGCCTGGATCACCTCCGGTCACCTGCAACTGCCTGCGCTGACCTGGCTCAACGACGTGCCGGTCATTGGCAAGAAGCTTTTTGCCGGTTATCACACCCAGGTTGATGCCGGGGGTACGGCCATTATGCGCAAGGTGCAGCCTTACATTGGCCGCACCACCGGTTTCTTTTTTGCCCAGGCGGGTCACTTTGGCCGCTTTATGCTCCATCTCGGTTTGATGCTGCTGTTCAGCGTGCTGCTCTACTGGCGTGGTGAGCAGGTGGGCAACGGCATTCGACATTTTGCCTATCGTCTCGCCTCACGCCGCGGTGATGCGGCGGTACTGCTGGCGGGTCAGGCGATCCGCGCCGTGGCGCTGGGTGTGGTGGTCACCGCGCTGGTGCAGGGCGTGCTCGGCGGCATTGGCCTCGCGATATCGGGCATTCCCTACGCCACGCTGCTCACCGTGCTGATGATTTTCTTTTGCCTGGTTCAGCTTGGGCCGCTGCTGGTGCTGGTGCCCGCGATCATCTGGCTCTACTGGAGCGGCGACACCACCTGGGGCACTGTGCTGCTGGTCTGGAGCTGCGTAGTGGGTACGCTGGATAACTTCCTGCGGCCGATGCTTATCCGCATGGGCGCCGATCTGCCTATGATCCTGATTCTCTCTGGCGTCATCGGCGGCCTGGTAGCTTTTGGTATGATTGGCCTGTTTATTGGCCCGGTAGTACTGGCGGTCTCTTATCGCCTGGTGTCGGCCTGGATGCACGAAGCGCCTGCGCCGGATGGCTCGCCGCAGGAAGTGATAGACGAGCTGGCAGAGGATCAGGAAGAGCTACGCAAGACCTTCTAAGTGTAAATCAGCGGTTTCATTACCGGGCCGCTGAAAAATATTTTCCCGTGTTCTGATTAACACTGTTAAACCTTAAAACGCTTTTTTTGTTAAAAAACGCTTAAATGTCAGGCAACACATTACCTGAGCTTCTCATTTTTTGCGGCAAATAACGTCGAATTACGGGAAAAGATTATCCGCCGTAAACTAATAAGAGGATTCTTAAAGACGCCCGCTACGATGCTGAATAACATGAGTCACATGTTTGAGATCAAACCCCTGATTTTAAAACAACCTTTTTCCCCTGAGTAAAGTAAAAGAATTGCTGTGTGTAGTCTTTGCCCATCCCATGTGATGGGCTTTTTTTTGCCTGAATATAAATAAAAGGCCGAATAATCCGGCCCTTAAATTAGTAAAGTTAAATGATTATGCTTTGTGCAAATCCGCCAGCATCAGCCAGGTTTGCACGACGGTATCCGGATTGAGCGACAAGCTGTCGATGCCCTCTTCCATTAACCAGGCAGCAAAGTCTTCATGATCCGACGGTCCCTGACCGCAAATCCCCACGTATTTACCCTGTTTTTTCGCCGCACGAATCGCCATCGACAGCAACGCCTTAACCGCTTCATTACGTTCATCAAACAGTGCAGAGACCACGCCCGAGTCACGATCCAGCCCCAGCGTCAGCTGCGTCATATCGTTAGAGCCGATCGAGAAGCCGTCGAAATGCTCAAGAAACTGTTCGGCCAACAGCGCATTGGAAGGGATTTCGCACATCATGATGATTTTCAGGCCATCCTGACCGCGCTTCAGCCCCTGACGCGCCAGCTCCTCCACCACTGCCTGGGCCTGATCGACGGTACGCACGAACGGAATCATAATCTCAACGTTGGTTAAGCCCATTTCGTTGCGCACCCGCTTCACCGCCGCGCACTCCAGCGCAAAGCAGTCACGGAAGCTGTCCGCCACGTAGCGTCCGGCGCCGCGGAAGCCGAGCATCGGGTTCTCTTCATCCGGCTCATAACGTTCGCCGCCCACCAGATTGGCGTATTCGTTGGATTTGAAGTCAGAGAGACGCACAATCACCCGCTTCGGCGCAAACGCCGCGCCCAGCGTGGCAATGCCTTCAGTCAGGCGCGCCACGTAGAACTCCACCGGATCGTCAAAGCCCTTCATCAGTTCGCGGATCTGCTGCTGTACTTCCGGCGTTTGCTGATCAAACTCCAGCAGCGCTTTGGGGTGCACGCCAATCATGCGGTTGATGATGAATTCAAGCCGTGCCAGGCCAACGCCCTCATTGGGCAGGCAGGCGAAATCAAAGGCGCGATCGGGATTACCCACGTTCATCATGATTTTCAGCGGCAGCGCCGGCATCTCATCGACCTGCGAGCTTTTGACTTCAAATTCGAGCAGCGCATCGTAGACATAACCGGTATCGCCTTCCGAGCAGGAGACGGTAACCTGATGGCCATCGCGCAGCAGATCGGTGGCATTGCCGCAGCCGACCACCGCAGGAATACCCATCTCACGCGCAATGATCGCCGCATGGCAGGTGCGGCCGCCGCGATTGGTAACGATAGCGGCAGCTTTCTTCATGATCGGCTCCCAGTCGGGATCGGTCATGTCGGTCACCAGCACGTCGCCTTTCTGGATACGGTCCATTTCGCTGATGTCATGAATCACTTTCACTTCACCTGCGCCAATACGATGGCCGATAGCACGTCCTTCCACCACCACGTTGCCTTTGCCCTGTAGCGAGTACCGCTCCATCACCTGCCCGTTGGAGCGCACGGTTTCCGGACGCGCCTGGACGATAAACAGCTTGCCGGTGTGGCCATCTTTTGCCCACTCAATATCCATCGGACGCTGATAATGCTGCTCAATGGCCATTGCCTGGCGGGCCAGCGACTGCACCTCATCATCGGTCAGCGCAAAGCGATCGCGTTCGGCCTGCGGCACATCTTCAATTCTTACCTGTTCGCCATGCTCCAGCGAGTCGGCATAGACCATGCGAATCTTTTTGGAACCCATGTTGCGCCGGACGATAGCCGGACGATTGGCCGCCAGTGTCGGCTTGTGTACATAAAACTCATCCGGATTCACCGCGCCCTGCACCACCATTTCACCCAGACCCAACGCAGCGGTGATAAATACCACCTGATCGAAGCCCGACTCCGTGTCGATGGTAAACATCACGCCCGATGACGCCAGGTCGGAACGCACCATGCGCTGCACGCCTGCAGAGAGCGCAATGCCGCGATGGTCATAGCCCTGATGCACCCGATAAGAGATCGCTCGATCGTTAAACAGCGAGGCGAAAACGTGTTTAACGGCGATCATCACCGCGTCAATGCCCTGCACGTTGAGGAAAGTTTCCTGCTGACCGGCAAACGAGGCATCAGGCATATCTTCTGCGGTAGCCGAAGAGCGTACGGCAAAAGAGGCTTCAGCATCATCGGCGGAAAGCTGCTGATACGCCTGCTCAATCGCCGTTTCCAGCTCGCCATGGAACGGCGTTTCCACAATCCACTGCCTGATTTGCTGGCCCGCTTTCGCCAGCGCCGACACATCATCAACGTCTGTTTCATCCAGCAGCGCATAAATGCGCTCATTCAGGCCACTTTGATCGAGAAAGAGATTAAAGGCTTCGGACGTAGTGGCAAACCCGTTGGGCACCGATACGCCTAAAGATGAGAGGTTAGTGATCATTTCACCCAGAGACGCATTCTTGCCGCCCACCCGATCAACGTCGTGCATGCCAAGCTGGTTATACCAGAGCACCAACGACCGTTCGCCTTGATTAGACATTGACGTTATCCTTTTCAATAAAGTGACTGAGAAATGAGAAAATGCAGACTAAGCGCGTCTTGAGAGTGGCACACTTTCATTGCAGGATGAAAATGTTGAATCGTTAAAGCTGTCGCAGAATTAGCAGTTTCAGATTACTCCTTAGTGTAAATAAGGCGCTTTTCAGGCCATGATCGCAAGAGAATAAAAAAGAAAAAAGTAAATTTATCTTTTTTAACAATAGCTTATAAATTAGCTTGCATCATGTTAAATAAGACAAACTTATCGCTGGGCTTAATTACTCAGTTGCGACGCTAAACAGATAAAAGAAACAGCATTTCATTTTTAAATATTGCGTATCAGCTGCGCAAAATAAAATATTCATCTCAGCCGTTGTGGAATATTTATTTTAATCAAGGCCGTTCTTCTCTCAGGAAATCACATGAATATGATCGTAGAAAGAAGCGTTTTTTATATTTCTGATGGCACGGCGATCACCGCCGAGGTGTTAGGGCACGCCGTCATGTCACAGTTTCCGGTTGATACCATCAGCGTCACGCTGCCCTTCGTGGAAAACGTACAGCGTGCGTTGGCGGTCAAAGCGCAAATTAATGCGATTTGCCAACAAAGTGGCCTGCGGCCGCTGGTGTTTTTGTCGATTGTGACGCCAGAGGTCAAAGAGATCATCATGCAGAGCGAAGGCTTCTGTCAGGATATCGTGCAGACGCTGGTGGCGCCGCTGCAGCAGGAACTGGGCATTGCGCCCGCGCCGGTGGTGCATCGCACGCACGGTTTAACCGCCAGCAACCTCGGCAAATACGATGCTCGCATCGCGGCGATCGATTATACCCTGGCGCACGACGATGGCATCTCGCTGCGCGGGCTGGAAGATGCGCAGGTGATCCTGCTCGGCGTCTCGCGCTGTGGCAAAACGCCCACCAGCCTCTATCTGGCGATGCAGTTTGGCGTCAAAGCGGCGAACTACCCTTTTATTGCCGATGATATGGATAATCTCAAGCTACCTGCTGCGCTGCGTCCTTTTCAGCATAAACTGTTCGGCCTGACCATCGATCCGGAACGTCTGGCGGCGATACGGCAGGAGCGCGCTGAAAACACGCGTTACGCCTCGCTGCGCCAGTGTCGTATGGAAGTGGGCGAAGTCGAAGCGCTGTTTCGCACCCAGCAGATCCGCTACCTCAACAGCACCAACTATTCGGTGGAGGAGATCGCCACCAAGATTCTGGACATTATGGGCCTGAACCGCCGCATGTTTTAACCCGCTGTCGCCCGAGCAGGCGGCCAACATTTTTTCTGACGCACCGGGGTAACACTTGAATTCACAGCGCTTTGGGTTAAGGTGATGGCCATCACTTCCCGGCGCTTCTGCCGATGCGAAGAAAAAATTTTGAGAGTGAACATGAACAAAACGGATGAGTTGCGCACCACGCGCATCGATAGCCTGATCACGCCTGCGGAACTTGCCGCCCGCTATCCGGTGTCAGCTGAAATCGCGGACAATGTTACCGCCTCGCGCCAGCGTATTGCCCGCATCCTGAACGGTGAGGATCCGCGCCTGCTGGTAGTGATCGGCCCCTGTTCCCTGCACGATCCGGACGCCGCGCTGGAGTATGCCAAAAAACTGGCGGTGCTGCGCGAGCGCCATGCCGGAGAACTTGAGATTGTGATGCGCGCCTATTTTGAAAAACCGCGCACCGTGGTTGGCTGGAAAGGTTTGATCTCCGATCCACACCTTGATGGAAGCTGCCGGGTCAATGAAGGCCTGGCGATTGCACGCAAACTGCTGCTGGATATCAACCGCTTAAATTTGCCTACTGCCACCGAGTTTTTGGATATGGTGATCGGCCAGTTTATTGCCGACCTGATCAGCTGGGGCGCTATCGGCGCGCGTACCACGGAAAGCCAGATTCACCGCGAGATGGCCTCGGCACTCTCCTGTCCAGTGGGCTTTAAAAACGGCACTGATGGCAACACGCGCATTGCGGTGGATGCCATTCGCGCCGCCCGCGTCAGCCATATGTTTCTTTCGCCGGACAAAGATGGCCAGATGACCGTGTATCAAACCAGCGGTAATCCTTCCGGTCATATCATTATGCGCGGCGGCAAACAGCCCAATTACCATACTGAAGATATCGCCGACGCCGCAGCCAGCCTGGCGGAATTCGATCTGCCGCAGCAACTGGTGGTGGACTTCAGCCACGGCAACTGCCTGAAGCAGCATCAGCGGCAGCGCGACGTGGCTGAATCCATCTGTGCGCAGATCCGCGGTGGATCGCGAGCGATTGGCGGCGTGATGATTGAGAGTTTCCTGCAGGAAGGCGCGCAAAAAGTGGTCAGCGGTCAGCCGCTGCAATATGGCCAGTCGATTACCGACCCATGCCTGGGTTGGGAGCAGAGCGAAGAAGTACTACAGATGTTGGCAGACGCAGTCGCCACCCGGTTGTGAAAACAATGGGGCGAAAGTTTCGCCCCATTTCCTCTCCTGGCTTGCACAGCTCACTTCTTGTTCTTTTCTAACTTGAACAGCTCACTTCCAGTTTCTTGCCCCAGTCGGGCGCGCGCTGCTGCAAATCGCGGAAGGCGTCATCGTCATCAAAAGGCCGCATCAGTGCCTGATGCAAGCGCGCCAGCACGCTGACATCGCCCGCGCTGGCAGCATCAATCGCCTGCTGTGCCAGATAATTGCGCAGAATGACCGCTGGATTGGCTGCTTTCATAATGCGCTGCCGCTCGACATCTTCCACCCCTTCCCGTAGCAGACGCTGCCGCCAGCCGGCATACCAGCGATCAAAGGCCTCGCGATCGATAAACTCATCGCGCAACGGCGAAGTAGCTTCATGCTGCTGAGTGTAGCTGAGCTGGCGGAAGGTCCAGCTGTAATCGCTGTGTTCATTGGTCATCAGCGTCAGCAGGCCGGTCAGGATGTCGTTGTCCTCTTTCTCTTCGGTCAGCAGCCCGAGTTTGGCGCGCATCTGTTGGCCCCAGCTGCGCATCAGCGCACTCTCATAGCGACTGAGCGCCTGCTTAAGCTGTTCCGTCGTCATCAGGCCGGACAGCGCGTGCGCCAGGCGGTTGAGGTTCCACAGTCCCACCATCGGCTGATTTTCAAAGGCGTAGCGGCCCTGATAATCGCTGTGGTTGCAGATGAAGCCAGGCTGATAATCATCCAGAAAGCCGTAAGGGCCATAATCGAGCGTCAGGCCCAGCACTGACATGTTGTCGGTGTTCATCACGCCGTGGGCGAATCCCACACTTTGCCAGCTGGCGATCAACGTCGCCGTGCGCTCGACTACATCGCTGAACCACAACAGGTATTTATCTGCCTCATCCTGCAGATGCGGCCAGTGATGAGCAATTGCATAGTCGGCGAGCTGCCTGACCTGCTCAGGGCGCTGGTGATAAAACGCATGTTCAAAGTGGCCAAAGCGCAGATGGCTTTCGGCAATGCGCATTAGCATAGCGCCGGGTTCTGGCGTTTCACGATAGACCGCTTCATCGCTCACAGAGATGGTCAGCGCCCGCGTGGTGGGAATACCCAGATGATGAATGGCTTCGGAGGCAAGAAATTCACGAATGGTGGAGCGTAGCACCGCACGGCCATCACCCATGCGTGAATAAGGCGTCAGCCCTGCACCTTTTAAATGCCAGTCAACCTTGCGACCATTCGACAGCTGTTGCTCGCCCAGCAGCAGCCCCCGACCATCCCCAAGCTGACCGGCCCAGACGCCAAACTGATGACCGCTGTAGACCTGAGCTAAAGGCTGCATGCCCGGCAGCAACTCGCTGCCGTTCCAGATACCCTGCCGCTGGGAGGTCAACAGACTGGCGTCCAGCTCCAGCTCGGCGGCCAGCGGCGCGTTGTGATAAAGCAACCGCGTATTGGCCAGCGGCGTTGGCATCACCTTGCTGTACCACCCTTCCAGCTCCTGATACCAGCTATTTGAAAACTGCATTGCTCCTCCTGCTCTCCACGACGATACGTAAACCCTAAGTGTAAACGTATTTAATGGATAAGGCAGTCAGCCATCAGTGCTGGCAGGAGGAGAGAACGGCTGGCGCAGCCACCAGCGCATCCAGATTAGCCGCATCAACCGTTGGAAAAATAGCGCCTTCCAGACCCCAGGGATTTACCGCCAGCACTTTATTTAACAGCAGCTCATCATCAATTCCCGGCAGCACAATGTACTGGCAGTGCGCTTCAATATTACTGAAAATGGCATGAATAAAGGCGGGAAACGAAGCGCGCTTAGCAGCGGCCTGTAAAAATTTTTTATCGATTTTTACCCGGGTAAAAAGATTATCGTATAACGGTTTAGCAGGAATTTTTCCGGCGCCGAAATGACTTAATGATAATGCCGCAATGCTACGCAGCGTCATAAGTTCAGCATTATTTTCACCCAGCGCTAAACCGGGATAGGCTTCATCAATTTGTAATTCCAGCCAGGACAATTGCCGAATACGGTGCTGAAGCAGATCGTTATTCAGAATCGACTCAACAGAAACACTGTCGACACAGATGGTCGCCCTGACATTATGTTTATTAAAGAAATCGCTGTTATTTTCCAGCAATGAAAGCTGGTCCTGCATTATCGCGGCGCGCTGTGTGGCGTCAAGTTGCGGCAGCAGCATGCTTTGCGGCAGGGTTACATCTGCGGTTTCATGGACAAAAGTGACGTTCATTTCAACGGCCGCTAATCGGCCATGCGGTGTGTAGCAGGGATAAAAAATATTACGTGACCGAAAATCGGCCGACAGATGAATTTGCATTTTTTTTAGCCATTATTAACTGGCGATGTTGCATCCTATAACAAGGAAATATGACAATCAACAGGACCAACTTTACGCAGAGAAGTAAGAATTAACTGCGCTTATCGATTAACAAAAATACGCTTTTAATTACGTTTTCTTTATAAATACTTAACTCAAATTAATCGTTTTTACGATAAGCATTGCGGGTCACATTGTTTAGTCTGACTGTTATTTCATTGATACGCCGTCTATTTCCACGAGTTTGTATAGTGGCAGGAAATAACCAGCGGATAAATACGCTTTATCTGAAACCAGGTATTCAGCAGGCATCAATTCTGCCTAAATACGTCGCGCCTGCCAGAAAACTTTTCGCCAATAGACATTATCCAGCGATGAGCGAATGACGCCACGGCTGGTTGAAGCATGGATAAACTGATTATCCGTATCGTAGATGCCGACGTGCAGGCCATTCTCACCGCCGCCGGTTTTGAAGAACACCAGATCGCCCGGCAATAACTCTTCTTTGTCGATGCGCGTGCCGATATCGGTTTGCGCTTTGGTGGTACGCGGGAGCTGTAACGCAAAGCGATCGCGAAAGGTCAGATAGACAAAGCCGGAACAATCAATGCCGTTGCGGTTCATGCCGCCGTAGCGATACGGCGTGCCATGCCACTGACTGAGCTGATCGTTGAGTTGAGCAATAACGGTGATGGAATCGGACAGACGACCGTTTGGCGGTGGAGCATGATGGCTACAGCCTGCCAAAAGAAGAACCAGCACTACAATCGCCCAACGCATAGCCGCACATCCCTTTATTAAGCCCGCTGACTATTTAGCGGTAACGGCAAGAGAATAGCAACTGACGAACGGCATTAACGCGGGGAAAGTAAAAAAAGCGTGTCGTCCAGCACCACGTGGCGAAACGTAACCTGATAAATCGGCTGTAAAATCGTAGGTTGCAGCACCTGCTGCGGATCGCCGGTTAGCTGTACCTCGCCGCGATGCATCAGCCAGACGCATTCAGCCTGTTGCAGGCTGTCATTGAGATCGTGGCTGCTCATGATCACCGTGATGCCAGCGTCACGGTGCTGGCGAAGCAGCTGATTCACTGCCGCCTGCTGCGCAATATCCAGCCCGGTCATTGGCTCATCCAGCAACAACAGGCAGGCATCAGGGTTGAGCTGCGGATGACACTGCAACAGCACCGCCGCCAGTCGGACCCGCTGCCATTCGCCGCCAGAAAGCTGCTGCAGCTGACGCTCCAGCTTATCTGTTAGCTGTAACGCGGCCAGCAGCCCGGCCACCGCGTTATCGTGGTCGCCCTGCCCATTGACCAGATGCAACTGCAAATAGTGCCAGACCGCCATCAGGCCAGCGGGCGGCTGCTGTTGTGGCAGCCACGCGCGATGCCTCGCCAACGCGTTGCCGCTCCATGCGGGCAGCGGTTGCCCGAGAAACACAACCTCACCGCTGCCGGACAGCATACCAGCCAGCCGCGACAGCAGGCTGCTTTTACCGGCACCGTTAGGCCCCACCAGGTGGATAAGGCTACCGGCTGCCACCTGCGTGGTAAAAGGCAGCAGCCGGTTGGCGACGGCCACCTCCTGCAATTGCAGCATCGTTATTTAGCCAGCGCCACTTTGATGCTTTCCATTACGATCGGATCTTCCGGCGTCATGTCGGGTGAAAACCGCTGCACCACATTGCCTTCGCGATCGATCAGGAATTTTTCAAAGTTCCACAGAATATCGCCAGGTGCCTTTGGCGCCCGGCCTTTACTGGCCATACGCTCATAAAAGCCGCTTGCTTCAGGGGCAACCGCTTCCGGGCGCGCAGCGATCAGCTGCTGATAGAGTGGATGACGACCGGGGCCGTTGACCTCAATTTTCTCAAACATCGGGAAGGTGACGCCGTAGGTCGTGCTACAGAAGGTTTTAATCTCTTCGCTGGTGCCTGGCTCCTGCTCAAGAAACTGATTACATGGGAAGCCAAGCACGCTAAATCCACTGCTCGCCCAGGCTTTATGAATATTTTCCAGCTGCTCATACTGTGGCGTCAGCCCGCATTTTGAGGCGACGTTAACCACCAACAGTACTTTGCCCTGCCACTCTTGCAGCGTGGTTTCTCTGCCGTCCAGCGTCACCAGTTTTGTCTCTAAAAGGCTCATCGTCTTCTCTCATTCAGGTTAAGAATACCAGCCGTGGCTAGCGTTGTGATTTCAGTAATAGCATGATGAAAAGCGGTGCGCCAAGCGTGGCGGTGACCACGCCAATCGGCAACTCCGCTGAAGTCAGGGCCATTCTGGCCAGTACATCAGCCAGCAGTAAAATAATCGCGCCAGATAGCGCAGCAGCCGGTAACAGCACATGGTGATCGGTCAGGCCGCGCAGACGCAGCAGATGCGGCACCACCAGCCCGATGAAACCAATTGCCCCGGCCAGCGCGACGCTAACGCCAACCAGCCAGCCGACCGCCACCACTAACAGATTACGCCATAACAGTAGCGGTAGCCCAAGCTGCCGTGCTGACAGTTCGCCCAGTGCCAGCAGGTTTAACACCGAACCGCGTGAGCACAGCCATAACAGCACCGGCAGCAGCGCCAGCATCAGCCAGCCGTAGCGCCAGTCAACGCCGCTAAAACCGCCCATCATCCAGTACATTAGTTGGCGCAGATCGAGCGTGCTGCTCAGGTAAACGGCCCATGTCATCATCGCGCTACAGATCATGCCCAGCGCCACGCCGGTAAGCAGTAACCGGCTATTAGAGAGATGGCGATGGGCGAACCGTAGCAGAATCAGCGTAATCAGCAGCGCACCGGCCATGGCGGCCAGTGCCAGCAGCCAGATATCGCCGCTGCCAAAAAAAATCGCCAGCATTAATCCTACGCCAGCACCGCTGGAAACCCCAAGCAGGCCAGGCTCGGCGAGCGGATTTTCAAACAGCGCCTGCATCGCCACGCCAGCCACGGCCAGCGCAGCACCGACCAGCAGCACCGCCAGCGAACGCGGCAAACGCAGTTGCCAGACAAATATTTTCGCCTGCGGGCTCAGCCAGCTGTTGGGCGGCAGCCAGCGCTCACCGACGCACAGACTGAGAATGAATGTCGCCAGCAGTAGCAGGCTGAGCGCCACGATCCAGTATAAATGACGCCGTCTGGCTGACTGCGACAGGATGTTCAGCAGTGACATAACATCGCTAAATCTCAGGAAAACAAGGTGTTGATTGTAGTGCTATCGGCAGGAAAAGATAGAGCCAGCATAGCTGGCTCTGTGTGGACAGGTATTAACGTTGTGGTGGCTTACGTGGCTGGTCGCGGTTGTGGTCATGCTGATCGTCTCGCTGGTGCTCATCGCGATTATCGCGCGGTGCCGGGCGCTCACGTGATGGCCGATCTCGCTGCCAGCCATGTCCATTCCAGTAGCCGCGTGAGCCATGCATCCCGACATGGCGGCCCTGATGCTCTCGCCACCATTCTGAGGATCGCCAATCGTAGCCATCCCAAAAGTGGCCGCGGGAATCACGATCGCCCACCTGCACGCTGACGCCGGGCGTAGTGATATTGACCGAGACCGCCGCCTGACTCAGCAGCGGTATGCCTGACAACAGATATAATACAATCGCCGTTTTTTTCATCAGCTTAGCCTCTGAGTTATATTCGGCGTTGTTATAACAAGCAGCGCTCCCCCACACCAGCAGCCTCGGCTGATTTTCGCCATGCTTTCCAGTAGCTTACGGAATTCTTACAGTATGCAGAAACTATGAAGGGTGACGATGTGCTAACCAGCAGGCATAAAAAAGGCCGCTTACGCGGCCTTTTGAAAGTGCTGAAATCAGTCTTCTTTCGGTGAAGCATTCTCAACGCGGCTCTTGAGCTTCTGCCCCGGGCGAAATGTCACCACACGGCGTGCCGTAATGGGGATATCCTCACCGGTTTTCGGGTTACGACCCGGCCGTTGATTTTTGTCGCGAAGGTCAAAGTTGCCGAATCCAGACAACTTGACCTGCTCACCGTTCTCCAACGCGCGGCGTACCTCTTCGAAGAAGAGTTCAACCAGCTCTTTGGCATCCCGTTTGCTCAGGCCTAGCTTTTCAAACAGGTATTCTGACATTTCAGCTTTTGTAAGCGCCATGGGTTCAATCCCTCAAGGTTGCCTGGAATCGCTCTTTTAATGCCGCAACGCATTTGGCGACGGTTGCAGCGATCTCCTCGTCTTCCAGTGTCCGGCTGGTATCCTGCAAAATCAGGCTGATCGCGAGGCTCTTCTCACCCTCATTCACACCCTTACCGCGGTACACGTCAAACAAGTTTACGCCAACTATCTGATTTACGCCAACTTTCTTACATTCGGCGATAATATCTGCTGCGGGCACACTTTCTGCCACGACAACAGCGATATCACGTCGGTTAGCCGGGAAGCGGGAAATCTCACGCGCCTCAGGCAGGACGCGGTCTGCGAGCTTATTCCAAAGCAGTTCAAAGACTAAGGTGCGGCCGTTAAGGTCCAGCTTACGCTCCAGCTCAGGATGGACCACACCGATAAAGCCAATGCGTTCATCATGCAAATAAATGGCGGCGCTCTGACCCGGATGCAGTGCCGGATTGGCTTCTGCACGGAAACTGATGGCATCCATTTTGCCCGTCAGTTCCAGCACCGACTCCAAATCACCTTTCAAATCATAGAAGTCCACAGCCTGACGCGCCAGGTCCCAATGCTCTTCATTACGTGTGCCGGTTAACACACCGGCCAGCATCACTTCCTGACGGATGCCTAAATCAGCCTGAGTATCCGGCACAAAGCGCAAACCACTCTCAAACAGACGCACGCGGCTCTGCTGACGGTTCTGGTTGTAGACCACCGCACTCAACAACCCGCTCCACAGCGACAGCCGCATGGCGGACATATCGACTGAAATCGGGCTTGGCAGCAGCAGATGCTCTTCACCTGGATGGATCAGTGCCTGGATTTTCGGATCAACAAAGCTGTAGGTGATCGCTTCCTGGTAGCCTTTATCCACCAGCATGGTTTTCACACGCTTGAGCGACAGATTGGCTTCACGATGTTTAGTCATGATCAAACCTGCCTGAACCGGCACATCAGGAATGTTGTTGTAGCCGTAAACGCGGGCGATCTCTTCAACCAGATCTTCTTCAATAGCCATATCGAAACGCCAGCCCGGCGCCACAGCCTGCCACTGACCTTCGCCCACGCTAACCTGGCAACCAAGACGCGTCAGAATATCCGTTACGTCGCTGTCACTGATCACATGACCAATCAGGCGATCCAGCTTTTCACGACGCAGCGTGATGGTTGCCGGCTGCGGCAGATGCTGCTCGCTGGTCTGATCGATGACCGGCCCCGCTTCGCCGCCGCAAATATCAAGCAGCAGCTGAGTAGCACGCTCCAGCGCCTTGTATTGCAGCGCAGGATCGACGCCGCGCTCATAGCGATGTGACGCATCGGTATGCAAACCGTGACGGCGCGCGCGGCCAGTGATCGACAGCGGCGCGAAGAAGGCGCATTCAAACAGCACATTGCGCGTTTCGCTATTCACACCGGAATGTTCACCACCAAAAATGCCGCCCATGGCCAGCGCTTTCTGATGATCGGCGATAACCAGGGTGTCGGCGCTGAGGCGTGCTTCATTGCCATCCAGCAGGGTCAGCGTTTCACCCTCTTTCGCCATTCTCACTACGATGCCGCCTTCCAAACGATCGAGATCGAAGGCATGCATCGGCTGACCCAACTCCAGCAGCACAAAATTGGTGATATCTACTACCGGATCGATAGAGCGAATGCCGCAGCGACGCAGTTTTTCTTTCATCCACAGCGGTGTGGCAGCCGTGACATCAATGCCTTTGACCACGCGCGCTAAATAACGTGGGCAGGCCTCAACGGCATCAACCCGTACCGGGAAAGTATCGCCCAGGGAGGCGGCAACCGGCTGAATCGCAGGCTCCTGCAGCGGCAGCTTATTCATGACCGCCACGTCGCGGGCGACGCCGAGGATGCTCAGACAGTCAGCGCGGTTTGGTGTCACGCTGATTTCGATGGTGTTATCGTCCAGCTGCAGGAACTGACGAATATCCTGACCGACAGGCGCATCGGCTGGCAGCTCAATGATGCCGTTGTGATCGTCGGAAATTCCCAGCTCGGAGAACGAGCAGAGCATGCCTTCTGACGGCTCACCACGCAGCTTTGCCGCTTTGATTTTGAAATCGCCCGGCAGCACGGCGCCAACGGTCGCCACGGCAACCTTGAGGCCCTGACGGCAATTAGGCGCGCCGCAGACAATATCCAGCAGACGATCGCCGCCGGTGTTGATCTTCGTTACGCGCAGCTTGTCGGCGTTCGGATGCTGACCGCACTCCACCACTTCGCCAACCACCACGCCATGGAAAGCCCCAGCCACGGCGTCAACGCCGTCCACTTCCAGGCCCGCCATGGTAATTTGATCAGACAGCGCAGCGCTATCCATGGCTGGGTTAACCCATTCGCGTAACCACAGTTCACTGAATTTCATTGGATAACCTGCCCTTATTTAAACTGTTTGAGAAAACGTAAATCATTTTCAAAGAAAGCACGTAAATCGGTCACGCCGTAACGCAGCATGGTTAAACGTTCCATGCCCATGCCGAAAGCAAAGCCGGAATACACTTCCGGGTCGATACCCACGTTGCGTAATACGTTCGGATGCACCATGCCGCAGCCCAACACTTCCAGCCATTTGCCATTTTTGCCCATGACGTCAACCTCAGCTGAGGGCTCGGTGAAGGGAAAATAGGAAGGACGGAAGCGAATCTGCAGATCTTCTTCGAAAAAGTTATTCAGAAAATCGTGCAGCGTGCCTTTCAGGTTGGTGAAACTGATGTTTTTATCAACAATCAACCCTTCCATCTGGTGAAACATTGGCGTGTGGGTTTGATCGTAATCGTTACGATAAACGCGACCTGGCGCGATAATGCGGATCGGCGGCTGCTGGTTTTTCATGGTGCGGATCTGCACGCCAGAAGTCTGGGTACGCAGCAAACGCGTGGCATCAAACCAGAAGGTGTCATGATCGGCACGCGCAGGATGGTGGCCGGGAATATTCAGCGCATCAAAGTTGTGATAGTCATCTTCGATTTCCGGACCGGTAACCACCGCAAAGCCGAGCTCGCCAAAAAAGGTCTCAATGCGATCGATGGTGCGGGTGACCGGATGCAGACCGCCATTCTCAACGCGACGCCCCGGCAAAGAGACATCGATGGTTTCTGCCGCAAGGCGCGCATTCATGGCGGCGGAATCGATGCTCTCTTTACGCGCATTCAGTACATCCTGCACTTTTTGCTTGGCATCATTGATTACCGCACCGGCAGCAGGACGCTCCTCTGCCGGTAATTCGCGCAGGGTGCTCATCTGTAAAGTCAGATGCCCTTTTTTACCCAGATACTCAACGCGTACGTTATCTAACGCGGCGGCATCCTGTGCATCTTCAATGGCGGCCGTTGCTCGGGCAACCAACTCGTTGAGATGGGACATGATTTCCTCTTCTTCCAGCCTGAACGGCCGGTCTGTTTTTATTGGGACCTGAAGCCCGGATGTTGATCGCTACGCCACAAACAAAAAAGCCTCCACTAGGGAGGCTTTCGGCGCGATTTTTCGTTTCTTCTCTTTTGCGCAGAAGCCCCCGACAATCAGGTGCTAAAGTAAAAAAAGAAACGAAAAACGGCAGCATGCATGCTTGTCTTACCTTATTGAAATTATTCGGCCCTATTGAAATGCGCATGGGCTAAAAAGTCAATATTTTGCTGAAGTTACAAAATAAAAGAGGGAGCAAGCTCCCTCTTTCAACTGACTTACGCCAGAGCTGATTTCGCTTTTTCGACCAGTGCCGTAAAGGTCACTTTATCGAATACAGCGATGTCTGCCAGGATTTTACGGTCAATTTCAATGGACGCTTTTTTCAGGCCATTGATGAAACGGCTGTAAGAAAGGCCATTCTGACGCGCCGCAGCGTTGATACGCGCGATCCACAGCTGACGGAACTGACGCTTACGTTGACGACGGTCGCGGTAAGCATACTGACCAGCTTTGATAACAGCCTGGAAGGCAACGCGGTAAACACGTGAACGTGCACCATAGTAGCCTTTAGCTTGTTTTAAGATTTTTTTGTGACGAGCGCGGGCAATTACACCACGTTTTACACGAGCCATGTTAGCTCTCCTGTTCTATATTCTGATGGATACCCTATCTCACTCGCTCTGTGACCATGGTCTGCAGAAGCTGAATGCGATCGGGTTAAATTAAAAAATAAACTTATGCGTACGGCAGGCAGGCAATAACCAGACCCAGATCGCCTTTAGACACCATGCCTTTCGGACGCAGGTGACGTTTACGCTTAGTAGATTTTTTAGTCAGAATATGACGCAGGTTAGCGTGTTTACGCTTGAAGCCGCCAGAAGCGGTCTTCTTAAAGCGCTTGGCCGCGCCACGTACAGTTTTAATCTTTGGCATTTTTGTATCCACTTCGCATTGTTAATAAAATGAATCAGACAGGCGAATAATACCGCACAGCGCGAACGCTGCGCGGCATATTACTTGACGGCCTACTGTTTCTTCTTAGGTGCGAGCACCATGATCATCTGGCGGCCTTCGATTTTCGAAGGGAAAGATTCGACAATGGCCAAATCCAGATCTTCACACAGGTCTTTACGGACGCGATTAAGCACTTCCATACCGATCTGTTGGTGCGCCATTTCACGACCGCGAAAACGCAGCGTGATTTTGGCTTTATCGCCCTCTTCCAGAAAGCGAATCAGGTTGCGTAGTTTGACCTGATAGTCGCCATCATCGGTACCAGGACGGAATTTGATTTCCTTAACCTGGATAACTTTCTGCTTTTTCTTCTGTTCCTTAGAAGATTTGCTTTTTTCGTAGAGGAACTTGCCGTAGTCCATAATGCGGCAAACCGGCGGCTCAGCATTAGGGCTGATTTCTACTAAATCAACGCCTGCTTCTTCGGCTTTTTCCAATGCTTCGCGTAGACTGACAATACCAATCGGCTCGCCATCAACGCCAGTTAAACGCACTTCTGTGGCACGGATTTCACCATTGATACGATTAGGACGCGTAGGTTGTACTCTTTTTCCGCCTTTAATACTTTATTCCTCCAGTTGTCGAAGATTGCGGCTGCGAATTTCTTGTTGCAGCTTCTCGATCAACACATTGACATCCATGCTTCCGAGGTCTTTGCCACGGCGGGTACGAACGGCAACTTTGCCCGCTTCTACCTCTTTATCACCGCAGACCAGCATATAAGGGACACGGCGTAATGTGTGCTCGCGGATTTTAAAGCCAATCTTCTCGTTTCTCAAGTCTGCTTTTACACGAATGCCCGCATTCTGTAATTTTTGGGTCAATTCGTTGACATATTCCGCCTGCCCGTCGGTGATATTCATGATCACCGCCTGCACCGGCGCCAGCCATGTTGGGAAGAAGCCGGCATACTCTTCGGTAAGAATACCGATAAAGCGTTCCATCGAACCCAGAATTGCACGGTGGATCATCACCGGCACCTGACGTTCATTGCTCTCGCCCACATAGGAAGCGTTTAAACGGCTCGGCAAAGAGAAGTCGAGCTGTACGGTACCGCACTGCCAGGCTCGGTCGAGACAGTCATGCAGCGTAAATTCAATTTTCGGGCCGTAGAATGCACCTTCGCCCGGCTGATAGTCAAACGGGATATCGTTTTCCTTCAGCGCGGCAGCGAGGTCCGCTTCTGCACGGTCCCACAGTTCATCACTACCGATGCGCTTCTCAGGACGGGTTGACAGTTTCACCACGATTTTTTCAAATCCGAAGGTGCTGTACATGTCATATACCATCCTGATGCAGCTGTTCACTTCGTCGCGCACCTGGTCTTCTGTACAGAAGACGTGGGCATCGTCCTGAGTGAATCCGCGTACGCGCATCAGGCCATGCAGCGCGCCTGACGGCTCGTTGCGATGACAACTGCCAAACTCTGCCATACGTAACGGCAGGTCGCGGTAAGATTTTAGACCCTGATTAAAAATTTGCACGTGCCCAGGGCAGTTCATTGGTTTAATACAATATTCGCGGTTCTCCGATGAGGTGGTGAACATCGCTTCTTTGTAGTTTTCCCAGTGCCCTGTTTTTTCCCACAGCACGCGGTCCATCATAAACGGGCCTTTCACTTCCTGATACTGGTATTCTTTCAGTTTGCTGCGAACAAACACTTCCAGCTCACGGAAAATCGTCCAGCCATCATTATGCCAGAAGACCATCCCCGGCGCTTCTTCCTGCATATGGTAAAGATCGAGCTGTTTACCAATTTTGCGGTGATCGCGCTTCGAGGCCTCTTCCAGCCGCTGCAAATAGGCAGCCAGCTGCTTTTTGTCAGCCCAGGCAGTGCCATAAATGCGTTGCAGCATTTTATTGCTGCTGTCGCCGCGCCAGTAGGCGCCAGACGTTTTCTGCAGTTTGAAATGATGGCAAAAACGCATATTCGGTACGTGCGGACCGCGGCACATATCAACATATTCTTCATGATGATACAGGCCAGGGCGATCGTCACGGCTGATGTTTTCATCAAGGATAGTGGTTTTGTAGCTTTCGCCGCGTGAGGCAAACTCATCACGCGCTTCCTGCCAGCTCACCCTCTTCTTGATCACATCGTAATTTTTTTCTGCCAGCTCGTGCATACGCTTTTCGAGCAGTTCGATATCTTCCTGCGTCAGCGTATGATCGAGATCGACATCATAATAGAAGCCGTTATCAATGACCGGGCCGATCGCCATTTTGGTATCTGGCCACAGCTGTTTGATGGCGTGCCCTAACAGGTGAGCACAGGAATGGCGAATAATCTCCATACCGGCTTCATCTTTTGCAGTGATGATAGCAACATTGGCATCTTCGGCGATCGGATCGACCGCATCGACCAGTTCGCCATTTACGCGACCAGCAATACAGGCTTTCGCCAGGCCGGGGCCGATATCCTGCGCAATATCCATCACGCTAACAACACGATCGTACGTACGCTGGCTTCCATCAGGAAGAGTAATTACTGGCATTTTATATCCTTACTGCAGTGGTAACCCACACGAAAGATTACATGCAATCATTAATTAGTGGCTTTATTTCAGTAAGTTACTGACCAAAACTGACCTACAATCGTCAATTTGGTAGACAGTTCGACCTGCACATATGGCAGCGGCGACCCTGGATAACCTACGAAGACGGCATATCTTACACGCTATGACGCTGATTTTAAATCGGTATCTTGTCCTGTTTCTCTGGGGATTTCGGCTAATCAGGGGAGCAGCCTGCGCGTGCCTGAAGCAAAAATGGTGCTGCATGCAGGTTTCCGCGGCATGGCTGCGCGCTGCTTATGCCTTAAAGATTAGGGCTTCTTGCCTTCTCAGCCTAACCCCGCCTGGTAGACTCGTCGCTGGTATTGTTCGACGGCTGTTTTTTACCTTGTAAACCACTTTCCGGCTTAACTGATTAATAGCGCCCTGCTGAAGTCAAAAAAATAATCTTCTTTATTACCGCCTCGTTGAGATGACGACGCAGATATTGCGCATACGCGAGTCGCAGCTACGCTTAATTACAATTATTTAGAGGAGGAAATCATGCCATCATCCGATCCGCAGATGTTTTTACTGCTGTGGTTTGTCTTACCCGTATGGTTGATAGCAGGTTTTGCCGATTGGCTTTGTCATCGGGCAACACACATTGAAACCACAGCAGGAATAAAAGAAACCTGGATTCATCTGCTTATGTTTTTGCAAATGGGCATCCCGATGTTATCAGCATTATTTCTTGAGGTTAACGCGTTAATTATAGGCTTTATGATCGTGCTGTTTTTTTGCCATGAAGCCACCGCGCTGTGGGATGTCAGTTATGCGGTAACCGCCAGAAAAGTATCGCCCATCGAGCAGCATGTACACAGCTTTTTGGAAATGGTTCCACTTATGGCACTGTTACTGGTTATTTCCCGTCACTGGCCGCAATTTCTGGCATTGTTTGGTGCAGGGCCGGAATCCGCCCGCTTTGATTTACATCTGCGTCCCGACCCTTTACCGGTGGGTTACATTGCTTCGGTATTAATGGGTATTCTTTTGCTGGAGGTCCTGCCCTATCTGGAAGAGTATCGGCGCGGCAAGAAGGCGAAAGGGATTGCGCAGGGTAAATAGCTAATAAAGGTGATAATCAGCCGTTTTTCCTGATGAAAATTGCATATTTTTAAAAATCGAAAAGCAGCTACCTATCAACCAATCCCACCATGAATCGTTATTTTCCACTTGCATAATGACCATCTTCCTCCAGGCTTAAAAAGATATTTAAAAAAGGGAGAAAATAATGAACGAGCAATTTCAACGCTGTATCGAAGCCTGTTATTTATGTGCTACTGCCTGTGATAATTGTGCAACCTCTTGTCTGCAAGAAGAACATGTGGAAATGATGCGTGACTGTATTCGCTATGATATACAGTGCGCTGCAATTTGCCGGGTATCCGCACAATTGATGGCGCAGAAAAGTGAGTATGCCGCTCAACTCTGTAAGCTGTGTGCAGAGATCTGCGACCGCTGCGGCGATGAATGTGGTCAGCATGAACATGATCATTGTCAGCATTGCGCCAGGGCCTGCCATCAGTGTGCTGAAGCCTGCCGTAATATGGCTGGTGCAGCATAAGGCCTGCAGAAATAACCGTCCGGCGTGGCGGTTATTTCATCCTCTTTGTTCCGTTAACCAAAGCGCGAATGCCGGTTGGAACGGGCAGCAGGAATTGAACCTGCATCATCAGCCTCAACGACTGCAGTAATACCGTTATACCACGCCCGTAATTGCCTCAACGCGAAAGTAAACGTCTCTGTTTAACCGGCAAAACGAATGATATTTACTTTGGAAAATGAAGCCGTCGTAAGTGGCGTTTTACATTTACTGCACACTGCGCCGTGTTGCGTGCCTCTTTTTTTATTATATGTAGTGAAGATGAACTTGTTACTTCCGCAGACCTGACAGCAAAAGTTTATCTGGCCCATCATTCCTCCATGCAGGACAGGAGCAGTACAGAAAATTAAGCATGGCATGCCAGAATAAAACAACAAGCATAAGCCCGTGCAAATACCGCATTGTACAGCTGGAGTTTATTTTATTTAACGAAGAAACATGTATTTAAGTTAGTAATAACTTTAATGAAGAGAGTTGGAAGGGTTGAAGATTATGTTTCAGGTATGGCGGAGAAAAGGTTTTTTTCACATCCCATTAGGAGGGGCCGGATCCAGAGAGGATCAGCGCTCGCTTTGACATTTTCATTATCAAAGAATGTTATAAAATTTAGCCCCGGCATAATTACGCCGGGGCTGGTGGAATTAAAAAGAGTTCATTTAACTCTAATCAATCAGACTTGCGCCCGCCACCATGGCTATGTTCGCCACCTTTCTTTCCTGCTTCTGATGCTTTTTCACGGTCGTTAGCGAAATTACCACCGCTGTTTTGACCGCCTTTTTTTCCTGCTTCAGATGCTTTTTCGCGATCTTCTGCGAAGTTACCGGAACCACCACGATGTTCGGCCATAATTCCCTCCTGAACATATTGTCATTTGTTTAATGGCAACCAGCATAATGCTATTACGCCGGACGTTTTTTCGTGTTGCATGAATTATTCTAGGTGACAGCTCTGAGAGTGCAAATCCATTTATATAAAAAAATCACATTGGCATTAAATAACGAAACGGCTATGTAAAAACAACCAAAACGGCACAAAATAACTTTTATTTAAAATAGAATAATTTAACGCAACCCGTACGCTTCGCTTATTTCTGCGTAATTTTACACTGTGTTACACACGGCTTAAAATAATGCGCAACTCACGGATTGATTGGGCACACTGGGCGGGTAGAACAGACGCTATAGCAGGCAAGCATTCATGCGTCTGAACGCATTGCAGGCTGCATGGCTAACAGGAAAATACGGGGAAACGAAACAGGCCGCCAGAGAGGCGGCCTGTTTAATTTACATTGCGTAAGACAGCATAACAGAGGTTTTGGTATCGGTACGATCTGGCGCAGACTCTGGCGGATTGTTGTTCCAGGTCACGTTATAGGCCAGCTTCAGAGCAAAGTGTTCATTAATAGCCACCTGCAAGCCGGTCTCGGAGTTAACCGTCGTGTCTTCACCAAAGCTGCTCAGCACGGAAACGCCCTGCACAAACTTGGTGGTATCGGTGAGCTGCCACTGGTAGCTCAGCGCGCCATAACCCAGCGCTTTAGTTTCATGACCGCCGTCATGGAAATCGTCATAGCGAACGCCAGGACCAAATTCCATACGCAGTGAATGCACCGGGCCGTTAAGCACCTGACGACCATAACCGGCGGTCAGTACGTCACGTGAGTCATAACCATTTAAGCGATCGCTTAACCAGCTCGCCTGACCAAACAGGTAATCGTAGTTGGTCATGTTATAGCGGCTACGGCCACCGATGTTGTAGGTCTCTGAAGAGCGCTCATCATTCGCTGAGGTGTTCGCCGCGTTGCCCCACAGGCTGTAAGCGGTTCTGCTCTGAAACCAGGTCATGTTGGTTTGCGCGGTCAACGAGGAACTGGTGGTGTTGCCGGTCTGGGCCAGATAGCCTGCGGCTGCGCTGCCATCAAAAGGCTTTTTCGCCGTGGAAGGATCGTCCATGGAGGTAAATACGTTGTTATCAGCCATGGCCTGGTGACAAAATGCTCCCAACGGAAGCAAAAGAGCTGCTGACAGCTTGGTTAACGCTTTCATTTAATTGTGACCCGTACGACAGTTTAAAAAAGAGTGAGTCTGAAGAATTTCTCCAGCCAATCAATGCAATTTTAAGTAAGTATTGTAAAAAAATATGAAATGCGGGCCGTGCGCTGCATTATCCGCAAATCCCCGCCGGTATGGGAATCATCCCATTAACGACGCGCAGTATAGAGTGTAATTTTTATCGCCGCACTGATTTTGCAACAAAAAGTGTCCGCCGCTGCGTTTGCAGATTTCACCTGTTGAAGACTGCTTGCTTCCCCGTCTTTTTTCCGCTTTTATAACAGCATAGTTGGCTAACAATTCGCCACCTCGACGACCCTGAACTACGCTAAAAAACGCTTTCGATAACAATAAGGTGAATTATGAGTCCGACAGGATTACAGCATTTTGTCGTTACGCTGCATTATCAGGAAGAGAGCCTGGGCGACATTCAGCAACTTACCTCAGCGATGACAGGCAGTGGATTCACAACCTCGCTGCATGATGAACATGGCAAGTCGCATGAGCTCGGCCTCAACAGCTTTGGCATAATTACCGCCAAAACCGCCGAGGAATTGCAGCAGGAGATTATCGCCGCGTCTGCCAGTTTACCTGCTGATAAACTGCGGGTTGATGTTCAAACGCTCGACGATTTTTTGCAACACGCTCCTTAATATCCGCGCCACGCTTCCGGCAATATCGGCGCAGGTTAGATGACGATTGACGCGTAACACTCATTCCCCACCAGCGAAAGAGGAGTACCGTATGTGGTCAGCCATTGGTCGTCTGTTAAGTGAACAGTTGGGCAGCGCCGATATTGGGCAAAAAACGTCGCTTCCCGGCGGCGATGTTCATCCCGCCTGGCATATTCGTTACGGTGAGCACGATGTGTTTGTGAAGTGCAACCAGCGCGACATGCTTGATCTCTTTACCTGGGAAGCCGCTCAGCTCGAACTGCTGGCGCGTAGCCAAACGGTACGTGTGCCGGCGGTCTATGGCGTAGGCAGCGATCGCGACGTCAGCTTTCTGTTACTGGAATACATTCCGCTTACTCCGCTCGACAGCACCAGCGCCCTTGAGCTTGGGCAGCAGCTTGCCCGCCTGCACCAGTGGAGCGAACAGGCGCACTTCGGCTTCGATTTTGACAACAATATTACCACCACACCGCAGCCCAACAGCTGGCTACGTCGCTGGTCAGTGTTCTTTGCCGAACAGCGCATCGGCTGGCAGCTTCAGCTGGCCGCCGAAAAAGGCATTCAGTATGGCAATATCGATCTGATCATCAGCTGCGTGCAGCGCGCGCTGGCCACACATCAGCCTCAACCTTCTCTGCTGCATGGCGATCTCTGGCCAACTAACTGTGGCGGCAGCGCGGAGGGTCCATGGATTTACGATCCCGCCTGTTACTGGGGCGACCGGGAATGCGATTTGGCGATGCTCTCGTGGTATACCGCTTTGCCACCGCAAATTTATGAGGGTTATCAGTCTATCTGGCCGTTGCCCGCCGGTTTCTCACAGCGGCAGCCGATTTATCAGCTTTATTATTTGCTTAACCGGGCCAACGTGTTTGGCGGCGAATGGCTGCTGGAATCACAAAGGGCAATAGGCGAACTGCTGGATGCGGACGAATGGATGGAAAGTCAGGCCAGTCCGGCCTGACAACATCAGATGAAGCCAAGCAGAGAGAGGATAAAATAACCGGCTATGGCGATGATAATCGGCAGAATATAAAGCGGGAAAATCTGCAGGAATATCGTGTGATGTGGCACGTTAATACGCGCTTCCAGTTGCTGGCGGGAGCGCCCCTCTTCGCCTTTGGCTTTTTCCATTATCAGCTGATCTTCAATGCCTTCTTTAATGTAACGCGACTGCCGCCAAATGCGGGCACCGGAAGCGGTTAGCGCCAGACCAACAAAAATCAGAATATAGATAAACCAGAAGCCGAGATTCGCGCCACCGTGAAAATCTGGCACCGGCGAGTTCTGCCAGAAAAAGTGCAGAAAGCCGGTATTAAAGCGGATCATGTCGATCATCACATGCACGAAATCGAGCATTACCGCATCGATGCCAGGCTGCTTCTCGCTGTGCCTGAACATGAAGCTCAACAGCGAAATGATGGTTGAGATCAGCGCCGGCAGGAAAATAATCCAGCCAACCACACGCTTCAGAATTCCGATGCGGCCAGCCTGTTGATAAGTCATGGTTTCTCCTTAACACCTCAATGTGGCCCTAAGTCTACCCGCTGCGAAGAAAATCTGCCTGAAAAAATCGGCGCACCGTTAAAATTCCCGCGGCTCCTCGCCAGCGTGCGCCATCAGCCATGCTAAGGTTGTGACACATCAACCAGTGGAGCCGCTAATGTCCTATTCCCGACCTGTTTTAGCCGCCATCTTTGACATGGATGGATTACTGATCGATTCCGAGCCGCTGTGGGATCAGGCCGAAAGCGATGTATTTTCGGCATTGGGTATCGACCTGTCGCGGCGCGCTGAGCTGCCCGATACGCTCGGCCTGCGCATCGATCAGGTGGTTCGCATGTGGTATGACGCCCAGCCGTGGAACGGCCCCGATCAGGCTGAAGTGACGCAGCGTATTATCACGCGGGCGCTGTCGCTGGTGGAAGCACAGCGACCGCTGCTGCCAGGCGTTGAACACGCGCTGAAACTCTGTCAGGCAGAAGGTCTGGCCATCGGCCTGGCTTCCGCTTCGCCATTGTTTATGCTGGAGCGCGTGCTGGAGATGTTCAACCTCAGGCACTATTTTTCAGCACTGGCCTCGGCCGAGATGTTGCCTTACAGCAAGCCCCATCCTCAGGTCTATCTTGATGCGGCCGCTAAACTGGGCGTCGACCCGCTGAACTGCGTGACGCTCGAAGACTCTTTCAACGGCATGATCGCCACGCGCGCCGCCCGCATGCGCTCAATCGTGGTGCCAGCCGCCGAAAACCGTGACGATGCTCGCTGGCATGTTGCTCATGTGCAGCTCAGGTCGCTGGCTGAACTCACTGCACTTCACCTGCGCGGCTAAGTACGATAAACAGGCTGCCTGCGCGCAGCCTGATAAACTTTGATCTCGCCTCCAAAACAAATAAAACAGCGTTTCATTTTTATTGAATTAGCATCTCAGGATGCCTATTATTCCTCGGGTACACCGCGATTGCTTCACGGTTCTTTCGCCTTTCATCGCACGAGGTCTGATATGCAAGTCCGTCAAAGTATCCACAGCGACCATGCAAAGCAGCTCGACACTGCCGCACTGCGCCGCGAATTTCTGATTGAGACGCTGTTCACCGCCGATACCTACACCATGACCTACAGCCATACCGATCGCATTATCATCGGCGGCATTATGCCGGTTACGCAAAGCGTGACCATCGGCAGCGAAGTGGGTAAACAGCTTGGCGTCAGCTATTTTCTGGAGCGCCGCGAACTGGGCGTCATTAACGTCGGCGGTCCTGGCGTGATCGATGTTGACGGTACGCAGTGGGAGATCGGCAACCAGGAAGCGCTTTACGTCGGCATGGGCAGACAATCGGTGATCTTCAGCAGCAATGATGCCGCCCGTCCGGCCAAGTTTTATTACAACAGCGCCCCGGCGCACCGCACCTGGCCCGACAAGAAAATCACGCTTGCCGAGGCCTCTTCCACCACCCTCGGCGATGCCGCCACCAGCAACCGCCGCACCATTAATAAATTCATCGTTCCCGATGTGTTGCCCACCTGTCAGCTGACCATGGGATTAACACGCCTGGAAGAAGGCAGCCTGTGGAACACCATGCCGTGCCACACCCATGAGCGGCGCATGGAAGTCTATTTCTATTTCGACATGGATGAAGAGACCGCGGTTTTTCACATGATGGGCCAGCCGCAGGAGACGCGTCATCTGCTGGTGCATAACGAACAGGCGGTCATTTCGCCAAGCTGGTCGATTCACGCCGGTGTCGGCACCAAAAGGTACACCTTTATCTGGGGTATGGTCGGCGAAAACCAGGTATTTGATGACATGGATCCGGTTCAGATCGGTGATTTGCGCTAGGCGCAGCATCCACATTTAAGAGAGCGTAAGCATGATACTGAATGCATTTAATCTGGAAGGGAAAGTCGCGCTGATCACCGGCTGTAATACCGGCTTAGGCCAGGGCATGGCAATCGGTCTGGCCCAGGCAGGCTGCGACATTATTGGCGTTAACCGCTCCGGGCCGGACGATACGCAGGCACTGGTTGAAGCAACCGGCCGCGCCTTTCATGGCATTGACGCCGATCTGATTGACACCCGCGTGGTGCCGGATGTGGTGCAACAGGCGGTCTCAGCGTTTGGCCGCATCGATATTCTGATTAACAACGCGGGAATCATTCGCCGCGAGGATGCGCTGAATTTCACCGAAGCTGACTGGGACGATGTGATGAACATCAACAGCAAAACGCTGTTTTTCCTCTCGCAAGCGGTGGCAAAGCAGTTTATCGCTCAGGGCGGCGGCGGCAAAATCATCAATATCGCCTCTATGCTCTCTTTCCAGGGTGGCATTCGCGTACCGTCGTATACCGCATCGAAAAGTGCCGTGATGGGCCTGACGCGGCTGATGGCAAATGAGTGGGCGAAGCACAATATCAACGTCAACGCCATTGCGCCAGGCTATATGGCGACCAACAATACCGCGCAAATCCGTGATGACGAGGGCCGCAGTCAGGAAATTCTTGGCCGCATTCCTGCCGGCCGCTGGGGTTTGCCGGACGACATGATGGGGCCGGTGGTGTTTCTTGCCTCGTCCGCGTCTGACTACGTGCAGGGTTATACGCTGGCAGTAGATGGTGGCTGGCTGGCGCGCTGATAATTTCGCCGGTCGACACGATTTTCATCTTTGGTTACAGCGTCACATATTCAACTTTACTGGATAAATCCCTATACTGGATGCATTGACAGCCATGTACCCAGGGATTTATCCATGACGGCCGAAGGCCACATCATTTTTGCCGTTGCCAGTGCCATTTTTGCCAAGCGCGCCGAACTTACGCCAGTGCTGGCCCAGGGTGACTGGTGGCACATTATTTCGGCCACGCTGCTGACCTGTCTGCTGCCCGACATCGATCATCCACGATCGCTGCTCGGTCAGCGGCTGCGCTGGTTATCGCATCCCATTGCCCGCATCTTTGGCCACCGTGGATTTACCCATAGCCTGCTCGCCGTGCTGGGCGGGCTGTGGCTGTTTCAGGTCAACATTCCTCAGGGCTGGATTATTCCTGCCGATGTGCTGCAAGGCATGGTGCTGGGCTATCTGAGCCATATTCTCGCGGACATGCTGACGCCAGCTGGCGTTCCGCTGCTGTGGCCGTGCCGCTGGCGTTTTCGCCTGCCGGTGCTGCGCAGTAGTCAGAATGGCAATCAGCTGGAGCGCGTTTTCTGCTATGTGCTGGTTGGACTGGCGCTGTGGTTTCCGCCGGGCTCGTTGCCGTTCGGCGCTGAAGGCTGGACCGCACAGATTATCAATCAGGCGCAGAGCGGCTTTAACCAACTGATAAAGCAGGTCCCTGGTCATTAATCAGCCAGAAAAAACCATTACGTTATAAACAATAACCTTTGGATATAAGGGATGAATTCGCCCTGCTGCTAACATGGCGGCATTATCACTGGGAGGCGGAATAAAACCGCCTGTCCTGACGGGAATACGGTCATTTCTGTCAGGAATATTGTTATTAATGGAGAGTCTGGATGAACATAGCGCTCATTCTTAATATTGTGATTTTCGTCGCCCTGCTACTGCTGCTGGCGAAAATCGGTCGTAACAGCTGGAGCCTCTCCAAACGGGTTTTGACCGGTTTGGTGATCGGCGTGGTATTTGGTCTTGGTCTGCACGCCGTTTACGGCGAGAACGATCCGGTCATCACCGAATCAATCAGCTGGTTTAACATTGTTGGCAACGGTTACGTGCAGCTGCTGCAGATGATTGTAATGCCGCTGGTGTTTGTCTCAATTCTTAGCGCGGTGGCGCGTCTGCACAACGCCTCGTCGCTGGGCAAAATCAGCGTGCTGACCATCGGCGTGCTGCTGGTGACCACCGCCATTTCAGCGCTGGTAGGCGTACTGGTGACTGGCCTGTTCGATCTCAACGCTACCGGCCTGGTGCAGGGTGCCAAAGAGACCGCGCGGCTGGCCGCCATCCAGACCAACTACGCGGGCAAAGTGGCCGATCTCACCGTGCCGCAGCTGCTGCTGTCGTTTATCCCTAAAAACCCGTTTGCTGATTTAACCGGTGCCAACCCAACCTCTATCATCAGCGTGGTGATCTTTGCTGCCTTCCTCGGCGTGGCGGCGCTGCATCTGCTGAAAGATGATAAAGAGAAAGGCGAGCGCGTACTGCAGGCGATCGACACGCTGCAATCCTGGGTGATGAAGCTGGTGCGTCTGATCATGAAGCTAACGCCGTACGGCGTACTGGCGCTGATGACCAAAGTGGTTGGGACGTCTAACCTGCAGGACATCATGAAGCTGGGCAGTTTTGTAATCGCCTCCTATCTTGGCCTGGCGATTATGTTTGGCGTGCATGCCCTGCTGCTGTCGGCCAACGGAATCAATCCGCTGCGCTTCTTCCGCAAGGTCTGGCCGGTTATTACCTTTGCGTTTACCAGCCGTTCCAGTGCCGCCACTATTCCACTGAGCGTGGAAGCACAAACCCGCCGTCTTGGCGTGCCCGAGTCAATCGCCAGCTTCTCCGCCTCGTTCGGTGCCACTATTGGTCAGAACGGCTGTGCGGGTCTCTACCCGACCATGCTGGCAGTTATGGTGGCGCCAACCGTGGGCATCAACCCGTTTGATCCGCTGTGGATTGCCACGCTGGTCGGTATTGTCACGCTGAGCTCAGCCGGTGTTGCTGGCGTGGGCGGCGGGGCCACTTTTGCCGCGCTGATCGTCCTGCCCGCCATGGGCCTGCCGGTGACGCTGGTGGCGCTACTGATCTCGATTGAGCCACTGATCGACATGGGCCGTACGGCACTGAACGTCAATGGTTCAATGACCGCGGGTTCCCTGACCAGCCGCTGGTTAGGTATGACCGACCGCCGCGTGCTGGAAAGCGACGAGCGTCCGGAATTAGCGCAGCGTTAACGCGCGTTAGGCAGTCAGCATAAAGCCGGTGAAAGCCGGCTTTTTTTTATCTGTAAATCATTGAATTACCCTGCACTGGCGCTATTTCAGCACCGACCTTGCGCCATCGGCCGAGGATTATCGCAATTCCCTGATGTTTGTCAGCGTATTAAGGAGGCTGTTCTATAGTTAATGAAGCCTAACGCGACATCCACAGGAGCAATGCGTCATGTCGAAAGAAACCCATAAAAAAGAACTCACTCATACCGCGCCGTTTACCGGTACCGATTCCGTTCAGCCCGCACGCGATTCGCTGGCGCCGGCCGATGGTTCACATCAGCCCTCCGCGCAGCCCACGCCTCCGGGCAAAGAACCCACCGCGCCTGGCAGCCTGAAAGCACCGGATACACACAACGCAAAACTCGATCAGCTTGAGCCTAATCGTAAAAATGGCACCGATGCGCCATTAACCACCAATCAGGGCACGCGTATTGCCAACGACCAAAACTCGCTGCGTGCCGGTACGCGTGGACCCACGCTGCTGGAAGATTTTATCCTGCGGGAAAAGATCACCCATTTTGACCACGAGCGCATTCCTGAGCGTATCGTGCATGCTCGCGGCTCCGCGGCACACGGTTACTTTCAGCCGTACTCTTCGCTGAAAGAGATCACCAAAGCGGACTTCCTCAGCGATCCTGAAAAAATTACACCGGTTTTCGTGCGCTTCTCAACCGTCCAGGGCGGCAACGGATCGGCGGATACCGTGCGCGATATTCGTGGCTTCGCCACCAAGTTCTACACCGATGAAGGTGTATTCGACTTGGTAGGCAACAACACACCGGTGTTCTTTATTCAGGATGCGCACAAGTTTCCCGATTTCGTGCACGCGGTAAAACCGGAACCGCACAACGAAATTCCTCAGGGTCAGAGCGCGCACGATACCTTCTGGGATTACGTCTCGCTGCAGCCGGAAACCCTGCACAACGTAGTGTGGGCGATGTCCGATCGTGGCCTGCCGCGCAGCTATCGCACCATGGAAGGCTTTGGTATTCACACCTTCCGACTGATTAACGCCGACGGCAAAGCGACCTTTGTGCGTTTCCACTGGAAGCCAGTGGCGGGCAAAGCCTCACTGCTGTGGGACGAGTCGCAGAAGCTTACCGGGCGCGATCCCGACTTCCACCGTCGCGATTTGTGGGAATCGATTGAAGCGGGCGACTTCCCGGAATATGAACTGGGCCTGCAGCTGATCCCGGAAGAGGATGAATTCAAGTTTGATTTCGATCTGCTGGATGCCACCAAACTGATTCCGGAAGAGCTGGTCCCGGTGCAGCTGGTGGGCAAAATGGTGCTGAACCGTAACCCGGATAACTTTTTCGCCGAAACGGAACAGGTAGCATTCCACCCTGGTCATATCGTTCCCGGTATGGATTTCAGTAACGATCCGCTGCTGCAGGGCCGTCTGTTCTCCTACACCGATACGCAAATCAGCCGCCTCGGTGGGCCTAACTTCCACGAAATCCCGATTAACCGTCCCGTTTGCCCGTACCACAACTTCCAGCGTCAGGGCATGCATCGGATGGATATCGATACCAATCCGGCAAACTACGAGCCGAACTCCATTAACGATAACTGGCCGCGCGAAACGCCACCGGCACCGTCAGGCGGTGGTTTCGAAAGTTATCAGGAGCGCGTTGAAGGGCATAAAGTTCGCGAGCGCAGCCCCTCCTTTGGCGAATATTATTCGCAGCCGCGCCTGTTCTGGCTCAGCCAGCTGCCGTTTGAACAGCAGCACATTATTGGCGCCTTCTCGTTTGAACTGAGCAAAGTGGGCCGCGCTTATATCCGCGAGCGGGTCGTCGATCATCTGCTGCGTATTGATGTGCAGCTGGCCAGCGGCGTAGCGGAGAACCTCGGCCTGGCGCTTACCGATGAGCAGCTGAACACCACGCCGCCACAGCCGGTTAATGGCCTGAGCAAAGCGGAAAGCCTGAGCCTGTATGCTCAACCGGGCGGCAGCATCAAAGGCCGTCAGGTTGCGCTACTGATTAGCGACGGCGTGAAAGCAGCCGACGTACTGGCCATTTTGCAGGCACTGAAAGCGGAAGGCGTGCATGCCAAACTGCTGGCATCCCATATGGGTCAGGTACGCGCCGATGACGGCTCTGCCCTGCCGATTGACGCCACTTTTGCTGGTCTGCCATCGCTGACCTTTGATGCGGTTATCGTTCCGGATGGCAACATTGATGCCCTGCTGCTCAGCGGCGATGCACGTTACTTCCTGTTGGAAGCCTATAAACACCTCAAGGTGATTGGCCTGAGCGGTGACGCACGTCGTTTTAAAGCGCAGTTCAGCGTCGGCGACGATGAGGCGGAAGAAGGCTTGGTGGAAGATGCGAAAGCGGAAGGCGCCCTGATGAGCGATTTTCTCACCGCTATGGCCGCCCATCGGGTCTGGTCACGCAGTCAGAAAGCCCTGTCCGTTCCTGCTTAACCTCCTCTCTTCGGGGCGCACTGCGCCCCTTTTTCTCCTTATTCCGCCGTCAATCGTGAGCGCTGCGTAAAGAAGACGTTAAGCGTGGTAAGCAGCGGCAAAAAGCCCGGTTTTCTGCTTGTCTTTAGCCTGGCGAGCGCCGATGCTGCGTTGAGTTAACGCAGGAGAAACCGCATGAAAAAACGCATCGTTTCCTTACTTATGCTCACTTTACTGGCGCCGGTTATCGCTTCTGCCCATCCGGGCGATGGCTGGCGCGGCGGCGGCTGGCACGACGCGCCACACGGGCACGGCGGCGGGCATGGCGCCATGCGCTTTTTACCAGAGGCGGCGACGGCGGTATTGATTGGCGGCCTGACCTACTACTTGCTCAACGGCAATTATTACCAGCGTCAGAACGACAGCTACGTGGTGGTGGAACCGCCACAAGAGGAACCGCGCCGCGCGCTGGATTACAACGGCAAGCGTTATTACGTTAGCGAAGGACATTTCTATCAGCGTGATATTGCGGGAGAGTACCTTGAGGTGCCCCGGCCGCCGGGACTGTAGGCATAAAAAAAGGCCCGCATCAGCGGGCCTTTTTCTCATCAACCGGCAATTACATGTTTGCCTGCGGATCGGTATCGTACTCTTTACAGCTCTGGAAGCCGTAGTTCATGACGCGACCGGTATCGCTGTAGCTGACGAAGTAAGTCTGGGTTTTGCCATCGCGCTCGCCCAGCACATAAGTCTGGCAAGTACCGCGGGCATGCACCATGGTGATTTCAGTTGAAGCAGGGCCAGCCAGCTGACGAACCTGCTCGCGGGTCATGCCTTTTTTAACATCCTTTACCACCGGCTTGGTGACATAGCTTTCTGCACGATCGTATGCAGAACAGCCAGACAACACAGCCAGCGCCACTGCAGCACCGATAAGTCCTGTTAATTTCATCATGTTGTTGTTCCTCGTTTTATCCATGTTGCGATAAGCCTGGAAGAGAAAAGGAGATTTATCAAGGTGGTGGCGAAAATTCTTCTGCAATTGTTCCGATCCCACGGTTTTCCCCGGCGAGCGAATCCGTTACACTGCGCCGCGAACGAGAACGATCGTTCTCAAAATGGGAAAAATCATGACCACCGCGCATTCCGATCGTGATGCCCGTCATCACCAGCGGCAGGATGAGATCATCGCCGCAGCCAGGCGCTGTGTCAGGCGCGCCGGGTTCCACGGCGCCAGCATGTCGCAGCTCGCCAGTGAATCACAGCTCAGCGTGGGTCAAATCTACCGTTATTTTGCCAACAAAGAGGAGATCGTCGCGGAAATGGTGCGACGCATCGTTGCCACGCGCGTGGCAGCGATTGAAGGCAATACCGCGGCAGAACGCTTGCCACAGCTGCTGGCCTGGCGCCAGGCGCTTAACGATGATGACGATTTGCTGATGCTGGAAGTCGCCGCTGAAGCGTCACGCAATCGGCGTATTGCTGACATTCTTGCCGATGCCGATCGCCTGATGTTCGATAACGCCCGGCGTGAAGTTGCTGCGGCATATCCGCATCTTGAGGCGGCGCGTCTTAGCGCCTGCGTGGAAATCATCGCCGTGCTGATCGACGGCACCGCCTTTCGGCGCCTGACGCCGCAGAAAGCCGCTGCTGCGCAGCTTTTACCCCTTTACCAACAGCTTTTTCATCAACTTTTTGAGACCGATAAATGACACCTGCTCACCCCAATCGCCTGGGTTACGCCATCACGCTTGGCCTGCTGGCCGCCCTGGGTCCGCTCTGTATCGACCTTTATCTGCCCGCGCTACCGGCGCTGGCGCGAGACTTACAGACCTCAACCGCGACTGCACAGCTTAGCCTGACCGCCGGCCTGCTCGGCCTCGGCGCAGGTCAGCTGCTGTTTGGCCCGATGAGCGATAAATTTGGCCGCGTTGGCCCGTTGCTGTTGTCGCTGGTGCTGCTGTTTATCGCCTCGGTGGGCTGCGCCATGGCGCAAACCATCGATCAGCTGCTGCTGGCACGGCTGTTTGAGGGTCTCTCCGGCGCAGGCGGTGCCGTACTGTCGCGCGCGATTGCTCGTGACATGTATTCAGGCCATGAGCTCACGAAATTTTTTGCCCTGCTGATGCTGGTCAACGGCCTCGCGCCCATTGGTGCGCCGGTGCTGGGCGGCGCGCTGCTGACCGTGCTCGACTGGCGCGGCATTTTCATGACGCTGGCGGCGATTGCCGTGCTGTTGCTGCTGCTCAGCCGCTTCAAGCTGAAAGAGACGCTGCCGCCTGAACGTCGCAGTCAGGGTTCGCTGTTTTCCGCCTGGGCCGCGCTTGGCCAGGTGATTATGCACCGTCCGTTTATGGGCTTCTGCCTGACGCAGGGTTTTATGATGTCCGGCATGTTCGCCTACATCGGCGCCTCACCTTTTGTCCTGCAGGAGATTTATGGCCTGTCGCCGCAGGCATTCAGCTTCTGCTTTGCTGCCAACGGCATTGGGCTGGTGATCGCCTCGCAAACCAGCGCCCGCCTCTGTCCGCTTTGGGGTGAATATCGCGTGCTGAAGGGCGGCCTGACGCTGGCGTTTATCGCCTCCAGCTCGCTGGTGCTGCTCGGCATCAGCGGCGCACCGTTGCCGCTGGTACTGGTGGCGCTGTTCTTTACCATCGCCAGTAACGGCGTTATCGCCACCACCGCATCCTCGCTGGCGATGCAGAGTCAGGGGCACCGCGCCGGCAGCGCGTCGGCGGTGATTGGCGTCACTATGTTTACGCTGGGCGCCATTACCGTACCGATAACCGGCATCGGCGGCACCTCGGTGCTGACCATGACCGCCACCATTTTTGGCTGCTTCATGCTGGCGATCCTGATGTTTCTGCTGCTGGCGAAAAAACCCGCACACGCCTGATCGCCGCGCCCTGCTGCCGCATTCGACCTTGTCGTTTTGCGGCATGCACGTTAGCTTTATAACATCAGCTTTCTAACAGGCACTGACATGAGGAGAGAGTAATGGCACTGCAACAGGAAATAATCAGCGCGTTGCACACGAAACCGGTTATCGATGCTCAGCAGGAAATTCGCACCAGCGTCGATTTTCTGAAGTCCTATCTCAAGGCGCATCCCTTTCT
Source organism: Duffyella gerundensis (assembly GCF_001517405.1). Taxonomy (NCBI): domain Bacteria; kingdom Pseudomonadati; phylum Pseudomonadota; class Gammaproteobacteria; order Enterobacterales; family Erwiniaceae; genus Duffyella; species Duffyella gerundensis. Next base: position 1,767,915 of record NZ_LN907827.1, on the reverse strand, counting down.
GAAAACCCTGGTGCTGGGCATCAGTGGCGGTCAGGACTCCACGCTGGCAGGTAAGCTGAGCCAGATGGCGATTAGCGAACTGCGTGAAGAGACCGGCAAGCAGGACTACCAGTTTATCGCCGTGCGCCTGCCCTATGGCGTCCAGAAAGATGAACAGGATTGTCAGGATGCCATCAACTTTATCAAAGCCGATCGCGTGATGGTGGTGAACATCAAAGAGGCGGTGCTGGCCAGCGAAAAAGCCCTGAAAGAGGCGGGCCTGACCCTGAGCGACTTCGTGCGCGGCAATGAAAAAGCGCGTGAACGCATGAAGGCGCAGTACAGCATTGCCGGTATGACCGCGGGCGTGGTGGTCGGCACCGATCATGCCGCCGAAGCGCTGACCGGTTTCTTTACCAAATATGGCGATGGCGGCACCGACATCAATCCGCTGTTCCGCCTGACTAAAGGCCAGGGCAAAGCCTTGCTGAAAGCGCTGGGCTGCCCGGAGCATCTCTATCTCAAACATCCCACCGCGGATCTTGAAGATGACCGCCCTGGTCTGGAAGATGAAGTGGCGCTGGGCGTCACCTACCAACAGATCGACGATTATCTCACCGGTAAAACCATCGATCCGCAGGCCGCCAAAACCATCGAAAACTGGTATCTGAAAACCGAACATAAACGTCGTCCGCCGATTACCGTGTTCGACGATTTCTGGAAAAAATAACGTTCCCTCCGCGGGCGAAGGCTTTCGCCCGTTTTTACGCTTTTTTGCCCATCTGCTCTGAACCCGCCGCGAAATGAAGCGATCGCCTTTTCCCATCGCCCATTAGCTGCGTCTGTTCAACATTCACTCTGGCTGATACACTGGACAGGCAACCAGTAAACGGAGTGAATCTTGGTCAGACGTGCATCCACCCATCGCCTCGAATTTAATGCGGCAACCATCTATGAATATCCCGAACACCTGCGCCAGTGGCTTGATGGCCTGCCAAAGGTGCCCGGTGTTTATACCTTTCACGGCGAGAGCGACACCCTGCCGCTCTACATTGGGAAAAGTATCAATCTGCGCTCGCGGGTGATGTCCCACTTTCGCACGCAGGATGAGGCAAAAATGCTGCGTCTGGCGCGACGGGTCAGCTGGATCACCACCGCCGGTGAACTCGGCGCACTGCTGCTGGAAGCGCAGATGATCAAGACCCAACAGCCTCTTTTTAACAAACGGTTACGTAAAAATCGCCAACTCTGCTCGCTACAGCTGAACGACGACAAGCCGCAGGTGGTTTACGCCAAAGAGGTCGATTTTACCCACTCGCCTAACCTTTATGGCCTCTACGCTAACCGCCGCGCCGCGCTGGAAACGCTGAAAAAAATCGCCGATGAACAGCAGCTCTGTTATGGCCTGCTGGGGCTGGAAAGCCTGACCAAAAACCGCGGTTGCTTCCGCTCGGCGCTGGGCCGCTGTGCCGGTGCCTGCTGCGGCAAAGAGACGCTGGAAGCGCATCATCAGCGTTTACTGACCGCGCTGGACAAGGTACGCGTGGTTTGCTGGCCGTGGCAAGGCCCGGTTGGACTGATTGAAGAAGGCCCGGATATCACACAGATTCATGTGATCGATAACTGGTTTTATCTTGGTTCGGTAAGCAACCTTGACGAGGCAAAAACCCTGAAGCGGGCACCGCCCGGCTTCGATCAGGATGGCTATAAAATCCTGTGTCGCCCGGTGATTGGCGGCAAATACCAAATCGTTCCGTTATAACCTTTTCTGCCGCCTCGCTTCGCGAAAGGCAGAATAAGCGTCTACCCTTATGCCTGTTGTGTCGCAGTTTATTGCGCACTTTATCACTGGATGAGGAGGAATAATGTCGCAACATAACCCAAATGAGATTTCACGCCCGGTTCCCCCTTTTGAACGCCAGCCCCAGGAAGTACCAGGGCTTGCCAGCAAAATGGTGCCTGTCCCGGATCACGGCGAGAAAAGCTACAAAGGCAGTGGTCGCCTTGCAGGCCGCAAAGCGCTGATCACCGGTGGTGACTCCGGTATTGGCCGCGCCACAGCGATTGCCTATGCACGTGAAGGTGCAGACGTTGCCATTAACTATCTGCCCGCTGAAGAGTCAGACGCCAAAGAAGTGATCGCGCTGATTGAAGCGGAAGGCCGTAAAGCGATTGCGATTCCTGGCGATATCACCAGCGAAGATTTCTGCCAGCAGTTGGTCAGCGAAGCGGTCGAGAAGCTGGGCGGTCTGGATATTCTGGTGAACAACGCAGGACGCCAGCAGTTTTGCGAATCCATCGCCGATTTGACTACCGAGTCTTTCGACAAGACGTTCAAAACCAACGTCTACGCGATGTTCTGGATCACCAAAGCCGCACTGCCGCACCTGAAATCCGGTTCAGCTATTGTGAACACGTCTTCTGTTCAGGCGGGCAAACCAAGCCCAATGCTGCTGGATTACGCGCAGACCAAAGCTTCGATCATCGCCTTTACCAAAGGTCTGGCGAAGCAGGTCGCAGAAAAAGGCATTCGCGTCAATGCGGTTGCACCGGGTCCTTACTGGACGCCACTGCAATCAAGCGGCGGCCAGCCACAGGAAAAAGTGATGAAGTTTGGTGAAGAAGCGCCGTTTGGTCGTCCTGGCCAGCCAGCGGAAATCGCCGCGCTTTATGTGCTGCTAGCCTCAGACGAAGCGAGCTTCGCCTCCGGCCAGGTCTGGTGCTCAGACGGTGGTACCGGCACGTTCTGATAGCGTTTTTTGATTGCCAACGTAAAACCGCCGGCGTTGCCCACACTGCAAATCTGCTATGTGGACAACGCCGGCGGTCTCTTTTCCAGCCTTAACTATTCGTCAATCAGCTTATTCAGCCGCTGGCGGTGGTGTCATTTTGCCTTCATGCTGCGGTTTTTCCGTGAGGCGTTTCTCAAAGTTCGCGTTGTACTGCTTTTTCTGATCGGCAGTCAGCACGTTATATAGCTTGTTCTGCGTTTCCATCATCGCTACCGCGTTCTCTTTCGCGTTCGCTGTCATTTTCTCGGCCTGAGCAGCGGCTTTGGCGCTGTCAAAACTGTCTGAAGCGATAATGTCGTGATTAGCACGGCGCTCTTCCAGCGACGGACGTTTCATCTCTTTATGACCCTGCTGCATGATGGTGCGCATCTGCTGTTTCTGCGCGTCGGTCAAATTCAAACCTTTAAACATGTCGTGCATACCACCGCGGTGCATAGGGGGTTTGTGCATCGCTTTCTCACTGCCTGCTGGCGGTGGAGTCAGGTTGTCCGCTGCGGCGTGAACGATATTTGCTGCGCCAAAAGCCATGGTAGTTGCGATAATTAATGAGGTCAGTTTACGCATAATATTGTCCTTTTCTTTTTCAGTTTAATGACGACAGCCTGTGTCGTGATGTCGGAAATGAGTTTACGACGCTGAACGTCAACTACTCAGAGCATGAGTAAAGCCCTGAAAGCATAAAAGAGAAAAATGCAGCGATCATGAAGAGAATGCGAAGAATGGTGTGAGGAATTGCAAAAGAGTATGAATTTACTCGGCTTTCGGCAGAAAACGTGGAGGAGTGTAACGATGTTGGGCGGAAAACGAAAGCGCCCGATCGGACGCTTTACAGTTTATTGCGTTTCGCTGCGCGGCGGCGTTTCCACCAGCATCAACCCGGCGCGCTGGCCCGCGGCGACGTTGGGATTCGGGAACAGCACGAACTCCTCAGCATGCTGGACAACGTAACGCCGCTCGCCCTCTTCTGCCAGCAGCGCGCCCTGGGAAAAGCGGGCAAAATTCAGCGTGTCCGCGTCGATGTGCAGTTGAAACTGCGCGCCCTGCCGGGTGATCTGCTGGGCGACCTGGTAATGACGCGGTTGCTGCGCCACAGCGGGCAGCGCCTCGCCATACAGCAACGCCGACAGCGCCTGTTCAGCCGCGGCGAACTGGCTCAGATCGTTGCTGCCAAACGGCTGCGCTTTACCCAGCTCCAGCGTACAGCTACTGGCAGCAAAATGTTCACAGCTGAAATGGGTAAAGGTGCCGCCGGGCGCGTTGTGCCACACCAGCGCCTCCAGACCGGCGGCGCCTAACCACTGTAAAAAGTCGGCTGGCCACGGACGAGCGCTGTACGGCAGCACGCCAAAACGCGGATGATAAGACCCGCGAATGGCAGTGTGCAGATCGAGATGCCAGCGCACCTCATCGCAGCAGCCAGAGTGATAAAAATGCTCAATCGCCTGCTCCAGCCGCCAGGCGCGACGCGCTTCCGCGCAGTCGTCGTACTGTTGCCAGCGGCCACCAAACAGCCGGTTAACATCAATCCGGGTATAACGCTGATTGCTGCGCAGCGCGGCCGGATTGCCGAGGATCACCAGCACACGCGGCAAAACCGGTTTATCGCCCTGCAGCAGCGGCGTAATTAACCGGTTGAGGATCTCTACCGGCGCGGTCTCATTGCCGTGAATGCCCGCAGAAATCACCAGTGCCATGGTGGCAGGCTGTTCCGGCGTGATCTCCAGAATGCCTTCGTCAATCCACTGCCAGTGCAGCGCGGGTAAACGTGCCTGGGTTATTGCGGGCGGTTCGCCGTGCAGCGTATGGGCTAAAAAATCGTGCATCAGAGCTCCCTGAAGCAGCGCGGCGCGCTGTTAACGTTGAAACGGATAAACATTACCCAAATCCAGCATGCGGGTTAGCGCTTCCAGCGCCTCACGTCCCTCACGCAGCAGCAGCGGATCGGCCAGATCCTGCTGCGTCAGCCGATCGCGGTAGTAGCGGTCGACCCACGCGTTAAGCCGGGTAAACAGCCCGTCATTCATGATCACCTGGGGATTCACCGCCGCCTGCTCCGCCGCGGTTAACGCCACGCGCAGCCGCAGGCAGGCCGGGCCGCCGCCGTTGCACATGCTTTCACGCAGATCGAACACCTTCAGTTCACGGATCGGCCCACCACTTTCCACCAGCTCGCACAGGTAGCGCCAGACGCCAGCGTGCTGACGTGACTCTTCCGGCACCACCAGCAGCATGCTGCCATCGGGCTGGCTTAGCAGTTGGCTGTTAAACAGGTAAGTATTGACCGCGTCGCTGACCGAAACCTGCGCTTCCGGCACCACAATTGCCGTAAAGCCAGGCACCCGCTCAGCCAGATCGGCGAGCAGCGCAGCCTGATGCAAAAATGCCTGTTGATGACAGAACAGTACCTGTTGATTGCTCACCGCGATCACGTCGTTATGAAACACGCCCTGATCGATCACCGCCGGATTCTGCTGGGCAAACAGCGTGCGCGCAGGATCGAGCTGATGCAGACGCGCCACCGCTTCGCTGGCTTCCCGCGTCTGCCTCGCCGGATAGCGACCCGGCACCACACCACCCTGGTTTTCTTCACGACCATAAATAAACAGCTGCACGCCAGGCTCGCCGTAGCCGCCGAAGCGATTGTGGTTTGCCGCGCCTTCATCACCAAACATGGCTATCTGTGGCAGCGCGTCATGTACGCTGAAGTGCGCGCTGTCGCAAAAGATAGCACGCAGCAGCGCGGTGGTGGTCGGCGCTTCCATCGCGCGATGAAACTTGTTGTTCAGGTTGGCGACGGTGAGATGTACACGGCCATCGGCACTGTCCGCCGACGGTGAAACCGTGGCGGCATTGGCTACCCACATCGCCGAGGCGGAGCTGCAGGCTGACAGCAACTGCGGCGCGGTTTTCGCCGCCTTCGCCAGCACCTGCTCGTCACTGCCACAGAAACCCAGCTGACGCAGCGCCGCCAGATTCGGCCGCTCATGTGGCGGGATCACCGCCTGGATAAAGCCCATGTCCGCCAGCGCTTTCATCTTAATCAACCCCTGCTTCGCCGCCAGTCGCGGATTGGCAGGCTGCAGCTGGTTGCGGGTTGAGGCTTCGTTACCGAACGACAGCCCGGCGTAATGGTGGGTCAGCCCCACCAGCCCATCAAAATTGACTTCCCTGCCGCTCATGATCGCTCTCCCGACGCAGTGAAATCGAGTCCCGGCGACAGCGTGGACGGCAGCGCAATCTCGCGGCTTTCCAGCGAGGCCATCGGCCAGGCACAATAATCGGCGGCATACCAGGCGCTGGCCCGATGATTTCCCGAGGCGCCAATGCCGCCAAACGGCGCGGTGCTGGCGGCGCCGGTCAGCGGTTTATTCCAGTTGACGATACCCGCGCGCGCTTCCAACAGCAGGCGATCGAAACACGCCCGATCGGGCGAAATCAATCCACAGGCGAGACCGTAGCGGGTGTTATTGGCCATGGCGATCGCCTCATCGAAGCTGTCATAGCGCATCACCGCCAGCAGCGGCCCGAACACTTCTTCATCGGCAATGCCGTCAACGTCGGTGAGATCGATAATGCCCGGCGTCAGCAGCGCGCTGTGGCGATCGGGCCAGCGCATCGGCAGCAGCACGGTGCCACCCGCGGCGACTCGCGCCTGCCATTCGGCAAAAATGTGCTCTGCTGCCTGGGGCGAGATCACGCTGCCCATGAACGGCTGCGGCTCGTCGTCCCAACGTCCCGGTTGAAGTCGTGACGCAACCTCGGTCAGACGCTGCAAAAAGGCATCGCCCGCCGCGCCGCGCTTGACCAGCAGACGACGCGCACAGGTACAGCGCTGACCAGCAGTAATAAAGGCGGACTGAATCGCCAGATGCACCGCGCCGTCAATATCGTGCGGTTCGTCGACAATCAGCGCATTATTGCCGCCCATCTCCAGCGCCAGCATTTTTTCCGGCTGACCGGCAAACTGCCGGTGCAGCTGATAGCCGGTATTGGCGCTACCGGTAAACAGCAGGCCGTCGATTTGGCTATTTTGCGCCAGCGCCTGGCCGGTTTGTCGTCCGCCCTGCACCAGATTAAGGACGCCCGCGGGCAGCCCGGCCTGCTGCCAGAGCTGCACGGTTTTTTCAGCGGTCATCGGCGTCAGCTCGCTGGGTTTGAACACCAGCGTATTGCCTGCCAGCAATGCCGGAACAATATGGCCGTTCGGCAGATGACCGGGAAAGTTATAAGGACCAAATACCGCCATCACGCCGTGCGGTCGGTGACGCAGGCTGTTTTCGCCCTGCTGTTGCTCACCGGTACGCACCTGCCACGCCTGAACGGAAATCGCGATCTTATTGATCATCGCCTGCACTTCAGTAGCGGCTTCCCAGCGCGGTTTACCGGTTTCCTGGGCGATAATCGCCGTCAGCTCCGCTTTGTTTTCGCTGAGCTGGTGGGCAAAGGCCTCAACCTGTTGTTGACGCTCACTGAACGTGCGGCGCGCCCAGGCGGGAAAGGCGTCGCGCGCGGCCTGACAGGCAGCGGCAACCTGCTGCTCATCGGCACTGTTTGCCTGCCACAGCGTTGTGCCGGTTACCGGATCCTGTTTCTCCAGCGCCACGCCGTCTCCCGGCAGCCACTGGCCATTAATCAAATGCGTCATGCCGTTTTCTCCTCGGCGGAAAGGGTGACCACGCGCAGCATATCGCCCGCGTGGCATTGCAGCGTATCGGCCTGCGCGGCGGTCAGGCGAACGGCGTCGGCCTTGTTGTCCGCAGGCAACAGCGTGGCGCGAAACTGCTGGTAATTGCCGGTGGCCACCAGGCACAGCGGCAGGTCAGCCGCAGCGGCCTGTTCATCAATGATCACCGGCAGCAGCTGGCTCTCACGGATGGCGCGAATACTTTCGATATCGCATTCCAGCGTCGGACCGCCGTCAAAAATGTCGATGTAGTTGCGATAGCAGAAGCCTTCCGACTCCAGCACCGCGCGCGCGGGTGCGGTCAGCGGGTGCACCGCGCCAATCACCGCCCGCGCATCAGCAGAGAGATAATCGATATAGAGTGGATGCTTGGGCATCAGCTCGGCAATAAACGCCTTCTGCCCGGTGCCGCTAAGGAAATCCGCCTTGCTGAACGGCATGGAGAAGAAGCGATTGCCCACGTCATCCCAGAAGGGTGAACGGCCCTGCTCATCACTGACGCCGCGCATCTCTGCTACCACGTGCCGGGTAAACCGGTCACGAAAGTTGGCCATAAACAGAAAGCGCGATTTCGACAGCAGATGACCGTTTTTGCCGTCGCGGCAGTCGGGGTCGAGAAACAGCGTACAGAGTTCGCTGCTGCCGGTGTGATCGTTGCTCAGCGACAACGTTGGCAAATTGTTGTAGACGTTCAGCTCTTTCGAGGCGTGTACCTGCGTGCCAACCCGAAAGTTATACCAGGGATCCTGCAGGCCAACAGCGACCTCAATGGCGCAGATGCCCACCGCCCGATCGGTATCGCTGTCCGCCAGCACAAACACGTAACCCTGCTCGGCACGCGGCAGCGCATCCTGCCAGGTTTGGATCGAACGCTCGATACGCGCCGACAGCGTCGCGCTGTCTTCCGGCAGCGAGGTCAGTCCGCCGCCGGTTTTGCCTGCCAGCGCCAACAGCTGCGGCAGGTCATCATGGTTTATGGGTCGAATCACCATCATCGCGCGTCATCCTCAACCAGCGTCTCGCAGGCGCGTGCAAAGCGTTCCAGCCCCTGGCGCACCTCCTCTTCGCTGATATTCAGCGCCGGCGCAAAGCGCACCACGTTAGCACCGGCAATCAGCACCATCACGCCCGCGTCGGCGGCGGCAAGGTTAAACATCTTCGCTTTGCCAGCCCATTTTTCATTGAGCACGGCGCCCAGTAGCAGGCCCAGGCCGCGGATTTCACTGAACAGATTGCAGCGCTGGTTGATCGCTTCCAGCCCATCGACAAACCAGCGATGGCGCATTTCCACGCCCTGCAGCATCTCCGGCGTATTGATCAGCTCCATCACTTTACCGGCCACCGCGGCGGCCAGCGGGTTGCCACCGTAGGTAGTCCCGTGGGTGCCGACGCCCATGATCGCCGCCAGTGATTCCCGCGTCAGCATCGCTCCGATGGGAAAACCGCCGCCCAGCGCTTTGGCAGTGGTCAGCACGTCAGGCGTTACACCGTAGTGCATGTAAGCGTAAAGCGAACCGGTACGACCAACGCCGCTCTGCACTTCATCAAAAATCAGCAGCGCCTGATGTTGATCACACAAATCGCGCAGGCCCTGTAAAAACGCGGCGCTGGCTGGCAGCACGCCACCTTCACCCTGAATGGGCTCAACGATCACCGCACAGGTATTTTCATTGATTAGCGCGGCAGCTGAGGCGAGATCGTTAAAGGTGCCGTGAGAGATATCTGGCGGCAGCGGAGCAAAATCTTTGGAATAGGCGGGCTGACCACCGGCGGAAACGGTAAACAGCGTGCGGCCGTGAAAAGCGTTGGTAAAGGCGACAATGCCTGATTTCGCGCCGCCGCTGCGATCGTGACCATATTTACGTGCCAGCTTCAGCGCGGCTTCGTTGGCCTCTGCGCCGGAGTTACAGAAAAACACGCGGTCAGCAAAGGTGGCATCCACCAGCTGTTGTGCCAGGCGCAGCACCGGCTCATTGGTGTAGCCGTTACCGGTATGCCAGAGCTGTGAAGCCTGTTGCACCAGCGCCTGCTGCAGCTGCGGATGCGCATGACCCAACGCGTTAACCGCAATGCCCCCGGCAAAGTCGATGTACTCCTTCTCCTGCTGATCCCACAAGCGTGAACCCGCCGCGCGCACCGGAACAAAACTCGCGGGCGCATAAGTAGGCATCATAAGGCGATCAAAATCGTGACGGGATACGGCTTGCAACATAGTGACCTCAACGCTGACCAAAAGAGTGAATGGAAAGTTTTAAATTTGTTAATGATGTTAACGAGCACAGCGCCATTCTGAATTGCACAGGGCGTGCCAGCCAGCGTTAAAATGCATATTTTATAGCGACAAACCAAAAATCAATGAGTTACATCACAACGATATGCACAATTTATGCATAAAAAGTGAATAAAGGTCCGAAGGCGGCCATGTTGCCGCAGATTAAAGAGAGAAATTATGCACTGGCGGAATAATCTGTTGCTTTTGTGATCGCTGATGGGATTTCTTTCCATAACAGGGCGGCTGATGCACCCTTTTCGACCAGCATGCACGATCATGGGGCAACCGCACACGCAACTGTTATAGTTTATTGTCTTATTATTGAATCTGTTATCGATGCTTTTTTTCTGGCACTTTAGGCAACTCCACTACACTTGATCGAGCAGCCGTTAGCACAGCATAACGGCAGATAACAACAGGTTTTCATGAGGTAGCTATGTTTGGATTAGACGCGTTTGAACTGGCTCGCATCCAATTCGCGTTTACGGTGTCGTTTCACATTATCTTTCCGGCAATTACCATCGGCCTCGCCAGTTTTTTAATGGTGGTCGAGGCGTGCTGGTTGCGCACCCGTAACGACGTCTGGCGCGATCTCTATCATTTCTGGTTAAGGATTTTTGCCGTTAACTTCGGCATGGGCGTGGTCTCCGGGCTGGTGATGGCCTACCAGTTTGGTACCAACTGGAGCGGCTTCTCCGCTTTTGCCGGCAGTATCACCGGTCCACTATTAACCTATGAAGTGCTGACCGCCTTCTTCCTTGAAGCGGGCTTTCTGGGCGTAATGATGTTTGGCTGGAACCGCGTGGGACCGGGGCTGCATTTTTTCTCCACCTGCATGGTAGCGCTCGGCACGCTGATGTCGACCTTCTGGATCCTCGCCTCCAACAGCTTTATGCACACGCCGCAGGGCTATGAAATCGTCAACAATCAGCTGATCCCGGTTGACTGGTTCAAGGTGGTGTTCAATCCCTCTTTCCCTTATCGCCTGATGCACATGGCAACCGCCTCGTTTCTGGCTGCTGCTTTTTTTGTGGGCTCTTCCGCGGCGTGGCATCTGCTGCACGGCAACAAGACCCCGGCGGTGAAGCGTATGTTCTCAATGGCGATGTGGATGGCGCTGATCGTCGCGCCGATTCAGGCGGGTATTGGCGATGCGCACGGTCTGAACACGCTGGAGCATCAGCCCGCGAAGATCGCTGCTATCGAAGGCCACTGGCATAACACGCCGGGCGAACCCTCTCCGCTGATCCTGTTTGGCCTGCCCGATATGCAGGCCGAAGAGACCAAATATGCGGTGGAGTTGCCCTACCTCGGCAGCATCATTTTGACCCACAGTCTCGACAAGCAAATTCCCGCGCTGAGCAGCTTTCCAAAAGATGAGCGGCCGTTTTCACCGGTGGTGTTCTGGTCGTTCCGCATTATGGTGGCGCTGGGCCTGCTGATGATCACCGCGGGCGTCTGGAGCCTGGTGCTGCGCCTGCGCCGTAAACTTTACGATCAGCGGCTGTTCCACCGCTTTGTGCTGCTGATGGGCCCCTCCGGCCTGCTAGCCATTCTCGCCGGCTGGTTCACCACCGAAGTGGGTCGTCAGCCGTGGGTGGTTTACGGTTTGCTGCGCACCCGCGACGCGGTTTCCAATCACGGCACGCTGCATATGTCGCTGAGCCTGCTCGCCTTCCTGATTGTTTACTGCTCGGTATTTGGCGTCGGCACGGTCTACCTGCTCAAGCTGGTTGGCCGGGGTCCGCAGCCTTACGTCGACCATCCGCCATCGGGCGGCCCTGGCCAGGCGCGTACGCCAGCACGTCCTCTGTCGGCGGCCGATGAGGCGCTCGATCACCCTTCCAAAGATCAGCTTAAAAGGAGCGAATGATGGGCATCGATCTTCCGCTTATCTGGTTCATCATTATTGTGTTCAGCATCATGATGTACGTGGTGATGGACGGTTTTGACCTTGGCATCGGCCTGCTCTATCCGATGGTGCGCGACGATCACGATCGTGACGTGATGATGAACACCGTGGCGCCGGTTTGGGACGGTAACGAAACCTGGCTGGTGATGGGCGGTGCCGGGCTGTTTGGCGCCTTCCCGCTGGCCTATTCGGTGATCCTTGATGCGCTGGCGATTCCGCTAACCATGATGCTAATCGGCCTGATTTTCCGCGGCGTCGCCTTTGAATTTCGCTTCAAGGCCACGGTGTCACACCGGCCGTTCTGGGATCTCTCGTTTATCGGCGGCTCGCTGCTGGCGACGTTTTCTCAGGGCATTGTGCTGGGGGCGTTTCTCGACGGTATCCCGGTGGAAGGCCGCGTCTGGGCCGGTTCGGTGTTTGACTGGATTTCGCCGTTCAGCCTGTTTTGCGGCGTGGGCCTGACCATCGCCTATGCGCTGCTCGGCTGCAGCTGGCTGATCATCAAAACCGAAGGCGACCTGCTGCAAACCATGCGCAAACTGGCGCGTCCGCTGCTGATCGCCCTGCTGGTGGTGATGGGCATCGTCAGTATCTGGACGCCGCTGAGCCATCAGGCGATTTCCGACCGCTGGTTTACCCAGCCGAACCTGTGGTTCTTCCTGCCGGTGCCGGTGCTGGTGGTGCTGGTTTCGCTGGCGCTGTGGCGCAGCGCGTGGAATGAAACGCTGCATTACACGCCATTTATCCTGACGCTGGCGCTGGTATTTCTCGGCTTCAGCGGCCTTGGCATCAGCATCTGGCCAAACCTGATTCCGCCGGACATCAGCTTCCGCGCCGCCTCATCGCCGCCGCAAAGCCAGGGCTTTATGCTGGTCGGTGCGCTGCTGATCATTCCGCTGATTCTGGTTTACACCTTCTGGAGCTACTACGTGTTCCGCGGCAAAATTAATCCTGACCACGGCTATCACTGAGGAGAGCGACGATGCGCATCCAACCCTTAAAAGCGGGCGTAAAAAAACAGCCGCTGGCGAAGCGGCTGTTCTGGCTGGTGGCGATCTGGGTGGGCAGCGTGCTCGCCCTGTTTGTGGTCGCCTCGCTGTTCCGGCTGATGATGACCGCGGCGGGATTAAAGGTGCATTGATGCAGGTGCCAGCAGATCGAAATTGTCGGTCTGCTGGAGCGTCATCGGCGGGGCCAGCTTTAAGGTAATCCAGTTCGAGGTGACGCGCTGCTGTTGCGCATCTTCCACCGTCACCGACAGGCGATACTCATTGCTGGCACCGGGCGTGCTGTCCCACTGCGGCATAATAATACTCCAGCCCTGCACATCACTGTTATTGGCCGGCGGCGTCAGGCTCAGCGCCTGCGTGTCGCCCTGCCAACTCACCTGCTTCACCGCATTACTGGCGCGCACCTGCAGCTTCAGCGGCAGGGTTTCGCCCGGATTCAGCTGCCACGGCGGCGTAGCAAGAAACACCGACAGGTTTTTACGCTGGCGAAACTCCAGCACCGGCGTATCACTGCGCTCCACGTTATCATAGCGGCTGCCGCGCAACGATCGCACTTTGGCGACGTTGCTGGCCGAGAGCTGCTGTTCCAGCGCCACGCCGAAACGATAGTTAAGCTTCAGGCCGAGCTGATCCTGCGACTGTCCGCCGCTGCCCTCTTTGTGACTGGCGGAAAGGGTAACCAGCGGCACCGGCGTATAGTTCAGACCAAACTTCAGCGCCGAGGGATTATCATAGCGGCTGCCGTTATTAAACAGATCAACGCCGTTGCCGAGATAGCGCTCCCAACTCAGCGACATGCCGATATGACGATAAAAAGGCAGATAGCCCTGCGTGGTGATGTCATAGCCGCGCGCCATGCGCTGCTGTTGCTGGCTGCTCTGGTTGCGCCAGCCGCCCAGCGGCTGATAGTAGTTCGCCGAGAAACGCAGAAAATCGCCCCACGCCTCGGTGCCCAGCGAGGCGCGCTGTTGACCGTCATCGATCGAACGGTCAAGAAACGCGTTGTAACCCAGCAGCCAGTTGCCTACCGTCCAGCGCTGTCCGGCGCCGATATTGGCCAGCAGATGCTCATCCTGCTGGGTCACGCCCACCTGGCTAAAGGTCAGATAATTGTATTTTTCCGCCCAGCTGGTAAACAGCTGCGCTTTGCTGCCGCTGAGGTTGCCGAGGCGGTCAATCTGCAGGCTCATTTCAGCGTTGCCGTAAGGCGAAAGCATCGACCTGCCCTCGTTTTCCACCCGGCTGGCCACTTCATCACGGAAATGATTAAACGCCCAGATGCCCGCCTGATCGCCCAGCGAGCTGTCACTGCTGGCATTCTGGCTGGCTTCGCCAATGCTTTTCGCAATAGTGGCTAAACGGGTAGAGAAGTCACTGTCGCTGGCGGCGCTGCCGAGATCGGGCAGCCGATCGGCGCTTTCGCTGAAGCGAGCAGGATTATCAAAAGGATAAGGGGCAACCCGCGTCTCGCTTTGCAGCGCGTGCACGTCAGGCGGGGCCAAGGTAAACAGCAGCGCGGTCAGCGACGCGCGCGATAACATTTTGGGTGTAGCGCAATTTTCCATAGGGTGCGTTAACGTTTTTCTGTCCATACAGCGGGACGACATACAAAAAAGTCAAACATACCTCAGTACAGGGGCCTGACCACCAGGACAGGTCTTGAATTGCAGGAAATATCTGAAAGGCGAAGCGACAGCGTGCCGCTTCGGCAGCTTACGACATAATAAGCGCGCTATCAATGTTGTGCGGCGCGGCAGCAGGCGCGGCACGGGGCGTTGCGGGTGCTATGTAAAGGTTTACCACCTCACCGACAATCAGCAACGCGGGCGACTGCACCTGCTCTCTGCTTACCGTGTCGGCAAGCTCCTCAAGGGTGGTTACCAGCGTGCGTTGCTCAGGCCGCGTACCGCGTTCAACGATCGCCACCGGCGTCTGAGCGCTGCGGCCCGCCTGGCTGAGCTGATGTGCCAGTTCGCCGCACCAGCTCAACCCCATGTAAAACACCAGCGTCTGCCGCGCATCGCTCAGGCTGTGATAATCCATCTGCGGCTTGCCCTGCTTGCCGTGGCCGGTGATCAGACGTACCGACTGCGCCATGTCACGATGCGTCAGCGGAATGCCGGTGGCCGCCGCGCAGCCCACCGCGGCGGTAATGCCCGGCACAACCTGCCAGTCGATACCCGCCTGCTGCAGCGCCTGCATCTCCTCTCCGCCGCGACCAAAAACAAAGGGATCGCCCCCTTTCAGCCGAACCACGTCGTGACCGCCGCGCGCCAGATCCACCATCAGCTGATTGATATCCTGCTGCTTCATGCCGTGGCAGCCTGGTGATTTACCCACGTCAATCGCCAGCGCCTGCGCCGGCAGCAGCGCCAGCACCGCTTCGCTCACCAGCCGGTCGTAAACCACCACTTTCGCCTGCTCAATCAGGCGCAGCGCCTTCACCGTCAGCAGATCGGGATCGCCCGGTCCGGCACCCACCAGCGACACACGGCCTGGTTGGTCGCCGCCCTGCATATGAAAAAGCGTATTAATGCCAGCAATCTGTTGCGTCATGAGATTTACCTCGTTCAGGCGTGCGCAGGAAAGCGCGCAATCAGCTGTTTAAGTTCAGGAATGCAGGAGCCGCAGTTAGTGCCGCATTTGAGGCGCGCCCCCAGTGCGGCCAGGCTGTTGTCGCCAGCGGCGACCGCACACAAAATGGTCTGTTCGCCGGTACCAAAGCAGCTACAAACGGTGCGCCCGGCGTTCTCACGCTCGGCAGCGCGACCACCGAGCAGCGCATGGCGATCGGCGGCGCGGGTTGGTGGCGAGGCGAAAGCCGCATCAATGAATGCCAAATCAAGCTCTGGCACCCGCGGGCCCAGCCACAGCGCCAGCATTAGCTCGCCATCATGCCAGGCCAGCAGGCGTAATTCGTTTGTGCCTTCCATGCGTTGACAGGCCATATCGTTGAGATCGAGTGCGCTAAGCAGTGCGGATAGTGGACCGCTGCCAGCCAGCTGATAGCGCGTCGCATGCGTATGGGGAATACGGCTCCACCATACGCCGTCGGGAAAAGTGACATTGTCACGAGAAAACAGCGTGCCCTGCCAGTGACTGTGCCAGCGCGCAATCTGCACTGCGGTTTGTTTGCTCTCCGGCTGACCGGAAAGCGGACAGACCTGCGCCGCTACCAGCGCGCCCACGCTGCTCTGTGCCGCAAACTGGCAATTCCAGTGCATCGGCGCAAACAGCGTGCCCACCGGCTGATCGTCAGTCAGCACCGCGCGGGCGATCATCCAACCCTGCGACGACTGCACGCGTACCAAATCCCGCGCCTGTAGCTGATAATCCGCTGCGTCCTGCGGATGCATCGCCACATACGGCTCGCTGACGTGCTGCATCAGGCGCGGAACCTGGCCGGTGCGCGTCATGGTATGCCACTGATCGCGAATGCGGCCGGTGTTAAGCAGCAGCGGATACGCGGTCGTGCAGGCGGCGAGCGGCAGCCGCGGCGTCACCGCAATCAGTCGGGCGCGGCCGTCGGGATGAAAAAAGCGCCGATCGCTGAACAGGCGCGCGGTGCCCTGCGGTGCGCTGGCGTTAACCGGCCACTGCACCGGCTGCAGGCGATCCCATTCCGCTACCGAGAGCGAGGCCAGCCCGCTGATATCAAATGCGCGGCTGCCGTGGTTTTCAAAACCGGAGAGCGCCGCATGCTCGCAAAAAATCTCCGCTGGATGGTGCCAGGCAAACGCCTGATGAAAACCGAGCCGTTGCGCCACCTGCGCCAGGATCCACCAGTCCGGGCGCGCCTCGCCCACCGGCGGCAC
This sequence comes from Duffyella gerundensis, assembly GCF_001517405.1. Classification (NCBI taxonomy): domain Bacteria; kingdom Pseudomonadati; phylum Pseudomonadota; class Gammaproteobacteria; order Enterobacterales; family Erwiniaceae; genus Duffyella; species Duffyella gerundensis. The sequence goes on along the minus strand of NZ_LN907827.1, from coordinate 1,751,451 downwards.
AAAGGCACGCTGACGAGAAATGCGGCGTTCGGAGTTGGTCACGGTGCCATTTTTCTCGCCCCAGGCCGCTGCGGGCAGGCAGATATGCGCCAGCTCACTGGTATCCGTCTGCGCAGCAACATCAGAGACGATCACCAGCGGGCAATGGGCAAGCGCCTGGCGCACGCGGCTGGCCTCCGGCAGCGATACCGCTGGATTGGTGCCCATGATCCAGATCGCCTTCACCTCGCCGCGGGCTACTGCATCAAACAGCGCCACCGCCGAGAGGCCCGGCTGTTGCGCGACCCGATCGCTGCCCCAGAAGCGCTGCAGGCGTGCCACGTTCTCTGCGCTGAAATCCATGTGCGCCGCCAGCTGAGTCGCCAGCCCGCCGACTTCACGCCCGCCCATGGCGTTTGGCTGGCCGGTGAGCGAGAACGGCCCGCTGCCGTTACGGCCAATTTTGCCACTCAGCAGATGGCAGTTAATGATGGCGTTGCACTTGTCGCTGCCGCTGGTGGACTGGTTAATCCCCATGCAGTAGAGCGTGAGCACGTTACGCTGGCTGGCAAAGGCGCGATAAAACGCCGTGACCTGCTCTTCGCTGAGCTGGCAGTACGCGGCCACCTGCGCTGGCGACCAGCCGCTGGCCGCATCAAGCGCTGTGGGCACATCCGCCAGATGCGGCAGCATGCTGCTGTCGGTGCCCTGCTGCGCCAGCCAGTGCAGCAGACCGTTAAACAGCGCGGCGTCGCTGCCGGCACGCAGCGCCAGATGCACATCGGCGATATCACAGCTGGCGGTGCGGCGCGGATCGATCACCACCACCTGCATCGCTGGCCGCTGCAGCTTCGCCTGCACCAGCCGCTGCCAGAGCACCGGGTGCGCCCAGGCGGTATTGGAACCGCAGAGGATCACCAGATCGGCATGATCGAGATCCGCATAACTGCACGGCACGGCATCGGCGCCAAAAGCGCGCTTGTAGCCCACCACCGCGGAGGCCATACAGAGCCGCGAATTGGTGTCGATGTTGCCCGCACCGATAAATCCCTTCATCAGCTTGTTAGCGACATAATAATCTTCGGTCAGCAGCTGACCGGAAGCGTAAAACGCCACCGCCTGCGAGCCATGCTGGTCAATGACCTGCTGCAGTCCGCTGGCTACCGCGTCGAGCGCGGTCTCCCAGCTGACGCGGCTGCCGTTGACATGGGGATAGCGCAACCTGCCCGTCTCGCCCAGCGTGTCGGCCAGCGCGGCGCCTTTCACACAGAGCCGACCCGCATTAGCCGGATGTTCGCCGTCGCCGCTGACCTGCACTGCGCCCGCGCGCGACGTTACCGTCACGCCGCAGCCGACGCCGCAATAGGGGCAGGTGCTGTTCATGATGCTGCCGCCAGCGCAACGTCCAGCGGTGCATTAGCCACCCACACCATGCCTCCCTGCTCTTTCACCGGCCAGCAACGCAGCCGACGGTCCGCCTGCTCCAGCGACTGACCGTCGCGCAGGCGGAAGCGCTGCTTGTAGAGCGGCGAGATCAGCACCGGTTCACCCGCCACGTCGCCCAGCAGCCCGCGCGACAGTACGCTCGCCTGGGTGCCTGGCTCAATATCATCCAGCGCATAGAGCGCGCCGTCGAAACGAAACAGCGCGATGCGATGGTTGCCCAGCCGCGCGCCGATACCCGCCTGCGCCGGAATGGTTTCCTGTGGGCAAATGGCGCTCCACGGCTCCTCCGGCAGCTGCATCACCGGAATAAGCGTCTCGGTTGACGGGCGTATCTGATCGCGTTCGTGTTGCCAGCGAATGGTTTCGTCGGCCGCCGTGCTGTTAACGGTAGCGGTAAAGCGTGCCAGATTTTCCGGCTGTTGCAGCGTGGTTTGCCATTCGCACTGGTAGCTGTCGACCACCGCCTGCATCTCCGCTTCCAGCTCGTCGCCCAGTCCCAGCGAATCGTTAATCACCACGTCGCGCAGATAGTCCAGGCCGCCTTCCAGATTATCCCTCCAGACGCTGGTGCGTTGCAGACGATCGGCGGTGCGGATGTAGAACATCAGCAGGCGATCGACATAACGGATCAGCGTGGCGTCATCAAGATCGCTGGCGAACAGGTCGGCATGGCGCGGCTTCATGCCGCCGTTGCCGCAGACGTAAAGATTCCAGCCCTTTTCGGTGGCGATGACGCCAATGTCTTTGCTTTGCGCCTCGGCGCATTCTCGGGTGCAGCCGGAGACCGCCATTTTAATTTTATGCGGCGAACGCAGCCCTTTGTAGCGGTTCTCCAGCGCAATGGCGAAGCCAGTGGAATCCTTAACGCCGTAACGGCACCAGGTTGAACCGACGCACGATTTCACCGTGCGCAGCGACTTGCCGTAGGCGTGGCCGGTTTCAAAGCCTGCGGCCGCCAGCTGCTGCCAGATTTCCGGCAGCTGGGCCAGCTGGGCGCCAAACAGGTCGATACGCTGGCCGCCGGTGATTTTGGTGTAGAGGTTATAGCGCTGCGCCACTTCGCCGATGGCAATCAATCCCTGAGGGGTAATCTCACCGGCCGGTATGCGCGGCACCACGGAATAGGTGCCATCTTTCTGGATATTGGCAAAGTAGCGATCGTTGGTGTCCTGCAACGGCAGATGCTGCGGTTGCAGCAGATAATCGTTCCAGCACGACGCGAGCAGCGAGCCCACCAGCGGCTTACAGATTTCGCAGCCGTGGCCGCGCCCGTGCTGTTTAATCAGCTGGTCAAAGCTATGAATATTGCCGACGCGGATCAGGTGATACAGCTCCTGACGCGACCAGGCGAAATGTTCGCAGATATCTTTTTTCACCTCCACGCCCAGCGTCTCCAGCTGGTGTTCCATCACCTGTTTCACCAGCGCCGCACAGCCGCCGCAGCCGGTGGCCGCTTTAGTGTGGCTTTTGATGGCGGCAACGGTGCCGTGGCCGTCGCTGACCGCCTGACAGATATCGCCTTTGCTGACGTTGTAACAGGAACAGATCTGCGCGCTGTCCGGCAGCGCCGCCACGCCGAGCGCTTTCACCGGCGCACCGGCGACCGCTGGCAGAATCAGCGTTTCCGGCTGGGCAGGCAGCGCCATCTCATTGAGCATCATCTGCAGCAGCGTGCTGTATTCGCTACTGTCACCCACCAGCACCCCGCCCAGTAGCCGCTTACCGCTGCTGTCGACGACGATTTTCTTGTAGATCTCCTGCGGGCCGTTGGTCCAGTGATAGCTCTGGCTTTCCGGCGTGCGACCATGCGCATCGCCAAACGAGGCGACTTCCACGCCCAGCAGCTTGAGTTTGGTGCTCATGTCAGCGCCGCCAAAGGTGGTGGCTTCCCCGGCCAGCGCGGCTGCGGCCACCCGCGCCATCTGGTAACCTGGCGCCACCAGGCCAAACAGCTGACCGTTCCACAACGCGCATTCGCCGATGGCGAAAATCTGCTCATCGGAAGTGACGCAGCGATCGTCAACGCAGATGCCGCCACGCGGACCAAGCGTCAAACCCGCTTCACGCGCCAGGTTATCGCGCGGGCGAATCCCGGCGGAGAACAGCAGCAGATCGGTGTCCAGCGTTTCGCCATCGGCAAACTGCAGCCGCAGCGAGCCGTCGGGTTGACGGCTGATGTCACGCGTCTCTTTGCTGGTGAAAACGTCAACGCCCAGCGCGTTGATTTTGCGCGCCAGCATCTGCGCGCCACCGTCATCCAGCTGCACCGCCATCAGGCGCGGCGCAAATTCCACCACGCTGGTGGCAAGGCCGAGCTGCTTCAGCGCGTTGGCCGCTTCCAGCCCCAGTAGACCGCCGCCAATCACCGTGCCGCGACGCGCCTGTTTCGCGCGGGCGGCAATCGCGTCGAGATCGTCCAGCGTGCGATAGACATGGCAGCCGGGCAGATCGTGGCCGGGCACCGGCGGCACGAAGGCGTAAGAGCCGGTGGCGAGCACCAGCTTGTCAAAGGCGAGTTCCCGGCCGGTGCCGTCGCGCAGGCAGCGGCGCTGACGATCGATCGCCACCACTTCGCAGCCGCTACGCAACTCGATGGCGTTGTCGCTAAAAAAGTCGCCGCTGACCAGGCAAAGATCGGCGTGCGTGCGGCCAGCAAAATAGTCTGAGAGATGCACGCGGTCATAGGCGGTGTGCCGCTCCTCGCCGTAAACCACGATGTGATAGTGCTGATGCAGGCCTTTCGCGACCAGCTGCTCAAGAAAATGGTGGCCTACCATGCCGTGGCCAATCACTGCTAAAACCGGTTTCATCATCGTATTCCCCGCAGCCCGTGGCTGCTGTTCAGACGTCTCAAGATCAAATAGCGCGTCGGCGGTGACCGGCGCCTGTTGCTGTAGTTTTTCCTGCAGCGCGTTGGCCTGGCGGCTGTCGCCATACAGCACGACGCCGCACAGCCGCCCGTCGCGCAGAAAGAGTCGGCGATAGTGCTGGCTCAGGGGATCAAAGCTGGTGTAACCGGGCAGGGATTCGCTGATGTCGCCTGCGCTGAACAGGCTGATGCCGCTGACCTTCAACCGCGTACCCTCGTCGACGGCGCGGTAATCGTCGATCGGCTGTCCGGCCAGCCGGTGCGCCAATACCGCTGCCTGCGCCAGGCACGGTGCCAGCAGGCCAACAGTCTCGCCGTTGATTTCGGCGCATTCACCCAACGCGCTGATGGCCGGATCGGCAGTACACAGCTGGCCGTCAACCAGAATGCCCTTGCCGCATGCCAGGCCTGCCGCGGCTGCCAGCCGCTTTTCCGGCACAACGCCAGTGGCAATAACCACCCGCTTCGCCGCCAGTGCGCTGCCATCATTCAGCGTGACGCTGTCACTATTAATCTGCGTCAGTTGCTGATTAACCCGAATCTGTAGCCCGCGCGCTTCCAGCGTATGCCGCAGCAGTTCGCCTGCGCGGCGATCCAGCTGCCGGTCAAGCAGATGGCCCTGACGGTGCACCAGCGTGACCTCTCGTCCCTGTTGACGCAGCGCCGCGGCGGCTTCAATGCCTAATAAACCTCCGCCCAGCACCACCACCGGCCCGGATGCCGCCAGCATCCATTTTACGTCTGCGTAGTCGCGGAACCCTTTGACATGCATCAAGTTTGCGCCGGGGATGGCGGGAATAAACGGTAACGAACCGGTGGCAAACACCAGCAAATCCCAGGCGATCTCACGGCGATCGGTGCGCAACCTGCGCGCCGGGCGATCCACTGTCAGCACGCTTTCGCCGCTGTATAACATAATGTCCTGCTGCTGATACCAGCTCAGCGGATGCAGGAGCGTTGCTGCAAAATCTTTCTCACCCGCCAGCACCGGCGACAGCTGGATGCGGTTGTAGTTACCGCCCGGCTCACGGCCAATAATGGTGATGCGGTAACGCGTTGGCGCCAGTTGCAGCAGAGTTTCCACCATGCGCAGCGCCGCCATGCCGTTACCGATCACCACCAGATGCGGTTTCATGCGTGCTCCTGTGCCGTCACAATCTGCTTTTCATAAAGAAAGTGCAGGATCTGCTGGCGCAGATGGTGATAGTGCGGGTTATCCGCCAGCGCCACCCGCGAGCGTGGACGCGGCAAGTCGATCGCCAGGATCTCGCCCACCGTCGCCGCCGGGCCGTTGGTCATCATTAGCACCCGATCGGAGAGCAGCACGGCTTCATCGACGTCGTGCGTGATTAGCACGATGGTGGTATTGAGCTTCTGTTGAATGCGCATCACGGCGTCCTGTAGATGGGCGCGCGTCAGCGCATCAAGTGCGCCAAAAGGCTCATCAAGCAGCAGCACCCTCGGCTTCATCGCCAGTGCTCTGGCGATGCCCACCCGCTGTTTCATGCCGCCTGAGATCTCACCGGGCCGTTTATCCAGGGCGTGCGCCATCTGCACCAGCTCAAGGTTATGGACAATCCACGCCTGCTTTTCAGCCTTGCTCATGGTGCCTTTAAACACCTGATCCACCGCCAGCGCGACGTTCTCGCGACAGGTCAGCCACGGCAGCAGCGAGTGATTCTGAAACACCACCGCGCGCTCCGGGCCTGGCCCGCTGATTTCCCGCTGGTCGCAGATCAGGCCGCCGCTGGAGGGCAGCGTCAGTCCGGCGATCAGATTGAGCAGCGTTGATTTTCCGCAGCCGGAATGGCCGATCAGACTGAGGGTTTCCCCTTCGCGGATAGCAAAGCTCACCCGATCGAGCGCCAGAAAATCGCCGCTGGCGGTGGTAAAACGCTGGCTCACCTGCTCTACCTGAATAATGTTACGCATTGGCTACTCCTTAACGGTTTTCCCAGCTGAATCGACGTGCCAGCAGCATCAGCGCCTGTTCAAGCAACAGGCCAACCACGCCGATGATCACAATGGCGACAAGAATGTTTTCCACATTGAGGTTGTTCCACTCGTTCCAGATCCAGAAGCCGATACCCAGGCCGCCGGTGAGCATTTCTGCCGCGACGATCACCAGCCAGGCGATGCCTACCGAAAGGCGGACGCCAGTCAGCACCGCAGGCAGCACCGCCGGAAACAGGATTTTGCGCATCACCGTCCACTCCGACAGGTTCAACACCCGCGCCACGTTGAGGTAATCCTGGGGAATGCGCTGCACGCCCTCGGCGGTGTTAATCACCATCGGCCAGACAGAACAGATAAAAATGGTCCAGCTTGAGGCCGGTTCCGCCCGCTGAAACAGCAGCAGCCCAATCGGTAACCAGGCGAGCGGGCTGACCGGGCGCAGCAATGCGATGATCGGGTTACACATGCTGGCCAGAAAGCGGTAACGCCCGAGCAGAAAGCCCGCCGGAATGCCGACCAGCGCCGCCAGCCCAAACCCGACCGCCACGCGCTGCAACGACGCCAGCACGTTCCAGCCGATGCCGCGATCGTTGGGACCGCCGTTATAGAAAGGGTCAGCAAACAGCGTCACCGCCGCCTGCCAGGTGGTCCAGGGACCAGGAAAGCCGCTGCTCCAGATGGCGGCCATTTGCCATACCATCAGCAGCAGCACGATGCCACACAGGCCGGGCAGCAGCCGCTGAATCAGCGGCCGTAACCAGGGCGCGCGACGCCTGACGGCCGCGGGCGGTAAAGGAAGCACCTCGGCGGAGGGCGAATCAGGGCGACGGAGCGCAACTATTTGGCTTTTCATGGGGCAATCCTCAACGTTTAATCGCGAAATGGGCGGCATAGGCGGCAGGATCGCTGCCATCCCAGACGCTGCCGTCAAACAGCGTGCTGCTGCGCAGTGACGTGGCGGGCACGCTGATGTTGCCGACCGCGCTGGCCGCCTGCTGATAGATATCAATGCGGTTGACCTGACGGGCGACCGCCAGATAATCGGGATCCTGCTTTAGGAGGCCCCAGCGTTTCTGCTGCGTTAAAAACCACATGCCGTCGGAGAGCCACGGATAGCTCACCGCGCCGTCATTAAAGAAGCGCATCGGGTGCGCATCCTGCCAGCGTTTGCCGAGACCATCCTCGTAGCGGCCGAGCATGCGCCCTTCAATAGTCTCAACACGGGTGTTGATCCAGGCGCGTTGGGCGATTACACGGGCGGTTTCCTGACGGTTCGCCTCAGAGGCGTCGATCCAGCGCGCGGCATCGAGCACCGCGGCGGTGAGCGCACGGGCGGTATGGGGATGCTCCGCCACCCAGTTAGCCCGCGTTGCCAGCACTTTTTCGGGATGATCGGGCCAGATCGCCTGCGACGTGGTGGCGGTAAAGCCAAGGTTGTCGCTGATAGCGCGCTGATTCCACGGCTCGCCCACGCAGTAACCGTTCAGGTTGCCTATTTTCATGTTCATCACCATCTGCGGCGGCGGTACCACGACCGTGCGCACGTCGGTAAAGGGATTGATACCGGCGCTGGCGAGCCAGTAATAGAGCCACATCGCGTGGGTGCTGGTGGGAAAGGTATGAGCAAAGGTGTAACTGCCCTTCTCTTTGGCGGCGATGGCGCGTTGCAGACTGGCACCATCGGTGATCTTCATCTCCTGTAACTGGCGCGATAGCGTGATCGCCTGGCCGTTGTTGTTCAGGGTCATCAAGACCGCCATGTCATGCTGCGGACCGGCAACGCCCAGTTGCAGGCCATAAATCATGCCGTAGAGGGCATGTGCCGCATCCAGCTCGCCGGAGGTAAGTTTGTCGCGCACCGCCGCCCAGCTCGCCTCTTTGCTCGGCTGCAGCTGCAGGCCATATTTCTTATCGAAGCCTTTTACCGCGGCCATAATCACCGGTGCGCAGTCGGTGAGCGGAATAAACCCGACGCGCAGCGCGCTTTTTTCCGGTGCGTCAGAACCGGCGGCCCATACTGCGTTGCGCAAACCGGGCAGCATATAGCTGCCGCCCGTCACCGCGCCTGCCAGCAGAAACTGCCGTCTTGACCAGCTACCCGTTGCTTTCGTCATCATCGCTCCCGAAAAAAAGAGACAAAAAAAGGCGTCCTTCGCGCTGCCGGAGCATGCGAATGGACGCCTTTATCCAAAGCACTCGTATCACCGCCGTTGGCGAAACAAGTGCGTGTCGTGTTGTCGTTATCTTCTTGCAAAGGCTGTGCCAGCTGTAAAAAGCCCTGCTGGCGCGGCGCTTAACGCGCGTCGGGAGGCTGAATGCACCAGCGTGACGCAGATCGCGCACGCTGGCTGTGCAGCTAGCGCCGCGCCGCTGCGCTCAGTGCTGCCGAGACCGACAGCAGCGCCTGGGCAATGTCGATCACCCGTTTGTTCTGATTCATCGCAGTTTTACGCAGCGTCTGCCACGCCTGCTGTTCATCATATTGATGCTGCTGCATCAGCCAGGCCTTGGCCTGTTCAATCACCTTGCGCTCCTGCACCGTTTCGCGCATCGCTGCCAGCTCATCGCTCTGGCGCTGTAAGCGCTGCGCCTGCTCCTGCACCAGCGCCAGCAGCGAACGCCCGCCGGGCTGCGGCAACGCATCGCTCTCTGCGGATGGCTGGCTGCCAGTGAGCCAGAAACCGTGCCAGCTCTCAGAGGACGGCGTGGGCACCGGCGGTACCGGCGCGCCCTGCGGCGTCTGCACCTCAGCCATCGCCAGCTCGCAGCAGGCCATCAGCGCGGTCACCAGCCGATCTTCAATCTGCTTCATGCCGTCAATGCGTCGCGTTAGCGCCTGATACCAGCGCAGCGCACCGTTTTCACTGTGACCACGCGTGCAGGCGATGCGCCGCAGCCGCTCAATATCGCCGTCTGCATCCGCCATCTGCTGCCAGTGGTGCAGACTTTGCGCATCGGCAAACTGACTGAACAGCCCAAAGCTGCGCTCCTGCGCCTCAATCAGCGCCACAATGGTGTCGCTCTGTTGGGCATTAAACACGCCGGCGGCAAAGCCCGCTGAACCGGTGGCCCGTTCCTGTCCCGCCAGCTCTTTACCCTGCATGAAGCTGAACAGCGCGGTCAGCGCACGCGAAATTCGCGGCTCGTCGGCACTGTCGGCCACTTCAAATACCAGCGCCAGCAGCTGATGAATCACCTGGCTAAACGCCGCCATCGCGTCACTGTGGCTGATGCGCTGCTCACGAACCTGCTGACGCAGGGCCGTCAGGGAATCAAGTCCATAAAGCGCACAGGCGATACGGCTGAACAGGCGGCTGTGACTGGCGTGTGGCGTGGCCGCGGGCATCACCGCATCCAGTTGCAGCAGCGCCGCGCTAACCTGCTGTTCGGCCAGCGCCAGCGCATCGGCAAATAGCGTGCCCTGCGAACAGAGCCAGATATTGGACGCGCCACGCTCGCGCTGCAGCAGATGCACCAGCTGACTAACCTGGCTGATAAAGCGTCCGGTTTGCCGAAGCTGCGCCAGGTTGGCCATTTCACTCTGTTGTGAGGCAATAAGATAATCTGCTGCCTGTAACATCGCCTGCTCCTGTGATGATCGGTTACTGACTGGAGGGCAAGCAAAAGTCATGCCTCTCTGGCAGAAACAGCAGCGTTCAGAGGGTTATTCAGCGGGTAAAGTGCAGTAAAACAGGCGCAGCGGTGGCGGTTTTGTCCGAAATAATTGCCGTGATCGCTGACTGGCCTCTGGTTAAAAATGGCGCATAATGCTTAAGTGCATCTTGATAATTAGGCAGTGGCGTTACCAGTAAGTAGCGAGTAGCGGCACAAATGCCACCTGGCGTTAAGTCCATCCATTAATTTTGTTAAACCACGGCTGCTGGCCGCGTGCCTGCTCGCCTGGCCCCCTTTTATACCGGGTCGAATTATCATGTTCATGGAACGCATGCAATAGTTTCAAATCCCAAAAGTGTCATGTAGACTGAATGCCGCACTATCTTTATGTAAAACTGAGTAATTTTGCGTCCCGTTTTCGCTGTTTGTCATCGCTGGATTTTCACCCTTATTCGGCGCTTTTTGGCGACTTTTTGACGTAAATTGTCCAGATACCCTGATGAAATCACGAGGATCATAGTGAAAATAAGTCTCGCGTTGACATTGTTAGCCGTGCTCACCTTAGCCAGCTGTAAAGCGCCACCGCCGCCGTTAACGGATGATACGCTGGTTACCAGCGAAGTTGAGGGTGTGAAACTGGTACACCGTTATGCCGTTGCGGCTCCGCAATCCTTTACGCCGGTGAACGAGACTTATCGCGCCTTGTACAATGCTTCGGTGATGACCACTCCGGCCTACAGCGGCAAAGTGGTGCGTTACCTGGAAAATGGCAAAACCTTTGAGGTGCTCGGCAGGGTGGAAAATAGCTGGCTGGCGATCAGCGATGAAGCGGAAGGCCAGATGATTGGCTACGTGCCGCTAAAAGCCGGCGTGGCCGAAGCAAAATATGATGCCACCGTGCGCAGCGACCGTCCGCGTCCACGCGCCAGCGGTGCTAAACAGAAGGTCTGCGTTGATGTCGGCGGTGCCAGCAAAGCCTGCCGTAACGATAACGCCACCTGGATTCTCGACTAACCGGCCTTCGTGCCCGTGAATCCTTTGTCCAAAAAACAGCTGCCGCCGGGAAACCTATTTATTCATGACGCTGGAACCTACTGCGTTAAGCACCAGAGCCGCGAGCGCAGATAATTTTATCCTTAACGCCGCCGCGCCTCTGATGAACGCCATTGTACAGATTCGTCTGGCGGCCACGCACGACGATCCGGCGGGGCTGCGTCAGCAATTGATCAGCGAGCTGCGCCAGTTTGAGAACCGTTGCAAACAGGCCGGCGTTCCCTTTGAAACCATCGTGGGGGCGCGCTACTGCCTGTGCAGCGCGCTGGATGAGGCGGCGGCGCAAACCCCGTGGGGCACGCGCGGCGTCTGGTCCGGCAGCGGCATGCTGGTGACCTTTCACAACGAAAGCTGGGGCGGCGAGAAATTCTTTCAGCTGCTGTCGCGCATTTCGCAGTCGCCGGAACAGCATATCTGGCTGCTTGAGCTAATCCATTACTGTCTGCTGCTCGGCTACGAAGGCCGCTATCGCGGTGCCGAACGTGGCCGTGCACAGTGTGACGCTATTCGCCAGCGGCTGGCGCAGCTGATTCAGGCAACGCGCGAAAAAGCGCAGAGCGCGCTGCACAGCAAGGTTGAAGTGCAGCGGCTGGCAGCCAACAGCTGGCGTCCACCGGTGCCGCTGTGGGCCTGCGCCACCGTTGCCGCACTGATCGCCTGTTTAATTTACAGCGGCCTGAACTGGCGGCTGGGTCGCGCCGCCGAACCCTTGCTGCGCAGCATTTATCAAACGCCACTGCCGCAGGCTTCAGCCATGCGGCGATCCGCCTCTTCGCAGGCGTTGCTGAATCTGCGCCAGCGCCTGAATGATGTGGTGGCCGCGGGCCAACTTGAAGTCAGCGACGGCGCGTTTGGCAGCAAGGTTATCCTGCCTGCTGACAAGATCTTTGATGCTGGCGGCACCTCGCTTAATGCGGTAGGTCGGGCGCTGGTCATGCGCGTCAGTGCCGCCATGGAAGAGGTCAAAGGCACCATTCTGGTGTCGGTCTATACCGACGACAGTGCGCCGCAAAACAGCCGCTTCCCCTCTAATTTTGAATTTTCGCACGCCCGTGCCCACACCATTGCTCAGCTGCTCAGCCAGCAGCTCGATCACGGGCAGCAAATCAAGGCCGAAGGCCGCGGCGACAGCAACGCCATGTTGCCCAATGACAGCCGCGAAAATCGGGCGCGTAACCGCCGCGTGGAGATCACGCTGTTTGCCACGCCCGAGCCTGCCAGCGCCCCTGCGCAAGGAACTCAATAATGCGTCGCGTTTTTTCATCCCTGCTCTCTCATCGTCTGTTCTGGAGCGGCATCGGCATTACCGCGCTGGCGATAGTGGTCTGGATGCTCGGTCCGCTCTGGACCTTTAACGACAACCGTCCGCTGGAACCCGCGATCAATCGCCAAATGCTGATTGGCCTGCTCTGCTTTATGTGGGTGCTGTTTCAGCTGATCCCGTCGCTCTATCGCGCCTGGTTTAATAGCAAGCTGCTCAACAATATCCAGCAGCAGACCCCGGAGGCGCAGTCAGAGCTGATGGCCACCGAGGAGCTGTTAACCCAGCGTTTTAATGAAGCAGCCTCGCTGCTCAAGCAGACCCAGTTTGGCCGCCAGAAAGGCAGCTGGCTGGATCGCTTTAACGCCCAGTATCTTTATCAACTGCCGTGGTACATGGTGATTGGCGCGCCGGGTGCCGGAAAAACCACCGCGCTAATTAACTCCGGACTCGATTTTCCGCTGACCGACAGCATGGGCAAAACCGCGATTCGCGGCGTGGGCGGCACCCGTCACTGCGACTGGTGGTTTACCGATCGCGCCGTGCTGCTGGATACCGCTGGCCGCTATGCGCTGCAGGAAAGCATGCGTGCCCGCGATGCCGCCGAATGGCAAAGCTTTATCAACCTGCTGAAGCGCTATCGCGCGCGCCAGCCAATCAACGGCGTGATTCTGACCATCAGCGTGGCCGACCTGCTCAGCGAGTCGGCCGAGGCGCGTTTTTCTCAGGCAACGATGCTGCGCAACCGCATGATGGAGCTGCACCAGCAGACCGGCATTCATTTCCCGGTCTATGTCATGGTGACCAAAACTGACCTGCTGAAAGGCTTTATGTGTTACTACGGCGCGCTGGATAAGCGCCAGCGTGAACAGATCTGCGGTTTTACTTTTGACTGGGATCCGTCACGCGCCGGTGCCAGCGACTGGCATCGCACCTTTACCACGCAGTTTCACCTGCTTGAACAGCAGCTGATGCAGCAGTTACCGGAAAAGATGACCACCCATAACGATCTCAGCCAGCGCGCCGACTGCTTCCTTTATCCGCAGGAATTTGCCTCGCTGCGGCCGCTGCTTTCTGAATATCTGGACGTGGTGTTCTCCCCCGCGCCCGACGCGGTGGCCTGGTCAGTGCGCGGTATCTTCTTTACCAGCGGCACCCAGGAAGGTCTGCCGTTTGACCGCATCATGGGCGAGCTGAGCCGCAAGCTGCAACTGCCGCAGGACCGCCAGAACTCCATCGCCTCGTGGGATTCGGTGAACCGCGCCGCGCCCATTCCGGGTAACAAAGGCCAGAGCTTTTTTATTCGCGATCTGCTCAGCGACCTGATTTTTGCCGAGTCCGGCCTCGCCGGAAGCAATCGTAGCTGGGAGCACCGCAATCGGCTGCTGCACTGGATCGGCTACGGCGTGCTGGCGGCGGCGCTGACCACCATGACCGGCCTGTGGCTGACCAGCTATTACCAGAATGCGCGCTTCCTTGATGAGGTCGCACAACGCGTGCCGGTACTGACCACGCAGGGCCGTCAGGTGATGCAGCAGCCCGCCGATAACATTTTTGATCTGCTACCCTTTCTGAATAATCTGGTACGTCTGCCGCAGTCGGACCATTTTTCTATTGATGCGCCGCCGCTGACCGTGCGCGCCGGGCTTTATCGCGGCAATCAGATTGGCGATGCCGCCTGGGGCGTGTATCAGAACGCGCTGAAGTCGCTGTTGCTGCCGCGCGTCGCGCAGCAGATCACCGATATCCTGCGTAACGATCGCGGTGATGACAGCGACTACAGCCGCAACGCGCTGCGTGCTTATCAGATGCTCTATCAGCCGCGCAACTACGATGGCGAATTTTTACGCGGCTGGCTGATGCTCAATTTGCAGCGCACCTTGCCCGCTCACGTCAGCGCGCGCGAGCTACAGCAGCTTGACTGGCACCTCAGCCAGCTGCTGGACCGCCAGATACAGTCATCGCCCTATGCGCGTGATAACACCCTGATGCTGCGCAAGCTGGCGGATAATTTACAAGGCGCGGGCGACGCTCGTCTGCTCTCTTCATCGGTCGCGACTGATGCATCAGCACTGAGAAAACAGGAATAGGTAATGGCCGAGCGACGCGCACCAGGATGGTATGGCAAGCTTCCCGCCACTGGCGATTTTCTCCAGCGTCGGATTGCTGAGAATATGGTTTCCGGCTGGTCAAACTGGTTTCAGCAGGGTTTGCTGGCCTGGCACGAACAGCAGTTGAGCACCACCGAGCACTTTCTGGCGGCCCCGGTCTGGAACTTTGTCTTGCCGGTGCGCCCCGGTGCGCAGCGCGTCCAGATGGGCTGTTTGTTGCCCTCGCGCGATCGCGTTGGCCGCGCCTGGCCGCTGCTGGCGATACAGTCGTTTCCGCTCAGCGACTGGCATCCGGCGCAGCTGAGCATTGCCGGTGAATGGTATCAGGAACTGGGCGATACGCTGCTGCGCGCGGTGCGCGAAAAGCTGGCACCCGACATGCTCGATCTGCTGCTGAACAAGATGACGCCGCTGCCGGTACCTCAGCATGCGCGCTCGGCTATTATGGATGTGATCGGCTATCAGGATCTGCCCTGTACCCTGAGCTGGCGTGAAGTGGCGGAGCGTTTTGAGCCGCAGCAGCACCTGAGCTACTGGTGGAGCAACCGCAGTGACGGCTTTGCGCACGCCACCCATAAACACAGCGGTGCCTTGACCGCTCAGCTTTTTTCATTGCTTTTTCACCCGGCCGCGGGCGCGCAGCCGGGTCGTAATGGACTCTATCCACCGATGTTTGAATAGCGTCTGTTTAGCCTCTTATTGCGGGAAACATCATGCGATTTACCATAGTGCAGAGTAAAACGGAGCTTCCGGTTCAGGCGTTTGATTTCCTGCCGCCCGGTGGCACCATTGGCCGCAGTCAGGACAACGATCTGGTGTTGCCCGATGATGACCGCGCCATCTCCCGTTTGCAGGCGCTGGTGCACATCTCTAATGACGGAGAATGCCGACTCACCAACCGTGGCAGCGTAACCTCGGTGGTGGTCAACGGCTTGCCGCTGGAGCGCGGACGGCAGGTGCTGCTGCAGCATGGCGATGCGCTGACCATTGGTGATTACCAGTTAGCGGTGACCGACCCAACGCGCGCCGATGAGGCGGAGCAGCACAGCGATGATCCGCTGGCGCTGTTTGCGGAAGATGACGCGCTGCCGGACGATCCGCTGGGCATTTTGCAGGAGATGGCGCCGATCGTTACCGATCTCCAGCTCAGTGATAGCCTGGCGCGCCACAGCCGCAACACCGCCGCACGCCTGGATATCGATCCGCTGCCACCGCGTGGCGCCCGTCTGCCTGGTGAATCCACCGACAGTGCCGACGTGCTGATGCAGGCCTTTTTAGAGGGCATGGGGCTGGAAAAAGGCCACCATGCCGCCATCACAGAAGAGCAGATGCGCACCACTGGCCGCATGCTCAGCCTGTTCTCACAGGGCACGGTGGCGCTGCTTTCGTCACGTTCGATCCTCAAGCGTGGCGTCAAGGCTGAGATGACCATGATCCTCAACGAGGCCAATAACCCGTTTAAAATTCTGCCTTCCGGCAAAACGGTGCTGATGCAGATGTATCAGAGCAAAATGCCGGGCTTCATGCAGCCGGAACAGGCGGTGCGCGACGCGCTGGTCGATCTGCAGGCGCATCAGCTGGGCATGATCGCCGGTATTCGTGCCATCATTGCCGCTATGCTGCAATCGTTTAATCCCCAGCGGCTGGAAGATCAGGCAAAAGCGGAAGGCCTCTATTCAAAAATTCCGCTGTCGGTGACGCGTAAAGCGGCCATGTGGGATAACTTTACGCGTCATTATCAGCGCACCGCCGGGGAAATCGAAGACGACTTTCATACCCTGTTTGGCGAAGCCTTTTTGCACGCGTATGACGTGGAAGTTAACCAGTACAAAGATTCACAAACGCAGGCGGATGAGTCATGAAAATCAGTTATGCCGTCACCTCGGAACAGGGTGCCCGTCACGACAATCAGGATCGCACCGGCACGATGCTCGGCGACCGCAGCGCCTGCTTTTTAGTGTGCGATGGCGTTGCCGGTTTGCCGGGTGGCGACCGCGCTGCCCAGTTGGTGCGCGATACGCTGCTGGCGGCGCTGGATGGCGAGCAGCCGCTCAGCCCGCAGCATACGCACGCCGCCATTGTCGCCTGCCAGCAATCGGTGCTGGACGCGCAGCAGCTTAACCCCGATTTTTCCCGTATGAGCACCACGCTGGCGGCGCTGTTTATCGATCGTGAACAGCAGCTGGCGTGGTGGGCGCATGCCGGTGACAGCCGGGTCTATCACTTTCGCCGCGGTTTTGTTCGCGACGTTACCCGCGATCACAGCCTGGCGCAGCAGCTGGAAGACGCGGGCTATGAAAATACCGGTATTAACAGCAATTTACTTTATAATGCGCTCGGTGCCGACGCCGCGCGCGACGCGAGCTACAGCGAACTGGTGTCGCTGGAGGATGGCGACGCTTTTCTGGTCTGTACCGATGGCTTTTGGCTGAACCTGACCAGTGCCGAAATGGAGCAGGCCCTGCGCATGGTCACCGCCTGCGATCAGTGGCTAACGCTAATGCAGCAGGCGGTAAATCGCAGCAGCATCAGCGATAACCTCAGCGCCGTAGCCGTGTGGATTGGGTCACCCCAGGAAACGACGCTGCTGCATTCACCGACCGATTCGGCGCGCTTTTTGCCGCCGCGCTAATACCCAAGGAAAGCTATGAAACTGTGGTTGCCCGGCGTGCTCTCTCTGTTTTTTGCCGCTGCTGTTCATGCCGAAGACTATCGCGTGGTCTATTCGCCCAGCCTGGCGCTGGAAGTTTTCATTGATAATGTCGCCAGCAAGGCACCAGCCGACTGGTGTCAGGAGACGCTGCATCTGCGTATTGTCTCCGGCAAAAGCCGGGAATCGCAGCAGCTGAACAGCTTTCTGCCGCGCGTCGGCACGCTGCTGGCTAATCAGTGCGGCAAGCTGGATGAACTGCCCTGGCAGATGATGGATAAAGAAGGCGCGGTGCTGGCCAGCGGTACGGCGGCCCGGCTGCAAAACTGGCGGCCGATTGTCACCGCTGACGCTACCGCCAACGCCGTGGCGCAGAATGCCGCGCCGCTGGATCTGTCGCGCCCCGCTGACAGCGCGCCGCTGCAACATTTCGACCTGCCGGGCGGCTGCCATTTCCGCACCTGGTGGGATGAAAACGGCCAGTCGCTGTTTATTCCTGACGACAAGGCGCTGCATTGCTCCACCGAAGGCTGGCTGGAAGGCGGCACGCAGCTGACACTCTCCAGCGACGGCAAACAGACGCCGGTGCCGGTGACCTTCTTTGAAGGCTATCCGATTACCCAACTGCGCATTGGCAACGAAAAGCTGCAGGTGGTGGCAATCAACAATCAACGCATGGTAGTGACCAAAGCGGATGCGCCCGATAGCTGGCTGGTGCTGCCGTTTAATTCCACCCTGCACGTCTGGAATTTTACCGGCACGCTGCTGGTAAAAATGAACAAGAGTGCGGCGCAGGATCTGCCCGCACTGAAGGTGCGAACCGATGCGGTGCGTAAGGCCTGGAGCCCGTTGTGGCTGCCTGACCAAAAAATTAATCTGTTATTAATTGACGCGCTGCATGCCGATCTCGCCGATCCGGCTATCGGCGCCTGGCGTAGCCTTAACTAATGCAGCCTATCACGCGTGCTCAGAGAGTCTCTTTTATGACGGCAAATGAGAATCAAAAAACGATGGCGAACGCCCTTTCGGCGGGTCACCGTTTTAATGAATTTGAGATTAAAGAAGTGATTGGCGGCGGCGGCTTCGGCATCGTCTACCGCGCCTGGGATCATTTATTAGAGCGCACCATCGCCATCAAAGAGTACATGCCACTGTCGCTGGCGATACGCAATGATGATATGTCGCTGGGTCTGCGCAGCGAGCGCTATCAAAAGCTGTTTGCCGCCGGGCTAACCAGCTTTATTCAGGAAGCGCGCCTGCTGGCCCGTTTTAATCATCCCGGCTTGCTGCACGTGCTGCGTTTCTGGGAAGAGAACGGCACCGCTTATATGGGCACGCTGTTTTACAGCGGCATGAGCCTGAAAGAGTGGCAGCTTACCAGCCCCGAGCAGATCAACGAGGCGTGGATTCGTCAGCTGCTGCCGCCGCTGTTTGGCGCTATCAGCACCATTCATCAGGCGGGCTATCTGCACCGCGATATCTCGCTGGATAACATTCAAATTCAGGAAAACCAGCTGCCGGTGCTGCTGGATTTCGGCTCGGCGCGCAAAGAGATTGGCAACCTATCTGACGAAACCGAGATCATGCTCAAGCCAGGCTTTGCGCCGATTGAACAATACAGCGAAGAGAGCGACAGCGAACAGGGTCCGTGGACCGATATTTATGCGCTGGGCGCGGTGCTGCATACGCTGATCATGGGCAGCCCTCCGCCGGTCAGCGTGGTGCGCTGTATCGAAGACAGTTACAAGCCGCTGGCCGATCTGCAGCCGGCAGGCTATTCGCTCTCCTTGCTGCACGCCATCGACCGGGCACTGGCGATGAAGCCCGATCAGCGTCCGCAAAGTATTGATGAGTTCGCCGCGCTGATCGATCTGCCGGTTAGCGATGTGCAGGAACTGGTCAACACCTGGCCAACGCCGATGGCTGCCGCCGCAGAGCCCCAGCCTGAGATGATGCCAACAGAGATGCCGCAGCCGGAAGTTATGGCGGTGAATCACGGGGCCGCCGCGGCAGAACCGCTGAACCGCGGCACCGCCAGACGGCCATCTAAGCTGCTGCTGCTGTTGAGCGCCATCGCGGCACTGGTAGTGATCGCCGTGGCAATTGGTGTTAATCGACACGGCCCGGCACCCGCCGCCGATACACAACAGGCCAGCGACAACACGGCATCAGTCGCGCCGCCAACGGCTAAACCCTCGACCGCCGCCAGCCCACCTGCGCTGGCCACGGTTTATCTTAAGCTGCGCCATGATGAATCGATCGTGATCAACGGTCAGCCGATGGACGTTAAACCCAGCAACAGCGGCTACGCTTCGCTGAATTTGGCGGCTGGTGAATACACCATCGAAGTGCATGCGCAGGATCGCATTCACTCACAGACGCTGAAGATTGATAAAGCGGGGACCTGGCTGATTAATCCAGGCTCGTAACACCCTCTGCGGCCGCCGTTCGGCGGCCGTTGCGAAGAAAACGTTAGCCCTGCATATGATGATGGGCAGTTTGCAGCTCACGCACCTGGCTCACCAGATCGGTCAGACAGTCATCGTACATGCCCCGCCGCGTTAACTCCTGCTCCAGCGAAAACAGATACTGGGCGTTGGTGCCCAGCGGACCGCTGGCACGGGCGATCATCGGCGCGATGGTGCGCGGGCACGAATCCGCTTCGTACAGCGGATGCCGCGGATCCATTACAAACACCAGTGCAGTCACCGTGCGCCCGTCGTTAAGCGCTAAGTCGCACCACGTCGGCAAATAGCAGCCGGTGACCATTTCGCGTTTCCACAGCAGCGCCAGCTCCTCATGCAGCGTCTCTTCGGGCAGCCGGAAGGCCAGCCCGGTGGTGGCGCCACCCTCTTTTAACGCCAGCATGCGTCCTGGTTGCGCGGCCGTGCCGCGTCCTGAGGTCAGCCGCAGGCAGAACGCGCGGTGCCAGCCCTGCAGCAGCCCTTCCGCCGCTTCTTCGCTCTCAAACACTGGATTCCACATCAATGAGCCGTAACCAAAAATCCACACCGGGCTATTGTCGGGTCGACAGGCTAAGGTTGCCGCCAGCGAGGCGGCGCGTTGCTCACAGGTCAATAACAGCGACTCTTCTATGTCGCCATAGGCCGTTTTACAGTCTGCCTGAAGCAGAAATTCCCGGGTTAACATCTGAACCTCCTTATGCCACTGCCTGCCATCTTAACTGACTCGCTCTCCCGTCAATTGAATAATAAGGCGGCTTATTGTTCGCCTTCTTTTAATGACATTAATCGATTTAGCGCCACGCTTACAAGCCGCACCGCGCCGGACAGCTGTTAAAAAAAGCATCGGCGGCATAAGGGAAATCTTGAGGGGAAAAGAAAAATCCCGGCGAGCGCCGGGATCGTTATCACTTTTTAGGATGCCACTTGTCATCGTCGCCTTTTGCATACTTCTCTTTGACGGCGGACCAGGCCACTTTGTGCGCCACCTCTTCCTGCGACTCATCGTCGCGGCGATCCTGCTTATCTTTATACTGATCCCAGGCGCTGTTAAACGCCTGCTGATAGATATCCTGTGCGTGTGCAGGCAGAACGTGTTTGACGTTGTCAGGTAAATCGTCACGTGACTGATAAGGCATAATTCCTCCTTTCTCTGAACAGAAGGTAAGCCTGGTCGCTGCGGATAAAAAAATCAAGCCGCCTGATTAGACCACTTCACGCAAAAAGGTATAACCAAACCCTATAAATATCAGCTAATCGCCAAATAAACAGCGAAAAAAATTCATTTAAAATCCGATACACACGATTAAACACATGTTTTATATAGGTTAAATTATAATTTATTCGATTTTGCACATCTTAAACAAAAATTCAATAACACGCGTAAAAGCACGTAAATTTACCCAAAAATGACTTAAGAACAGCTACACTTTACCCGCTTGTAAAACCAGGTTAACGCGTTAATGATTTAATCAGGTTGTTTTTAGCAGGATCGCTGCATTTTGCTTATGGCTAATGGCTTATGAGAGGGACACATGCCCGGACACGAAGGTAAAACTCGTCACACAGAATATACGCTCTTCCTCCCGATAGCCGCACTGGCGGCGCTCTGGTTTTTTGGTAACTCACAGAATTTTCCCTTAGTCATCGCGCTCAATGCGCTGGCGCTGGTCGGTATTCTCAGCAGCGCCTTTAGTGTGGTTCGTCACGCCGACGTGCTGGCTCACCGCCTCGGCGAACCCTACGGCTCATTGATCCTGAGCCTGTCGGTGGTGATTCTTGAAGTCAGTTTGATCTCCGCCCTGATGGCGACCGGCAGCGCCGCGCCCGCGCTGATGCGCGACACGCTCTACTCCATCATCATGATTGTGACATCCGGGCTGGTGGGCTTCGCCCTGCTGCTTGGCGGGCGCAAATTTGCCACGCAGTACCTCAACCTGGCTGGCGTGAAGCAATATATGATTGCTATCTTTCCGCTGGCGATTCTGGTGCTGGTGTTTCCCAACGCGCTGCCGGGCGGCAATTTCACTACCGGTCAGGCGTTATTGATTGCTGCCATTTCCGCGGCGATGTACGGCGTTTTTCTGCTGATACAGACCAAAACTCACCAAAGCCTGTTTATCTACGAGCATGAAGATGAGAGTGACGATGGCGATCCGCATCACGGCAAGCCGTCGGCGCACACCAGCCTGCGCCATGCGCTGTGGCTGATCGTGCATCTGGTGGCGGTGATCGCCGTGACCAAGATGAATGCCAATCCGCTGGAATACCTGCTGACCGAGCTGAATGCGCCGGAGCAGTTTACCGGCTTCCTCGTCGCCCTGCTGATCCTGTCGCCTGAAGGGCTGGGTGCCATCAAAGCGGTGCTGGCTAATCAGGTGCAGCGCGCGATGAATCTGTTTTTTGGTTCGGTGCTGGCCACCATCTCCCTGACCGTGCCGGCGGTGACCCTGATCGCCACGCTGACCCATCAGGAACTGGTGTTTGGGCTGGAGCCTCCGCACATGGTGATGATGATCGCCGTGCTGATTCTCTGCCATATTTCGTTCTCTACCGGGCGCACCAATGTGCTGAACGGCGCGGCGCATCTGGCGCTGTTTGTCGGCTATCTGATGACCATTATGCTGTAAAGATGACGCGCATAAAAAAGGCCGCTTACGCGGCCTTTTTTATTACAGAAGCTTACTTGCTGGTGTCCAGCTCAGGGAAGCCTTTGACCAGATCGTCAATTGCTTTCATCTGCGCGAGGAACGGCTCCAGCTTGTCCAGCGGCAGCGCCGACGGGCCGTCGCACATTGCGCTGTTCGGCTCAGGATGCGCTTCGATAAACAGACCGGCGATACCCACCGCCATACCGGCACGCGCCAGCTCGGCAACCTGTGCGCGACGTCCGCCAGAGGCGGCACCGAACGGATCGCGGGTTTGCAGCGCATGCGTCACGTCAAAAATAACCGGGCTGTTCTTGCTGACTTTCTTCATGACGTTAAAGCCGAGCATATCGACAACCAGGTTGTCATAGCCAAAGTTAGCGCCGCGATCGCACAGAATCACGTTTTCGTTGCCGCCTTCGGCAAACTTCTCAACGATATTGCCCATCTGACCCGGGCTAACGAACTGTGGTTTCTTGATGTTGATCACTGCGCCAGTTTTCGCCATCGCTTCCACCAGATCGGTCTGCCGGGCAAGGAACGCTGGCAGCTGAATCACATCGACCACTTCAGAAACCGGCTGCGCCTGTGAGGCTTCATGCACATCGGTAATGATTTTGACGCCAAACGCCTGCTTCAGCGCCTGGAAAATCTTCATGCCCTCTTCCAGACCCGGACCGCGGTAGGAGTGGATGGATGAGCGGTTAGCTTTATCGAACGACGCCTTGAATACGTAAGGAATGCCGAGTTTCTCGGTGACCTTCACGTAATGCTCACAGATACGCATAGCCAGATCCTGAGATTCCAGCACGTTCATCCCGCCAAACAGCACGAACGGCAGGTCGTTTGCTACTTTGATATCGCCAATATTGACTACTTTCTGTGTCATGCCTTTGCCTTTTTGCTTACGGAACGCGTTAGTGCAGCGTTACCTGTTTCTGTTCAATGGAATGAATCTGTACTTTGATCATCTCGCTAATTGGATCTTCCGGGCAGTGCTCAACAAAGTAGTTGAGATCGCTCAGGGCGATGTGTTCACAGTCGAGCTGCACGTAAATCAGGCCGCGATCGCGGATTTCATACGGGTCATCGGGATCGAGCTGCAGCAGCACCTGGCTGACGTTGAGCGCCATCTCCATGTGCTTCTCTTCCATCAATGCCGCCTTCAGCGTGTCGAGCATCTTGCGGATCACCAGCGCCGACTCCGCTTCTTCCAGATCTTCGTCATACAGTTCGGTGGTCGGACTGATGTTGCCTTTCAACCACACTTCCAGCGTATGCGTATCCAGCGTATCGCCGTTGAACGGATTGATCAGCCACATCTCTTCATCGAGCCAGTCAGCGCGCAGAATCAGCTGCGTCGGGAAGATCACCGGCATTACCGGCAGTGACAGCTTGTGCGCAATGTGCAGCAGGATCATGCCCAGCGACACCGCGGTACCCTGACGGGTGTCGAGCACTTTATCGACCCAGAGCGCATCGGAGAGATTATAGATGCCGCTGGCACCGCCAAACTTCCAGTGCTGATAAAACAGTTCCAGCAGCTTTTCCAGCTGCAGATCCTGTTCACTTTCGCCACTGACGAATTCGCGCGCCTCTGCAACCAGTGCGTCCAGCTGGGCGTTAACTTTTTCCAGAGGGAAGTCATGACGAATCGCAAGCGTGGTCTTGATCACCGCTTCACAGAGCGATGGCTGCGTAAAATCGAGTTGTGCTACGGAGGTCATACAATCCCCAACAATGGCAATTTGCGGGTCGCCAGCGCGATAATCAGACAGAACGCAACCAGTGCAACGCTAAACGCGATCCAGCGCACCCGATCTGACTTTGGCCGACGGCCCAGGGCGACGAAGCCCAATACAATATAGATGATAACGCCAAACAGCTTCTCAGTCAGCCAGCTACCTTGCGGAGAAAAGGGATAATAGTGAGTGATGCTAACCAGCACGGCTCCGCTCACCAACAGCAGCGTATCATTAATGTGCGGTAAAATGCGCACCCAACGCTTTGCCTGCATCGGCGAACCGCTGCGCTGCCAGTAAAAACGCAGAATAAATAGTGTGATGGTGATGAACACGGTCAGCAGATGCAGCTGTGTCAGCAACGGATAGAAAGTAGCCATAATGCGTCCTGTAATTATGCTAATTGTCCTGAAGTTACCCGATCATTGCCCGCGTAATCCTGACGCGTGCTGATATGATCGAATCCCACCTGCGCCAGTAGCGCGCGTACCGCCTCCGCCTGTTGCCAGCCATGTTCCAGCAGCAGCCAGCCCTGAGGTAACAGGTGCGCGGCGGCGTGGGCAACAATGTGCTGCAGATCGGCAAGGCCCTGCTCTGCGGCAACCAGCGCGCTTAGCGGCTCGAAGCGCACGTCGCCCTGCTGTAGATGATGATCTAAAGCGTCGATGTACGGGGGATTGCTGACAATAACATTAAATCGCTGATTTTCAAGGGAAGAGAACCAGTCACTGTGGAAAAATGTGACCTGAGTAAGCGCCAGCCTGGCGGCATTGCGTTGCGCCAGCGCTACGGCATCAGCGATGCGATCGACACCGGTGACCTGCACATCGGCACGCTCACTGGCGACGGCCAGCGCAATGGCACCGGTGCCGGTGCCGAGATCGAGCAGGCTGGCTGGCGCGGAGGGCAAACGCGTCAGCGCCTCTTCCACCAGCAGTTCGGTATCCGGACGCGGAATCAGCGTGGTCGGTGACACCTCCAGCGGCAGCGACCAGAATTCACGTTCACCCACCAGATGCGCCACCGGTTCACCCTGCGCCCGACGCGCCAGTAGCGCATCAAGCTGGGCACGCGCGGCCGGGCTAAGTTCAGTGTCATCAAAAGCGATAAGCCAGCTGCGCGATTTGCCGGTAACAAAGCTCAGCAACACTTCCGCATCGCGTTTAGGGCTGTCGCCGCCGCACAGCGTGGCGATCGCCTGCCTGAGCCAGTCACGAATGATCATCAGTCGTGATCGGCCAGCGCTGCCAGCTGATCCGCCTGATATTCCTGCACGATCGGTTCAATCAGCGCGTCCAGCTTGCCTTCCATCACCTCATCAAGGCGATAGAGCGTCAGGTTGATACGGTGATCGGTCACGCGGCCCTGCGGGAAGTTATAGGTGCGATTGCGATCGGAGCGATCGCCGCTGCCTAATAAATTACGGCGCTCAGAGGCTTCTTCCGCC
The DNA here is from genome assembly GCF_001517405.1 of Duffyella gerundensis. Lineage (NCBI taxonomy): Bacteria > Pseudomonadati > Pseudomonadota > Gammaproteobacteria > Enterobacterales > Erwiniaceae > Duffyella > Duffyella gerundensis. The sequence continues at coordinate 1,726,212 of NZ_LN907827.1, read as the reverse complement.
TGGCGTTTGGCGATTTCTGCGGCACGAATACGTGCGCCCAATACCGCCAGTGCCTTGGCCTTGTTCTTATGCTGCGAGCGCTCATCCTGACATTCCACCACGATGCCGGTTGGCAGGTGGGTAATACGGATAGCAGAATCGGTGGTGTTAACGTGCTGGCCACCCGCGCCTGAGGAACGGAAGGTGTCGATTTTCAGATCGCCGGCGTTAATCTCCGGCAGCTCCGCTTCCGGCACTTCTGCCATCACCGCTACCGTACAGGCTGAGGTATGAATGCGGCCCTGTGATTCGGTTTCCGGCACGCGCTGCACGCGATGACCACCCGATTCAAATTTCAGACGGCCGTAAGCGCCATCACCAGCGACGCGGGCAATCACCTCTTTATAACCGCCATGCTCGCCTTCGTTGGCGCTGATGATCTCCACGCGCCAGCGGCGGCTCTCTGCATAACGGCTGTACATGCGAAACAGGTCACCGGCAAAAATAGCGGCTTCGTCGCCGCCGGTCCCGGCACGCACTTCAATAAAGCAGTGGCGCTCGTCGTCAGGGTCGCGCGGCAGCAGCAGCATCTGTAACTGCTGTTCCAGCGCTTCGCTTTTGCTGCGCGCCTCTTTCAGCTCTTCCTGCGCCATATCGCGCATCTCAGGATCGTCGAGCATCTGCTCGGCGGTGTCTAAATCTTCCTGAACCTGCTGCCACTGACGGAAACAGTGCGTAACGTCGCCCAGCTGGGCATATTCGCGCGACAGTGCGCGAAAGCGATCCTGATCGGCGATGACGCCCGCATCGCCCAGCATCGCTTCCACTTCTTCGTGGCGCTCCTGCAAGGCTTCCAGTTTTGCAACAATAGAAGTCTTCATTCGATGGATGTCATCCTGTAAAGGGGGGTTAACTACTCCAGCCCGAGGCTGTCACGAAGGATCTGCAGGCGTTCGCCGTCGCCGTCGCGCGCGGCCTGCTGAAGGGATTTAGTCGGGGCGTGGATTAAACGATTGGTCAGTTTATGTGCGAGGTCGCGCATCACCTGTTGTGGATCGGCGCCCTGCTGCAGCGCAGCCAGCGCCCGCTCTTCCAGTTCGCTGCGCACCTGCTCAGCCTGGCTGCGGTATTCACGGATAGTAGAGACAGCGCTTTGCGCTCGCAGCCAGGACATAAACTCACTGCTTTCCTGCACTACGATGGTCTCTGCCTGCACGGCGGCCGCTTTGCGCTGCGCCATGTTTTTTTCAATAATGTTTTGCAGATCGTCAACGCTGTAAAGATAGGCGTTCGGCAGCTTGCCTACTTCTGGCTCCACATCGCGCGGCACGGCGATATCCACCAGCAGCATGGGCTGATTACGGCGCGCTTTCAGCGCCCGTTCAACCATGCCTTTGCCGATAATCGGCAGCGGGCTGGCGGTGGAGGAGATAATAATGTCCGCTTCCGCCAGGCGCGCATCGATGTCTGCCAGCGCAATCACTTCGGCGTTAACTTCGTCCGCCAGCACCTGCGCCCGTTCACGGGTACGGTTGGCGATCATCAGTTTTTTGACGTTGTGCTCGCGCAGATGGCGCGCCACCAGCTCGATGGTTTCTCCGGCGCCCACCAGCAGCACGTTGACCGTGGAGAGCGATTCAAAGATTTGACGCGCCAGCGTACAGGCGGCAAATGCCACCGAGACCGCGCTGGCACCAATGTCAGTTTCGGTGCGCACGCGTTTGGCTACCGAGAAACTTTTCTGGAACATGCGCTCCAGCTCGCTGGAAAGCGAGTGGCCGCGCTGGGAATCTGAGAATGCTTTTTTGACCTGGCCGAGAATTTGCGGTTCACCTAACACCAGCGAATCGAGGCCGCTGGCCACGCGCATCAGATGGCTCACCGCGTCGTTGCCGTGGTGCCAGTAGAGGCTGTTGCGCACTTCTTCTTCGCCAAGCTGGTGATAGTCGCACAGCCAGCGCACCAGCTGTTCTTGCAGGTTCTCCTGCTGCTCCACGCTGAGATAAAGCTCAGTGCGGTTACAGGTAGACAGCACAACACCACCTTGCACCATAGGCTGCGCCAGAAGGCTGTTAAGCGCCTCATCCAGCGTGTCAGGTGTGAAGGTTACACGTTCTCGCAGAGCAACAGGTGCGGTTTTGTGGTTGATTCCCAGAGCAAGCAGCGTCATAGCAGAAAGTCAGAATGTCCCAATGTTACCAGGGTTTTGTGATGCGCATTCTACAAGATGCAGGCGCGCAATTAAAGCCATACAAAGCCTATGACTGTAATAAGATATAGCTGATTAACCAGAAATCGCATTGACGATATCCGCGGTGCTGGTTAGCGTTAACGGTTACGAATTCAAAACGAGTCGAGGAGATGACCCCATGAAGCATTTGCCACAAGGCCGCCTGTTGCGGTTACTGCCGCTGGCCAGTTTGTTACTGGCCGCCTGTTCCGTACACCAACCCGCACAAGGCCCGGGCAAAAGCGTGACCTCGCCGCAGTGGCAGCAGCATCAGCAGGCCGTGGCTAAAGTCAGCCACTATCAAACCCGCGGTGCCTTTGCTTATCTTTCTGATAAACAAAAAGTTTACGCCCGCTTCAACTGGCAGCAAACTGCCCCCGATCGCTATCGCCTGCTGCTGACCAATCCGCTGGGCAGCACTGAATTGCAGCTGGATGCACAGGGTTCAACCGTGCAGCTGGTGGATAACAAAGGCAAACGTTACGTCAGCAACGACGCGCAGAAAATGATCTCACAGCTCACCGGTATGGACATTCCACTGGAGAATTTGCGTCAGTGGATGATGGGTCTGCCAGGCGAAGCGACCGACTATACGCTGAACGATAATTATCAGCTACGCCAGGCCAACTATAGCCAGAATGGTCAAAAATGGACGGTTACTATCCAGGATTACGACAGCAAAGTGTCGCCGCCGCTGCCTGCTAACCTCGAACTGCGTGAAGGCGATCAGCGCATCAAACTGCGTATGGATGGCTGGACCCTGCAATGATCCTCTCCTGGCCCGCTCCGGCGAAGCTTAACCTGTTCCTTTACATTACCGGCCGTCGCTCTGACGGCTACCACAACCTGCAAACGCTGTTTCAGTTTCTTGATTATGGCGACAGGCTGACCATTACTCCCGACAGCAGCGGCGAGATTCGCCTGCTGACGCCGGTTGCCGGCGTACCCGATGAGCAGAACCTGATTGTGCGGGCGGCGCGCCTGCTGATGCATGAAGCGGCGCAGGAGAACCGCCTGCCGCTGCATGCCGGCGCCACGATCGCCATTGATAAGGTCTTGCCGATGGGCGGCGGCCTTGGCGGTGGCTCATCAAATGCGGCGACGGTGCTGGTGGCGCTGAATCATCTGTGGCGACTTGACTTATCATCGGATCGGCTGGCGCAGATGGGCCTGCAGCTTGGCGCCGATGTGCCGGTGTTCGTGAAAGGCCATGCCGCTTTTGCCGAAGGGATTGGCGAGGCGTTACAGCCTGCGTCGCCCGCGGAAAAATGGTATCTTGTTGCCCATCCCGGTGTCAGCATCGCCACGCCTGCGGTGTTCAACGATGAGGCACTGACGCGCGATACGCCGGTGCGTGAAATGTCAGCGCTGATGCAGCTGCCGTTTCATAATGATTGTGAAGCCGTAGTAAGAAAACGTTTTCGCGAGGTTGATGAGCTTGTTTCCTGGCTGCTAGAATACGCGCCGTCGCGCCTGACTGGCACAGGTGCTTGCGTGTTTGCTGAATTTGACACCGAGTCTGCTGCCCGTGAGGTGCTTGCAATGGCACCGAAAGAGGTAAAAGGGTTCGTCGCACGGGGCGTTAACGTCTCACCGCTGCACCAGATACTAAACGGGTCATTCGCGTAACGTGACACTGTCACCCTGATCCAGACAGTGCGCGTTACGCTTAACTATCGCATGGCCATTGCAGCAGCAGAGCGCCGGGTGCTGCTGCGCTGGTCATTCTCTCGACGCAAAGCCTGAGGTTTTTCTCGTGCCTGATATGAAGCTTTTTGCTGGTAACGCAACGCCGGAACTAGCACAACGTATTGCCAACCGCCTTTACACCAGCCTGGGCGACGCCGCCGTCGGTCGTTTCAGTGATGGTGAAGTGAGCGTACAGATTAATGAGAATGTACGCGGTGGTGATATTTTCATCATCCAGTCCACCTGTGCCCCGACCAATGACAACCTGATGGAGCTGGTTGTGATGGTCGACGCGCTGCGTCGTGCTTCTGCGGGTCGTATCACCGCGGTGATCCCTTACTTTGGCTATGCGCGTCAGGATCGCCGTGTGCGTTCCGCCCGTGTGCCAATCACCGCGAAAGTGGTCGCCGATTTCCTCTCCAGCGTAGGCGTTGACCGTGTGCTGACCGTGGATCTTCACGCTGAACAGATTCAGGGCTTCTTTGATGTTCCGGTCGATAACGTTTTTGGCAGCCCTATTCTGCTGGAAGATATGCTGACCAAAGGCCTGGTCAATCCGATTGTGGTTTCTCCGGATATTGGTGGCGTCGTCCGCGCCCGCGCCATCGCCAAGCTGCTCAACGATACCGACATGGCGATCATCGATAAGCGTCGTCCACGTGCCAACGTATCTCAGGTGATGCATATCATCGGTGACGTTGCCGGTCGCGACTGTATTCTGGTTGATGACATGATCGACACCGGTGGCACGCTGTGTAAAGCAGCGGAAGCGCTGAAAGAGCGCGGCGCCAAGCGCGTGTTCGCCTACGCCACTCACCCGATTTTCTCCGGCAACGCCGTGGAAAACCTGCGTCATTCGGTGATTGACGAAGTGATTGTCTGCGACACCATTCCGCTTCCGGAAGAGATTAAAGCGCTGCCTAACGTACGCACACTGACCCTCTCCGGCATGCTGGCTGAAGCCATTCGTCGTATCAGCAACGAAGAATCGATCTCCGCCATGTTTGAGCATTAATGCGCACTGCAGGCGAATGAACCGGGCTCAGGCCCGGTTTTTTTTTGGCGTTTAACGGCGAACTGTTGAGGCGGGCAACGGCGTATTGATTTTTGCCCTGCCCGATAAAACGCTGCAAATTTTTACTAATTATTCCGTTCCACAGCGCGTAATCGCCGACTATTTATACCAACGTCTGAGTTACTGCGCGCGCCGGTTTTGCGCTTCAACCCACCTTTATTTAGTGCTATTTTTCTGCGATCGTTTTTCAGGAACGCCTCTATGTCTCTCGACGTCTACACGCTTTTTATTTGCGAACTCTTTGTGCTGGGCTTTATGAGCATCATTATGCTGTTTGCTTGGGCGGGTTCGCAGTACGATCGCGTGTTGGGCTTTACTACCGTGGCGCTGATCGCCACCCTGCTGGCGATGATGCTCAGCAGCCTGCGCAGTACCGGCCATCATTTTTTGCCGATTGCGGTAGGCAACGTCATTCTCTATTTTGGTTACGGCATGCTGGTCAACGCCTTTCGCACCTTTCGCGGCCTGCCGCTGGGTATCAACTGGCTGACGGGTGCGCTACTCTGGGCAATACTCTGCCTGTTTCCCCAGTTCTACTTCTCGCTACCCAAGCGCGTTATCGTTACCTGCCTGCTGTGCATCATCTTTACCGCCGTGTTAATCCGCCTGCTTTACGGCGCACGCACGCTATTGCCAGCCACCTACTGGCCGGCGCAGCTGCTGCTGGTCATTCACCTTGGTTTCCACGTTGCCCGGCTGTTTCTTGATGCCGGTCGGCCCAATATGCTGCACGGCGCTATCGGCGGCACCCAGTTCACCGTCTGGATCATGCTGGAATCGATGCTGTTTGTCATGGGGCTGACCTTTACCATTCTGGCGATGGTCAATGAACGCACGCGTCTGAGCTACCAACAGGCTTCCCTGCTCGATCCGCTCACCGGTATTGCTAATCGTCGTGCGCTGTTTGCCGAAGGCAACAAGCTGGCCGACTGGTGTCGACGACATCGTCAGCCACTAACGGTGGTACTGTTCGATCTCGACCATTTTAAAAGCATCAATGATCGTTTTGGCCATCATCAGGGCGATCGCGTGCTGCTCGATTTTTGTCGCGTGGTCAGCCAGGCACTTCCGCCGCAGGCGCAGTTTGCCCGGCTGGGCGGCGAGGAGTTTGCCGCCGTACTCAGCCTGAATGAACAGGAGGGGAAAAACTGGTGTGAGCAGGTGCGCCGGGCAGTGCACGATTCAGCGCCCGAACAGGTGATCTATACCACCAGCATCGGCATGACCGCGGTGGCGCCAACCCGCATTCAGGATATCGAGAGTTTGTTGGTGGCGGCAGACGAAGCGCTCTATCGCGCAAAAACCAGCGGGCGTAACCGGGTAGAGGTTTTCACACCGCTGGCAGAAAAGAGCGAACTGGCTAATCAGTTATGAGGATGACGACTGGCAGAACGACGACGGCAGCGGTCATCACAGTTACGTAACCAGTAATAGTGGTCACTAACCTTTTCACGCCCGCCTACGCTGGCGCCTACCAGCCACAACAACGCGCCGATAAAAATGCCGAAAATCGCCGCCTGCGCCATAAACGCCGGCAAATTAATTTCTGGCAGCTGGTTAAGCACGGAATAGAGTACCCCGCCGACCATGGTTAGCAGACCCAATCCCATCAGTACGTTTCCTAACCTGTGCGCACTTTTACGTTTCATGCTGCACCTCCTGTTAATACGCCTGCTCAGCACATATTGCTAAACTGTCATAAGTTTAGTTAATGGATTAAACGCTGGCTGTGGGAAGGATCACAGTTCGTCAATCGCTCTGACAAAATTTTACGTTTAAGCTGCTGATAGTGCTTCAAAAATGAATTATCACGCCATGAAACTACTACGCTGCGCACTTTTTTGAGTTATGGCACAGCACCAGGTAAACTAGCGCCCTTTCTACGGTGACAGGAACCGGTCCGTGAGCACAATTAAACTGATAGTTGGCCTGGCCAACCCCGGCGCGGAATATGCCGCGACGCGCCACAACGCAGGCGCCTGGTTTGTCGACCTGCTGGCCCAGCGACATAATCAGTCGCTGAAAGAAGAAGGGAAATTTTTTGGCTATACCGCCCGCCTTGCGCTGGCCGGTGAAGATGTGCGCCTGTTGGTGCCGACTACCTTTATGAACCTCAGCGGTAAAGCGGTGGCCGCGATGGCAACGTTTTATCGCATCACACCGGAAGAGATTCTGGTGGCGCACGATGAGCTGGATTTACCGCCCGGCGTTGCCAAATTCAAACAGGGCGGCGGCCACGGCGGCCATAACGGCCTGAAGGACATTATTAGCCGTCTCGGCAACAATAATAATTTTCATCGTCTGCGGGTAGGCATCGGCCATCCGGGCGATCGCAACAAGGTCACCGGCTTTGTGCTCGGCAAACCGCCCGCCAGCGAGCAGAAGCTGATTGATGATGCGGTGGATGAAGCGGTACGCTGCACCGAACTGTGGCTGAAGGAAGATCGTTTAAAAGCGATGAACCGCCTGCACGCCTTTAAAGCGGGCGCCTGAGCACCATAAACCGGTGATTCGCCCCCTTCCGGACGCTATTACGTGTATAATGCCGGGAAATTTCTATTATTCCGATTAAGGTATTGATAAATACCTTAATTATCAAGATATTAAGGTGATATAAATATGGGATTCAAATGCGGTATCGTGGGCCTGCCGAACGTCGGTAAATCCACCCTGTTCAATGCGCTGACCAAAGCCGGCATCGAAGCAGCCAACTTCCCGTTCTGTACCATTGAACCCAACACCGGCGTGGTGCCGATGCCCGATCCGCGTCTGGATCAGCTGGCTGAAATCGTCAAGCCGCAGCGCATCATCCCCACCACCATGGAATTCGTTGATATCGCTGGCCTGGTAAAAGGCGCGTCAAAAGGTGAAGGCCTGGGCAACCAGTTTCTGACCAACATCCGTGAGACCGAGGCGATTGGTCACGTGGTGCGTTGCTTCGAGAATGACAACATCATTCACGTTAACAACAAGGTCGATCCGGCCGACGATATTGACGTTATCAACACCGAGCTGGCGCTGTCCGATCTCGATACCTGTGAACGCGCTCTGCATCGCGTGCAGAAGAAAGCCAAAGGCGGCGACAAAGACGCGAAAGCAGAACAGGCGGCACTGGAGAAATGCCTGCCGCACCTGTCTAACGCTGGTATGCTGCGCTCGCTGGATCTTACTGAAGAAGATAAAGCGGCTATCCGCTATCTGAGCTTCCTGACCCTGAAGCCAACCATGTACATCGCCAACGTCAATGAAGATGGCTTTGAAAATAACCCTTACCTCGACCAGGTGCGTGCAATCGCGGAAAAAGAGGGTTCAGTGGTGGTTGCGGTGTGTGCCGCAGTGGAATCGGATATCGCCGAGCTGGAAGATGAAGACCGCGCTGAATTTATGGCGGAACTGGGTCTGGAAGAGCCGGGCCTGAACCGCGTGATCCGTGCCGGTTATGAGCTGCTGCGTCTGCAAACCTACTTCACCGCGGGCGTAAAAGAAGTGCGCGCCTGGACCATTCCGGTGGGCGCCACCGCGCCGCAGGCCGCCGGTAAAATTCATACCGATTTTGAAAAAGGCTTTATCCGCGCACAGACCATCGCCTTTGAAGATTTCGTGGCTTATAAAGGTGAACAAGGCGCGAAAGAAGCGGGCAAGATGCGTTCAGAAGGCAAAGATTACATCGTTAAAGATGGTGACGTAATGAACTTCCTGTTCAACGTCTAAACTCTGCTTATTCATGAGCGCGGATTCACGCTCATGAAGAGTCATAATTCCGATAAAATCCACGCCATGGCGTGGATTTTCTTTTTACAGGTTCTCGCTTTATTTAGAGCGGCACGGCTAACCACCAACAATGTAGTTAAGCCTGATGCCGGTACAACGGCGGTACCCACGTTAAACAAGCACTCGCGGCTGTGGATTTACGCTCGCCAGCCAATCCCGCAGACTCACATTGAGTAAGCCGCCCTCTTATCTCTCCGCTTCTCCCTGCTTACAGTTGACCTAACCTACCCTGACAGTCACTCCTGTTATTCAGCATCCGTCAGCAAAGCATAACCGGCGATCAGCTGCTTCAGGTGCATCTCCAGCTGCGCTCTGGCCGCAGCAGGTAAAGGCTGCTCCGTCGGATAGTGCGATAAAACACGCAGTTGCTCTTCCGCCGGTATCGAATGGTTAAATGACTGGATGGCGGAAAATACCACCGACTTCAGTTCGCTGACCGTGATGTATTTGCCCTTACGCTCATCCAGCTGACTCAGGCGATCGCTCAGCGTCTGTAGCGTCGTCATTCCCTGATGCCATCCTTCCAAACTTTCAATGGGCAACGCCATGGCATTACGCTGCTGTTGCCACTCCACAGCCAGTGCATCGGCCTGCTGCGGCCACAAAACCTGCGCCTGTTCGAGTAATTGACGACTGTGATTAATCGTCCAGTGCGGAGGTAACTGATGCAGACGCATAAGCTGTTGCCGCGTCTGGGCAATAAAGGGCTGCGGTGGAGTAGATTGTTGACGTATCCCGTCCCGTTGCGCGGCATTAAGCGTTACCGGCAAAGGCGCAAGCGATGCGGCAAGCTGGGCGCGCAGCGGATCGCTGCGGCTTGACAGCTGCCAGCTCCACACCGACAGTGTGCCGACCACCAGCATAACGCCCATCCCGGCGACAAAGCTTTTCCAGCGTTTCACCGGCTCCGGTATGACCGACGTGACCTCCGCATTTGGCGGGTGTTCCGGCTGCGTCACATACACCCATTTAATCGTCGTGGCAGCTTGAGCGTCATCAGGTAAGGCCCAGTTCTCCGTGGCGGCCAAGACCTCACTGGATTGAATGGCTATACCCGGACCAGAGGTGTTATCAGCGTTTTCCAGCCGCTTAGCACGGCTGTTCATCAGAGTACGCAATGACTCAAACTGGCTAATCTGCCTGAGATCAGGATGCTTGCTGATATGCACAAGCCGCTGTTCAACAAGATAAAGCTGGCTAAGATCGCTATGGCTAAGCGGCAACAGGCGCATGAACGAATGCAAACGCTGACTCAGCCCGTGGAGAATATCCACCCGGGCATGTACTGGCTGCGGCCATAGCGTTTTCCATTGAGAACTTATCAGTGCCTCCAGCAGGGAGACGCCTTCATTCAGACCAGACAGTCCCGCCAGCTGCGTCCGAACCAGCGTGTACCAGGCTGCCGTCTGTAATTCCACGCCGTTTTGCTCAAATAGCGCAAGACAGTGTTTTTCAGCTTCACGCCAGTTCACATCCGGACACGCCGGATGTATCAGTTTGAGCATTTGATCGCGCAGGGCTGCATAATCCGGCAGCATGCGCGGATCGCCGCCGGTTTTTATTTGACGGGCAGTAAAGTCATTCATAACTGAATATCCATTTAACAGGATGACGGGAAAGCGGTGAATTATTTATTCCGCGGCACGCTCTGATGGTTCAGCGCCTTCCTGTGCCGCAAGGCGACAGCTTAGCTGCTCTGTATGCTGAATTAATTAGCAGCAGATAAAGGAGTTAAGTAATCTGGCCGCACGACATCCCAGCCTGGGATATATTCCGGCTGACTTAAGAGGCGGTTAATAAATCATTAATTGCAGGGAGTCAGCGTTTCTATTACCGGCTGAAAAATTACGTAATGGTAAATAAGCCATTAAGGTTTCATGCAGATTATTATCAGACGTTGAACTGTGTTTTTTGCACGGTGTGGACAAAGTCAGGACACCCTATAACGCATTTTGATGAATAACCTGCTGCTGTTTCAGGTAGCGGATCAGGACTTTGCCTTCCGGCATAAATTCAGTGCCGTAGCGCACCAGGCCGATGCCTTTCAGCTCGACATCGATAGCGTAACGCAGCTCGCCGGGAATAACCTGCCGCAGCATGTCGACCCTGATGCTGTTAAGGCGTGGCTCGTACTGGAGCAGCACATCAGAAAGCGTGGTGATCAACTGGTGTGCGGTGCCAGGCATTCCCTGCAGAATTTTCGTCATATCTGGCAGTCCATAATTGGGCAAATGCGCCAGCGTACCGGCACGGCAATTGAGGATGCGCTGCATATTGTCGAGCACCGAGAGGATCACCTGGTTCTCTTCGCTAACGTGATGCAGATCCAGCCCGCCACTAAAATTGCCATACAGAATTTCATACAGCGAGGGAGAACGATGTGCATGAGGCATTCTTTATCCTTAATCGGTTATAAACGGGGGGTGTTAAGCAGATTATTCAATACCCGCATACTGTTTTAAGCATTCCACTCACTCTTTATTTTCATGAGAGCAAGCTGTATATGCTGATGATGATGCTCAGCGCTGATGCGCGCGCTTTCGCGAGCAGCGTTCAGAACGGGCTGGTTACTGAATGGCAGCATATTGCCGGGCGACAGTATTTCAGTCTTCCCGCTGGCAAGTTCGCGTACCTTGTGGGCTTCCGTTATACCGCCCTGTACCACACGCGATTCAACGATATATTCAGCAGATCCTGAAACCTGTCGGGCTCCCATAACCTGCCCGTTGAGATAAATCAGCCGTGTTTGCTTGCTGGCTTTATCACCGCAATAGATCATGCGATAGCGAAAGTAGCCGCTCCAGGGTTCACGTCCGCCCAGCGTGCTTTGCATAAACCAGGCGCGTGAATCGTGTATATGCTCGTCAAACAGTGCCAATACCTGCGCTTCCGGCTCTTTGCGGGTGTTGGTGCCCAGCCTGTCGCTGAACAGGCGCCCAAAGTAATAGTCACCCTCTTTGCGCATCTGCTCATACTCATTATTTTCATCATCCCCATTGAGCAGATAGACCGGGTGTTTCAACACGCCATCCAGCGCCACCTGAATAACTCTCTCCGCTGGGCTGCCATTGATATCGCGAAACCAGTTGCGATAGTCGTGCTCAAACTCGCGAGCGCCCTCACGCAGCTGATACTGCCCGGTGGTGGGCTCATAATCGGGCGGCCCCGGCGTAATGCTGTCCTGCCAGTTTGGGCGATCGCGACGCACGTTCTTAAGCGCATGACGAAACTTTTTGAGCGCCATATCGTAGTTGTTCTTGTCTTTCTCCAGCCCGACTGCATCCTTTTGTGGGGCATTAAGGTAGAACGGTTGTGTCAACAGGCTGTTATGCGTGTAGCGGCCGATACGCCAGGCGGTCATCCAGGCCATTTGCCGAATAATTGCATTTTCCAGGGTGCAGGTAAGTTGCAAAGGTTGATAGCCGTACTGTTCAGCAGTCGCGATATCTGCCTGCGATGCCGCCCCATCGAGCAGGGTTAATTTGCGCCAGGCGTTAAAGCGGTTGATTAGGTTTGTTGATATATCAAATTCTGTCATGGCGTCACGAGACATTTTTCGTGATGGCTGCATATGCTTGATAGGCGATGGAATTTTATTAGGGAGCACTGCCAGCGGTGCACCGGCGTCAAACGCGGCGGCGTAAAGATCATGTAATACAATCTGCGACAGCATTTCACCCACGCTACCGCGGGATTTTCCCTGTTCACCAGGCGGATAACCGCCGCCGACGTCAGAGTGCACACCAGGATAAACAACCTCTGATGTGTTTGCGGGGTAATGGCCTTCCGGGCGTCGCACCGAGTCCAGCGGAAAGCTCAACCGCTGTTCATGAGCGGCAATAAAGTGATGACAGCACTTAATTAGGCCAGGGAAACGGCTGGCTAGCGGCAGCTGCTGAGTATCGCTGGCCCAGCTCATATGCCCGTCAAAACCCGGTATCAGACGTGCAATGCCCACCGAGGGCACGGTATCCAGCAGGCCGAGAAATTCAATGCTGAGCGGCAGACCGAGCAGCGAAAGATCCACATTGTCGCTGACTGGATCGACACACAGCTCCGACAGCCAGCTGGCAAAAGCACGAGCTTCCGCCGCGCCGCGCGAAAAGCCATAGATAAACAGCTTAAGGGCGATGGGCTGCGGCCGCGCCTGTACCACTCTGGCTCGCAGTGGTTGCAGCAAGGTATCAATCGCACGGCGTCGATTCACCTCACCGCTCAGCGGCCAGTGCGCGCGCATGGCAACGATCTGCTCTCGCGCCACGCTATCACTCAGCCCCTTACGCGTTGGCGTAATAGCAATCATCAGCGCATCGACCAACCGCAGCATCGCCCAGTTAATCCGGTCCTCTCCGCCCAGGGCATACTTCAGGCCATCGCTGCTATAAGCAAACTCATTAATTTTCGGAAATGGTGTGCCCACCCCTGGCATGTAGTAGGAGAAATACCCTTGTTGCTGTCCACTGGTGGGATAGGTGGCATGAAACAGCCTGGCAATATTAGTGGGATGCGGCGGCCTGGCTATGTTGGTATCGTTTTCGTCATTGTTGCCGGTGCCGTCAAAAAAAGGCTGATATGCAGGCTATGGCAACAGGGCGGCATTAGCCGTTTTTCTGCCTGCTTCATTAATTTATTGCTGAACTGCCTTTCTTCAAGCGTCTGCTTACGATAGTTTGCCGTAATCTGCTCCGGGGTCAGGAAAAGCCGCCCATTTTCAGGAAATTCAGGGGGAGCCCGGCAGGGTAGCGCGCGATTTATTTCGGACATTGCGCGGGCTCCTTCATATCCAGGGGCTCTTTAATCGGATAATTTGGCGTGCCGTAGCCGTCACAGATTGTCGTGACCTTAATCTGGTTGCAGGCCAGGAAATGCACCGTAATACCGCAGCGCTCTTCGCCATACTCAGGAATATCCACTACCGTACTGTGCTTCTGGAAACTGGCTTTTACTTCCTTTTCCCATTTCAAATATTCCTCCCGATGCTTATAACCCGGAAACTCAGATGCGGTATTGGGATCGACCTCCCATTCCACGCGCGCTTTTAATCCCGGCGACCATTTATCCGGCAGCAGGATGCAGCAGGTATTCCCTCTTACGCCTCCCCCATAACCGTTAACTGTGAAACGATTTATTCCCTGGCTGGTATGGTTATAGCCACGGACATCTCCCGCGGCATAGCCATTACCTCCGGGCTGGGAACAACCTGAAATGAATAAAACTAAAAAAACAGATAACATTCCGTGAGTAAAAAACTTTTTCTGGATTGTTTGTAATCGTCTGTTTTCACAAAATTCAGCAGACTTCCGGGAGGGCAATATGAGATTTATTTCGGACATTGCGCGGGCTCCTTCATATCCAGGGGCTCTTTAATCGGATAGTTTGGCGTACCGTAGCCGTCACAGATTGTCGTGACCTTAATCTGGTTGCAGGCCAGGAAATGCACCGTAATACCGCAGCGCTCTTCGCCATATTCAGGAATATCCACTACCGCACGGTGCTTCCGGAAACTGGCTTTTACTTCCTTTTCCCATTTCAAATATTCCTCCCAATGCTTATAACCCGGAAATTGAGATGCGGTTTTGGGATCGACCTCCCACTCCACGTGCGCTTTGAATCCCGGCGACCATTTATCCGGCAGCAGGATGCAGCAGGTATTCCCTCTTACGCCTCCCCCATAACCATTAACCGTGAAACGATTTATTCCCTGGCTGGTATGGTTATAGCCACGGACATCTCCCGCGGTATAGCCATTACCTCCGGTCTGGGAACAACCTGAAATGAATAAAAATAAAAAAACAGATAACATTCCGTGAGTAAAACACTTTTTCTGGCTTGTTTGTAATCGTCTGTTTTCACAAAATTCAGCAGACTTCCGGGAGGGCAATATGAGATTTATTTCGGGCATTGTGCAGGCTCCTTCATTTCTCTGGGCTCTTTAATTGGGTACTTTGACGTACCGTAGCCGTCACAGATTGTTGTGACCTTAATCTCATTGCAGGGCAGGAAATGCACCTTAATACCGCAGCGCTCTTCGCCATATTCAGGAATATCCACTACCGCACGGTGCTTCCGGAAACTGGCTTTTACTTCCTTTTCCCATTTCAAATATTCTTCCCAATGCTTATAACCCGGAAATTGAGATGCGGTTTTGGGATCCACCTCCCACTCCACGCGCGCTTTTAATCCCGGCGACCATTTATCCGGCAGCAGGATGCAGCAATATCCGCCCCCCTCACCGTAAGCCCCCATATTAGGCCCACCAAAACCATTAACATTCATCGAATTAATTACGTATGGCATATGGTTAATTCCACGGATATCTCCCGCGGTATAGCCATTACCTCCGGGCTGGGAACAACCTGAAACAGATAAAACCAAACAAATAACCCATATCCAGTGAATAAAAAGCTGCTCCGGCATAAGCTGGAATCGTATCTTTTGATAAAATTCAGCAGGCTTCCGGGAGGGCAATATGAGATTTATTTCGGGCATTGTGCAGGCTCCTTCATTTCTCTGGGCTCTTTAATTGGGTACTTTGACGTACCGTAGCCGTCACAGATTGTTGTGACCTTAATCTCATTGCAGGGCAGGAAATGCACCTTAATACCGCAGCGCTCTTCGCCATATTCAGGAATATCCACTACCGCACGGTGCTTCCGGAAACTGGCTTTTACTTCCTTTTCCCATTTCAAATATTCCTCGCGATGCTTATAACCCGGAAACTCAGATGCGGTATTGGGATCGACCTCCCATTCCACGCGTGCTTTTAATCCCGGCGACCATTTATCCGGCAGCAGGATGCAGCAATATCCGCCCCCCTCACCGTAAGCCCCCATATTAGGCCCACCAAAACCATTAACATTCATCGAATTAATTACGTATGGCATATGGTTAATTCCACGGATATCTCCCGCGGTATAGCCATTACCTCCAACCTGCGAACAACCTGAAACCAATACAACCAAAGGTATTAATAATATCCATTTACGCATATGAGCATTCCTGATGAGTAGACTCTTTATATTCGTCATATTTAACGTTGCGTCTGGGCTGGCGGCGCTCACTCATCCGAATGGCTTACCGGTATAAGCTCATAAAGATTTAACCTCAGGCCGCAGCAAAAGATACTTTGGCTATAAGCAAGCGGCTTATTGTTGATATTACTGACAGGGGCAAAAAATCCGCGTGCGTCGGGCATCACTTATTCTTGAGTGGGAGCAGGATTAGGCTGTTGTCATCTGCTTGCAGAACGAGCGCGCGATCGGGCTCAAGCGCTTCGCGATCGAGCACCTGCTGCCAGCTATTGTTGGTCAGGTCCGGATGACGGAACAGCGCCACCACGGCGACAAACTGTGCGTGTGGCTCTATCGGCATAGTGAGGTTTATCGCACCGCCCGGCGTCAGCACGGCATCACGGCTGGCCAGCAGATCCTTACCCAGCAGCCGCTCGCCATCGGTAGCCAGCTGTTGATAAACCAGCGTGTCGAAGGTTTTACGATCCTTCAGCTGATAAATGCGGATGACCACGGACTGCGAGCGGGTGTGATTTTCACGCGTGTCGGTATTCAGTGCTTCGCGCGCAGTGAAATCAAGCTGCAGTAGGGTAATCTTTTTATAAAAAATGGACGATACCGCCGAACGGGTGGTGTCAGTGACGCTCTGCGTCAGCCCGCAGCCGCTGAGGCTGATCGCCAGCAAAGGCAGCAGCCAGCGGGTGGGTTTAGTCAAACTGGTAATGAACACGCTGATTTCCTTGTTCCTGTAGGCTGGGTTGCAGGCCGTAATAGCTGCCAAGCTCGGTGGTAAACGTTCGCGGAATATCATCGGGAAGCGTTTTGCCCTCCACACCAAGCACGCCGCTCATTCCCAGCCAGAACGGCGCCTCGCCGAGAGGCACCACCGGCAGCAGCGCCGTGCTGACCGTCAGCCGAATTTTCGCTTTAAAGCGCCAGCCGAGATAGACGCGCAGCATTACCAGGAAGTCTTGATACAGCTGGCCATCCGGCTTCCAGCCCTGCGCTTCGCGCTCACACTCGGTCATTAATTCAATCAGTAACTGACTGCTGGTATCCATTACTTCATCGCCCAGCGGCGTATTGCCATCCAGTAGAAAATCCCGCTCGCCGTAAAAAGCGAGTGGCTGGCTGATGTTAATCGGGCGCAGGCAATACGGGCTGACTCGCGCCTGCGTCTCCGGTGCCAGCAGGCGCACGATGGCCTGTACGCCCTCCTGCGTTTTTGCCGGCTGGCGCAATACACCGAGCAGCGCCAGAAAGCGCGAAACTGGCGTGGCGATATAGCTGGCGGTGCCGGGAATCCCCAGGCCAACTAATCCGAGCAGCGACTGGGAAATGCTGTCCGTTCCGCCACTCTCAAAGGTGGCCGGATAAGAGTACTTACGCCAGATGCGGTAGAACTGCGTCAGGATGCGATGGCTGAAGATATCGAGGAAATCCTGCAACGCCTCATGTCCCTCTCGTCGCTGGCTGATGTCGTCGAGATAGGCGGTCGGCAGCGGAGAATCCACCCCGTAGACGCCCATAAAAGTGGTACGTACTTTGGGCGCTGCACCGGCATCATCCTCACTGTATTCCACGCTTTTCAGTTCACTGGCCGGAAAGCCCATGCCCGGCCACGGGCTGAAGCGCACCGCATCATCCTGCGGATGGCTGGAGCTGCCGAGCAATGGCCGGTCCGGGTGCTGTTTTTCCAGCAGCTGACAGAAGCGGTAGAAGTTCATCCGCGTCAAATCGGCTTCCATCCGCGGGCTTAGCCGGGGATACGGCGGTTGTGTTTCTCTTGCCATTCCAGGCGCTCTCCGGTGGGTTGCAGAATAATAATCAGGCGGTTAAACAGATAGATATCGGTATAAAGGGCGAAAAAGTGGCTGAGCATCTCACCAAACAGGCAGATATCTCCGTGCCCGGCAAATCCCTGGCTGTCGAGCGTCACCTCAATCTGTACGCCGCGCAGCAGGAAGCCCTGCTCAAAACGCTCGCTTTCACTGTGGCTGACGGCGACTATCGCCTCCAGACGGCGGCGGTTCATCTCGCTGCCGGTCCACTCATACAGCGCCAGCGTGCCGCGCAGTACTTCGGCGTTGTCCATCATCGACAGGAAGTTACTGCCGAGATGACTCAGCACGCGCCAGTGAAAGCGGTCACGATCGGGCGGATAACAGGGCAGCGTTGGCGCACAAAGATTGCGCACCCCGACGCGGGTCGAACTGGTGATTATCGCGGTATCCAATACCGTGCTTTGCAGGGCGCGGCGCGGCAACTGGCCATTGGTGCCAGTGAGGGTCAGCGACAGGCTTTCATCATCGGGTACGCTGTGATTATCAAAGGCTTCACCGCCCACAATAAGCCAGGTGTTATGCAGCCCCGAAGCGCCACGGCGCACGCGGGAATGGTAGTAATATTCCGACGCGTCGTGGCGCATCATTCCGCCCTTATGGCGGAAGCTGGAAAAAGGCACCCAGGTCTGTTTGCCCGACGAGATTACCGAATCAACAGAATAAATTTCGGTATGCCCGTCCTGCACACGCATCGGGCGCAGCAGGTATTCGGTCTGCAGGGCATTCAGCGTCAGCGGATCAGACTCCAGCGGAAAGAGGTTGATCACTGGCACGCAGTGCAGCCGCAGATGTTTTTCACTAAAGGTAAAGTCGTGCTCCCAGCGCTGCGCCAGCACAACGTCAATTTCAAACCACGGCAGTGAGGCGGGCAGCGCGATATTCTCCAGCCCACGCAGGCCGGTAAACATAAACTTTTCGCGGAAAGTGAAGTATTCCAGCAGTAGCTGATAACCGCTGAAGCTGCTGTTACCCCTGGGCCACAGCCGATCCTCCTCACCAAATCCCAGCGCGGTAAAGCGCGCGTCCAGCGGGCGACGCTGCGCATCGCCGGGCAGGCGCAGCCAGATGCCTGCGGTCTGTAAGGTAAAAGCTTCATGCATGGCGCAGGCCAGCGGGGCGTCGGCATCAAAGTAAAACGGAATCAGACTGAGGTCCGCCCGACTCCAGTCAGCCAGGCTGCTACAGGCAAAACGCAGACGCACCACCGATCGACCGTCTGGATCGGTAAAGAGCGCGGCCTGCTCCAGCGCCAGCGGCTGCAGGCTGATCTCCCGGGTGGTGGTGTAGCGGCAACGTGTCGCCTTGTCGCCTGTTGGTCGGGAGAGGACTTCAGCGCCTTTCGCCAGCGCTATTTTCTCCTTCATTTCACGCCAGTCAGGGCTGAACGCCACCACCGACATCGACGGAATAGTGCGCAGATAGTGTGGCCACAGCAGTGTGACCAGCCCTTCCGTCAGTTCCGGCAGGTCGTCATCGAGCTTTTCGCGCAGGCGCCCCATCATAAAAGCAAAACCTTCGAACAGGCGCTCAACGTAAGGATCGCGGGCGCCCGATTTATCCAGATTAAGCAGTGCCGCGCGATCCGGATGCGCGCGGGCAAACTCTTCACCAGCTTCAAGCAGGTAGCGCATTTCTGCATCGTAATAACGCAGGGTTAAGTCATCCATAATAAAACCTGAGTAAGGTGAGTATCGGAGGGGGTAATTAACCGCAGAGAATGGCCGCGCGCGCCGGGTCGAGGCTGATTAAGCCACTCAGCAGCGCGTCCATCTCCGGTTGAATGTGGGTTTTGTCCGTTTCGCTGCGTGCGGCTTTGATGCGCAAGAGCTTAAGCCGTCGCGCCCGCACCTCAAACAGCAGCTCCGGCGACCAGTGCTGCAGCGTCAGGGTGTGTGCGCCCTTTTCCAGCTCGCCGAGCAGATGGAGCGCCAAATCATGCCGGGCGTACTGCTCCGCCACGCGCGCCATCAGCAGGCGCATCAGCCAGCGATCGCGCGCCGACATCATGTCCGGACGCGACTGCAACCAGCCGAACGCGGCTTCGATGCCGTCGCTGTCAATCCGTGCCAGCAGCTCGGGCTCCAGCAACAGTACCTGCTCATCGCTGCGCACGGTCGACGTCACCGCCTGCGAGCCCCAGCCAACCGGATCATCCTTCACCTGCTGAGCTATCCAGTTCTGCGTAACCTCATCGGCAAAGGGCGTGCCGTCGTTGAACACCAGCGATTCGAGCCCGGGCAGCCGCGACAACAGCCCTTTGACGCCACGGCAAAGAATATCGGCCCGCACCGTGTCACCGTCCAGTTTCCCCAGCGCCTGCCAGCTGTACCATTGCACATCCAGCCACAGATGATTAACGCCCTGGGCATAGAGGCTGTCAGCCTGCTCCAGCAATTCCATCCAGCTCTGCTGCAGGTGCAGGCGCTTGAGGTGAGCACGGTGATCCGGCTTCGGCGGCGCGAGGCGAGTCCGTCCGCTGGCATCAAGTGGCGGCAGTTCGGTCAGCGTGTCCCAACGTATGCTTTTCATCAGATGATGACCCGCCAGCCAGCCTCCGGGGCGATCGCGCAGATAGCCCGCCAGTATTTTCGCCTGGTCGAGCAGATCGCGGCCGGAGATTACGGCATTCAGCGTGGCAGAAGGCGCCGCAGCAGACAGCGGATCATCGCGGCTGGTCTGCGGCACCAGGCTGCCCGCCCCACCGCTCTGAGCCAGTCGATTTTCCAGCGCCAGGCATAGCCCGCCAAACTGCGGGCGGTGCGCTTCGGCAAGCGACTGCATCACCTGATCCACCAGCAGCAAGGCACCAGTGATACGCTGCATGGCGGCCATATCCACCTCCGGATAGCGCGACAGGCTGTCGAGTACGCGTCCGCTGCCAAGCCATTCCAGCGCAGATTTACGGCTGCGTTCACGTTGCGGATGCAGCTGCACGCCAAAGCGCTGCAGCATCGCGGCCAACAGCTCCAGCCCTTCAGCCAGACCGGTCTCGCCGTCCTGATGCAGGCGTGCCCAGATGTAAAAAGTCACCACGCGCAGGTCTTTGCTGACCGCGGTCAGCAGCTTTTCGGCAAGCTGGCAGATCAGCGAGGTATCAATGCCTGAGAGCTTGTTCATCTCCTCACGCATGCGCTGGAAGTCATCGTCATAGCCAGGTTCATCGCCCTCGGGCCGAACATCGCTAAGCGGCAGCAGCCAGGCGTTCCAGACATCCGTCCGCGCCTGTGCCAGGCGCATTAGCGTGCCCGCTTCGGCATCACAGGCGATGACTAAGTTTTGCAGCGTGGTCATTCAACACCTCCTTCCGTGGCGGTAATACGATCGTTTTCCGTCAGTGCCAGCGCCTGTGCTGTCATCGCAGCATCAACGCTAAAAACTTCTGTCGGCAGCGTGAAATTACGCAGTTGCAGCAGCTGTAACGGGCCGCTGCCCAGTTGCGAGCGCATCGCCCACTGCAACACGTTGCCGTCCGGGGCGGTGAAACTCATCATCCACTGGCTACGGTTATGCTGCTGACGCTTACTCTGCTCCAGCCAGCGGATCAGTCCCCAGCTACCGCTGTAGTCACCAAACAGCCTGGTTCCGGCGCTGGCGGTGCTCCAGGTCAGCATCGTGCCCGGCTTAAAGGTTTCGCCTGGCCAGCGGAAGGTCTGCCATTCTGCCATCTGGTTGAAATAGGTCTGCTGCTGGCCATCGATGGTCAACTGCGTCTGCACCACACCTGGCGTCGGTCGCGCCTGCAACTCAAAGCTGATGCCCTGGCTGCCATCGGTAAACAGTACATCTGACAGCTGGCTCAGCTGGTTGAGCGCCCTGATAAACGCCGGATTAAAAGTCAGCCCCTGGCCGTGAGTGCGATCCGGCACCCACTGGCTGCCCTCTTTGTGCAATACGCCGCTCAGTTCAGCGTTCAGGAAGCGCTCGACGCGCCCGCTATCCTTACGCAGAAATTCGGCCAACATCGGCAGCGAGGCATCGTTATTGCTGGCAGCAAACGGGTAGCGTCCGTCAAACGCGTCACGCCACGCGGCTACCACGGCGCGCGCCCACTTGTCATTGAGGCTGGTGGCAGAAGGTTGTAGCACCGTTTCCCAGGCCTGAGTCAGCGGTTGAACAAACATGGTCTGACCAAAACCGCTCCACTCTTCACCAAGGCTGGCGGCAATCAGGCTGCCATATTGCCGGGTGTCAGTCAGATCAACGCTTTTCCCCTGGAACACCGTCTGCGCCAGGGTCTGCATCATCTCCTGCGGGTCGGAACTGCCTGCCACCTGCTGCAGACGCAGGCGCACACGGGTGATGCGGATTAAATAGGTTTGCAGACTCAGGCTGTCGTCGCCGGACAGGGCATTAGCGGCGTTGTTTCTGCCCATCAGCGTCAGCAGCGGCCCAAAAGTTTCGTCGAGTGGCCCCTTTGGTCCGGCCGCACTCTGGTCAATAACCGGCTTTTGACTGCTGCCCACCAACGCCTTCGCCGACTGAATCAACGCGTCTGACAGCGCGTCCCCCCGCTGTCCGGTCTGACCCTGCCACGCCAGCGTGTTCATTAGCGCAATCAACGGCGACTGACGCACATCGCTCATCAGCGTTAGCTGGTCGGTCACATCGGCAATGTTATCGGTAGGGTTCAGGCGCAAACTGCCGAGGAAATTAAGCCAGCTGCCGGCAAAGTCGGTGAAGTAGCGCTGCGTTAGCCGTTCCCTGAGCGCTTCCGGTGACAGGTCAGCGGAAACACTGTGGCGACTGTCGCTCAGCACCCAGTCGATTTCATCGCGCCGTGCGTTGGCTGCGGTCTCAATCGCCTGCTGCACGCCCTCTTCCCATGCCTGACGGGTGAACATGCCCGGCACCATCTCATCGGTGGTGAACAGACGGCGCGCGTCGGTGCCGCCGGTCATATCCTCCAGCGAGACGTCGGCTACGTTGCGGCGCACCGATCTGAGCATGTTCTGATACAGCGTGCTCTCGGCGTTGCGGCGGCCAATCTGCTGCAACAGCACCTGGCGGCTCTGATTTACCAGCGTGGCATCCGGCGTGATTTTCCACTGCGGCTGATGTGGCAGTTCGTCGATGTAAAACCCCCAGAGGTCCGGCGCCAGCCGCTGCCACAGGCCGGGCGAGAGATCTTCTCGGGTCGGCTGCACGCGCTGCATCACCTGCGCGTAAAAGGCGCCGTCACCCTTGTCCGGGTGCGCCATCATCAGCCACGCCTTGAGCTGATCGTAACCGGGCCTGGCGCGCTCTGCCCGCAGCGGACTGTTTGGCGGTAGCTCAATCAGTTCGCTCAGCCGCTGTTGCAGTGCGGCACTGGACGGATCGCGAATCAGGCGGGCATTCGCCACGCCGTACCAGGGCATCATCGCCTCAAGCAGCGGCGTATTGTGATCGAGGCCGAAGCGCTGATACCACGGCGTGCCGTACTGATGGCGATGCTTAAGCAGCCCGGCGTCATTGCGCAACGTATGCAGATCGGTGAGCTGGCGATCGGAAACCGCCGGATCCTCTATCAGCGCGCGGGCTTTTTCTGCCACGCTGACGATCTGCTGGTGATTAAGCACAAAAGAGAGCAGCAATCCCATGCCCCACAGGCCGATAACAGCGATCAGTCCGCAGGCCAGCGTCTGCCGCCACACCCTACCCACGCGGCGGCCGGTTATTCTGCGGCAGGCATTCACGATGCCATTCCAGCTGTCGGAGAGCATCAGCGCGTGGTCGTGGCTGACGGATGCCTGACTGCCGGAGGGCAGGCTGAACATCAGCCCGCGCAACGGAATGCGTTGATGGCTGGTCAGCCAGCGGCTCAAACGCTGCTGCCACAGCTGGCTTTCGCCCTGCTGCAGCGCGCTGCCCAGCCGTAGCAAAAAGTCGTGCTCGCGCTGCTGCGTAATTTGCGCAATGCCCTGTTCGCGCAACTGTGGTGCCAGGCTATCGAGCTGCTGACCGACCTCTTCCGGCCGCGCACGTGGGGAAAACATCACGCCGACCGTCTGCTCGTCGCGCCCCTGTTGCGGCCAGTCACTGCCGCACAACTGCCACAGCCAGACCGGCGGCTGCCAGCGCAGAGCCTGCGCGATCTTCTCCAGGCTGCGCAGGCCGTTATCCTGCATCTGCAGGGTCAGCGGCGGGCTGTTTGCCAGCACCCAGACAATACCGTCAAGCGGCCTGCTGCGTCGTAGCTTACTCAGCGCGGCAAGTTTATCGGCGTCCAGTTCCGCGCCCAGGCTGCCACCATCAATCAGCACGGTGCGCTGTCCCTCCAGCCATTGCTGCTTTTGTAATCCGGGAAGCAGGGCCTCACGCGCCGCGTCATCACCGACAATCAACAGCAGCCGCACCTTGTAACGCCAGAACAGCTGATAGCGGGTGCGAAGGTGTTTTTTTAGCGCGGTGATAGAGATCGGCGCGGCGTGGCTTTGGCGTGCGCCTCGCTTTTGCACTGGGGAGTGCTGCTTTACCCGATTGAAGATCCACAGCTGCACCGTCAGAAATGCCAGCAAGATCAGGCATGTCAGTACCGTCCAGAGAATGCTGCAGACGATCAGCACTCCGCGGATGACCGGCCATTCCGCTGACGCGTTTTCAACAAAAAACCAGTATGCCAACCCGGCCAGCAGCATAATCAGGGTGATTGCAGCCACGACCAGCACACCGGTGAATGCCGCAGAGAGGCTTTTGGTTTGTTGACTGGCTTTATCCTTTTCCATAAGGCTTAACAATTCCAAGTGCGAGTGTGTGATGAGGATCGGCGGCTATCCAGCCGCAGGGTTGTTGATGCTCAAGGGCATGAAGTGCCGCCAGCGAGATCACGATCGGCATCTGCATGTTCCCCACATCACCCCAGTAAGCGTCCTGCAGATGATGCGTGACATTCCAGCCGGTCTCAGCCAGCTGGGGCTGCCCGGGATGCGAAAACAGCACGCAGGCATCCGGGATATCGTGGAGATCGCTCTGTTTTAGCGCGCGTTGGCAAACCTCATTAAGTGCCTCTCCATCCGCGGCAGAAAAAACTTCGCCGCGCGGCAGCACGACAGGGCCCTCAACGGCTATCCGCCACAGCACCGCCGACTCGCCCGCGGGCAACGGGTGGTCAGAAGACGCAACGCAGACGTGGCATCCGGCCAGCAAAAACTGTTGGCTATTGCCCTCACCTAACTGCGCCGCCATGCGCGATAACGTCGCTTCGCCATGCCAGATTTCAGGTTGTGCGGGTAATTCGATCTCAGGAAAGCTGGTGTTCATCTGCGAACCAAATGCCTGCCAGGCGGCTTCACTGCCCAGCCAGAAAACGGCGGTAAACGCACCGGGAGGTTCATGCTGTTGTTTTTGCCATAACAGCACCAGCAAACGCGCCAGCTGCTGCTCGCGTGCCGCGATGTCGTGGGAGAAGATGCAGCCGCTACGCAAAACCTTACCGCCAGATTCCTGATGCCCTTCTGGCGGACGGCGCTCACGGCTTAATACCTGATGCCAGTCAGCGGTTTCACTGCCGGCAGGGCCAATCAGCACAACGTCACGCAGGGCCAGCGTACGTTGATGCGTTTCCCACCACAGCTGATGCTCTTGCTCCACCGCCTGCTGCCAGACGATGACGTTATGCAATGAGGCGCGGTAGTAAACCAGCTGGCACAGCCACAGGCCGCCGGTGATTGCCAAAGAGAAGAGCATTAGCGTGAAAATCATGCTGCCACTCTCATTTTTGCGTAACAGAACCCCGCTTCCCGCCGTCAGCAGCATGATCAATGCTCCTGCGGCCAGCCAGATTTTACCGGCGGGCGGGCTTGCGGTCTTCCAGACCGGAAACTCGGGGAAGGCTCTCATCGCACAGTACCCCTGGCGGCACATGCATTAGCCACAAGGCTGATACCGCGGTAGCGGTGCAGCGCCGCGGGCTGAGTAACAGGCGACCGCCGCTTGCTGACCTCGCAGCGGGTGGCCATACCCTGCTCGTTGTAGTTAATCCGACGCTTTTGTGCGGCAATCCCCTTCCAGCAGTTTTGAATCGCCCACACTTTGCCGCCGAACTCCCGTAGCATCTCGCCTTCGCGAATACTCTTCATCCGTTTCATCCTTGATTATGTGGTGATGGTCGACTGCGTTTTTTCAGCCAGCCGGGCGGAATGGCCGCTTTCGCCAGCGCCAGCCGTTGCGCCGCGATCGCCACCTTTTGCTGTGCCACCACCTCGCCCGGCTTGCGGGTGAATGCCTTCAGCAGCGCCGCGCCCGGCAGCATCGGGATGGGTTTGCCGGAGAGCAGATCAACGGCCTGTGTCTCCAGCGAGATAGCGCCGAACATGCCCGCCGCGCCCAGCAGCCTGTCTCGGGAGTTATTCTGCCTGATGATAAACGCCACGCCGCCGGCCAGCGTGGCCGCGCCCACCACCGCTCCGGCGATTATCAGCGGCGACAGCGGTTTATTACTTTCCCTGCCGGAATAGACCATCCGATAACGGAAATAGCCGCCCCAGGGTTCGCGCGTACCCAGCGCGTTGTGCATGAACCAGGCGCGGGAATCGTGGACCTGGTCGTCAAACAACGCGCGCACCAGGCCGGCCGGCAGCCCGGCGTTGCTCTCTTCGCCCGCCGCCGGAAACAGCACGTCCAGATGGGTTTCAGCGGCGGTTTTCATCTTCAGCCACTCGCCGTACTCGTTGTCGGTATTAAGCAGGTAAAGGGTGCTTTGTAGCCCCCCGATGGCCGGATAAAACCATTCGCCCTGCGTTTCCCGGGCGACGCCATGATAGTCCTGACGAAACTCTTCTGCCGCCTCGCGCAGCTGGGTTTGCCCGAGGGCGGCGTCGAAATCTTTAGGGCCCTGCGGCAGCAGCCTGAACTCGCCTCTTTTCATTCCGGCCGCTATTTTTTTGCGCGCGTCTTTCACGCTTTTTTGCTGCGCATCCCGCTGGTTTTTATCGGCTTGCCGTAAGGCGGCGTCGGTGTGCTTATCCCGGCCGCTGGCGGCGGCATCGACATAAAAGCGCCGGGTTTTATAACTGCCATTCGCATAACGGCCGATGCGCCACGCGGTAATCCAGGCCATCTGTTCGTCGATGGCCTTTTCCAGGCTGACGCGGACGTCAACCGGGGTAAAGGTGGCGGCCTGTTCAGCACTGATGGTTTCTGTAGATGGGGGGAGATTCAGCGTCAGGGTACGCCAGGCGTTGAAACGGATGGCTAAAGCAGAATCAATATAAAATTGATTAATAAGATTTGCAGGAAAAATTCGCCATCTATCTTTTTGAAGGGCTTCGGGAAGAGCTTCAGGAGTCACCTTGAGCGGTGCACCAGCGCCAAAGGCCGCTGCGTACATATCATGCAGGGCAATCTGTGACAGCAGCAGGCCATCATTTAGCCCGCCGGCCTTGCCCTGGTCGCCCGGCGGGTAGCCGCCGCCGAGGTCCGAATGCATGCCCGGATAGATCACCTCCTTGCTGTTGGCCGGAAAGGTGCCATCGGTGCGGCGTAGCGAGTCAAGGGGGAAGCACAGGCGCTGCTCGTGAGAGGAAACCAGATGCACGCAACGCTTAATCAGCCCGCCATACGCCTTTTCTTCCGGCAGCTCCTGGGTATCATCCGCCCAGCCCATGTGCCCCTCGGCAACCGGGGCGATATGCGCCACGCCTACCGACGCCACGGTATCCAGCAGGCCAAGAAACTCAACGCTGAGCGGGATTTTCAGGTCGCCCGCCGCCAGACACTGCTCAGGCTTCTCATTTTTGTCCGCAGGCGCGGGCAGCAACTCGCTCAGCCAGTTTACAAAGGCGCGCGCGGCGGCGGCACCGCGTGAAAAACCGTAGACGTAGAGCCTGATACCCAGCAACCGGACCCTGCCCGGTTCGCCCGGGTTAAGGGCGATACGCAGCGCTTTCGCCAGTTCCGCCTCCAGCAGCAGGCGCCAAAACTCCTCACGGCGGTTGCGGCCGCCGGTCAGGCCAAAGGCCGCCACTGAGGTGCCCATCGCCTGTACGGATTCCCAGCAGGCAGTGTCATCAAGCCTGTCCATTCCGCAGGTACGGCGCAGGGCATCAATAATACGCAGCAGCCCCCAGTTGATCCGCTCTTCGCCGTGGCTGGCGGTTGCCAGGCCAACAACGCTGAAGTCGAGATCGGACACCTCCGGGAACGGCGTGCCCACGCCGGGAATATAATATTTGTAGTACTTGTTTCCGGCACTGTCCGGCAAGTCGGTCAGCTGCTGGTTTTTGCTGCCCAGCCCGCCGGCATGGCCCTGGCCGATGGCGGCCTGAAACAGGCGGGCGATGTTAGTGGGATGCTTCGGACTGGCAATGTTCAGGTCGTGATTAAGGTTATTGCCGGTGCCGTCAAAAAACAGACTGATATGCAGGGTCTTGCAGCAGGGCGGCACCACCCGCCTTTTGGCAGCAAGGCACAGTTCGTTGTGGAACCGCTGATCCTCACTGTCCTGCTTACGGCAGTTTGCCCCCACCAGCGCAGCCTGAGTGGGTAACCGGCCTAAGCGGGGAAATTCTGGCGGATACCAGACCAGATTGGTGATTATTTCAGGCATACCTTCGGCTCCTCCATCTCCAAAGGCTCTTTAATCGGGTGACGCGGGTTACCATAGTCGGCGCAGCTGGTGGTAACCTTCACCTGGTCACAGGGCAGAAAGTGTACGGTGATGCCGCAGGTTTTCTGCCCGGTGTAGTCGGGAACAGGGACCGTCAGCGAATGCTGGCGGCTCAGTTTTTTTACTTTTTCCCACCAGGCGAGATATTCAATATTGTATTTCCTGGCTACTGAATCGGCGGTTTTCGCATCCAGGTTATCCAGATTGGGACGTTTGGGTTTCGGTATTTCCGGGACATCGCTGGCAAAAGCGACCGAGGTTTCCCAGTCCACCCTGACCGTCATTCCCGGCTCCCATGTTGATGGCGCACCGAAACAACAGCCGCCACCGCCGCCCTGGAAGGGGCCGATAATATCGATGCCTGACTGGCCGTTAACACTGAACTGAATGGCCCATTTGGTATGGTTGATGGCCTCAAGAGTGCCACCGCCGCCGTGATATTCCGCATGCTGCTGACCGCATCCCGCCAGCAGTAATATTGCGCCCAGCACGCCGGGTAGTTTTAATTTCATTGTTTTTCCTTTTTTTGGATTTACGTTTTATTTCCTGAAATCATTTAACGGTGCCCGTTAATAACGGACACGGCTGAATGATCTTTCTATTTATGAACAGGTGGGGAAAATCATTATTCAGAATTTATTCGGTGTACATTCAGTGAATATTTAACCCGATTTAAAACAGTTCGGCGTGATTAACCGTATGATTAAAAGCAGGCTGATATGCAGGACCTTTCTGCGGAGGGTGCAACATGCCTTTTGGCAGCAAGGCACAGTTCGTTGTGGAGCCGCTGATCCTCACTGTCCTGCTTGCGGCAGTTTGCACTCACCAGCGCAGCCTGTGAAGGCAGCCTTCCCCGCGCCGGGAACTGCGGCGGATACCAGACCAGCTCGGTGATTATTTCGGGCATACCTTCGGCTCCTCCATCTCCAAAGGCTCTTTAATAGGATGACGCGGATTACCATAGTCGGCGCAGCTGGTGGTAACCTTCACCTGGTCACAGGGCAGAAAATGTACGGTGATGCCGCAGGTTTTCTGACCGGTGTAATCGGGAACAGGGACCGTCAGCGAATGCTGGCGGCTCAGTTTTTTTACTTTTTCCCGCCAGGCCAGATATTCAATATTGTATTTCCGTTGTATTAAAGAGCCGGTTTCGGCATCCAGGTTATCCAGATTGGGACGTTTGGGGCCCGGTATTTCCGGGACATCAATGCTGGCAGAGGCGACCGAGGTTTCCCAGTCCACCCTGACCGTCATTCCCGGCTCCCATGTTGATGGCGCACCGAAACAACAGCCGCCACCGCCGCCCTGGAAGGGGCCGATAATATCAATGCCTGACTGGCCGTTAACACTGAACTGAATAGCCCATTTGGTATGGTTGATGGCCTCCAGAGTGTTACCGCCGCCGTGATATTCCGCATGCTGCTGACCACATCCGGCCAGCAGTAATATTGCGCCCAGTACGCCGGGTAGTTTTAATTTCATTGTTTTTCCTTTTTTTGGATTTACGTTTTATTTCCTGAAATCATTTAACGGTGCCCGTTAATAACGGACACGGCTGAATGATCTTTCTATTTATGAACAGGTGGGGAAAATCATTATTCAGAATTTATTCGGTGTACATTCAGTGAATATTTAACCCGATTTAAATCAGTTCGGCGTGATTAACCGCATGATTAAAAGCAGGCTGATATTCAGGACCTTTCTGCGGAGGGTGCAACGCGCATGCTGGCAGCAAGGCACAGTTCGTTGTGGAACCGCTGATCCTCACTGTCCTGCTTACGGCAGTTTGCCCCCACCAGCGCAGCCTGTGAAGGCAGCCTGCCCTGCTCCGGGAACTGCGGCGGATACCAGACCAGATCGGTGATTATTTCGGGCATACCTTCGGTGCCTCCATCTCCAAAGGCTCTTTAATCGGGTAGTCCGGATAACCATAACGAGAGCAGCTGGTGGTAACCTTTACCTGGTCGCAGGGCAGAAAATGTACAACCATGCCGCAGGTTTTCTGACCGGTGTAGTCAGGAACAGGGACGATCATTGAGTGCTGCTTATTCAAGGATTTAACTTTTTGCCGCCATATCTGATACTTTTCTGCATATTCAATCGCTTTCAGATCTGCTGTTTTGACGTCAAGATGAGCTAAATCAGGGCGTTCTGGCTGAGGTATTTCAGGTATATCACTGGCATAGGCGACCGAGGTTTCCCAGTCCACCCTGACCGTCATTCCCGGCTCCCATGTTGATGGCGCACCGAAACAACAGCCGCCACCGCCGCCCTGGAAGGGGCCGATATTATCAATTCCCGACTGGCCGTTAACACTGAACTGAATGGCCCATTTGGTATGGTTGATGGCCTCAAGGGTGCCACCGCCGCCGTGATATTCCGCATGCTGCTGACCACATCCGGCCAGCAGTAATATTGCGCCCAGCACGCCGGGTAGTTTTAATTTCATTATTTTTCCTTTTTTTGGATTTACGTTTTATTTCCTGAAATCATTTAACGGTGCCCGTTAATAACGGACACGGCTGAATGATCTTTCTATTTATGAACAGGTGGGAAAAATCATTATTCAGAATTTATTCGGTGTACATTCAGTGAATATTTAACCCGATTTAAATTAGTTCGGCGTGATTAACCGTATGATTAAAAGCAGCCTGATATGCAGGACCTTTCTGCGGAGGGTGCAACGCGCATGCTGGCAGCAAGGCACAGTTCGTTGTGGAACCGCTGATCCTCACTGTCCTGCTTACGGCAGTTTGCCCCCACCAGCGCAGCCTGTGAAGGCAGCCTGCCCTGCTCCGGGAACTGCGGCGGATACCAGACCAGATCGGTGATTATTTCGGGCATACCTTTGGCGCCTCCATCTCTAAAGGCTCTTTAATCGGGTGACGCGGGTTACCATAGTCGGCGCAGCTGGTGGTAACCTTCACCTGGTCACAGGGCAGAAAGTGTACGGTGATGCCGCAGGTTTTCTGACCGGTGTAGTCAGGAACAGGGACCGTCAGCGAATGCTGGCGGCTCAGTTTTTTTACTTTTTCCCACCAGGCGAGATATTCAATATTGTATTTCCGTTGTATTAAAGAGCCGGTTTCGGCATCCAGGTTATCCAGATTGGGACGTTTGGGTTTCGGTATTTCCGGGACATCGCTGGCAAAAGCGACCGAGGTTTCCCAGTCCACCCTGACCGTCATTCCCGGCTCCCATGTTGATGGCGCACCGAAACAACAGCCGCCGCCGCCGCCCTGGAAGGGGCCGATAATATCAATGCCTGACTGGCCGTTAACACTGAACTGAATAGCCCATTTGGTATGGTTGATGGCCTCCAGGGTGCCACCGCCGCCGTGATATTCCGCATGCTGCTGACCGCATCCCGCCAGCAGTAATATTGCGCCCAGTACGCCGGGTAGTTTTAATTTCATTGCCTTTCCTTTGTTTGGATTTACGTTTTATTTCCTGAAATCATTTAACGGTGCCCGTTAATAACGGACACGGCTGAATGATCTTTCTATTTATGAACAGGTGGGAAAAATCATTATTCAGAATTTATTCGGTGTACATTCAGTGAATATTTAACCCGATTTAAATCAGTTCGGCGTGATTAACCGTATGATTAAAAGCAGGCTGATATTCAGGACCTTTCTGCGGAGGGTGCAACATGCCTTTTGGCAGCAAGGCACAGTTCGTTGTGGAGCCGCTGATCCTCACTGTCCTGTTTACGGCAGTTTGCCCCCACCAGCGCAGCCTGTGAAGGCAGCCTGCCCTGCTCCGGGAACTGCGGCGGATACCAGACCAGATCGGTGATTATTTCGGGCATACTTTCGGTGCCTCCATCTCCAAAGGCTCTTTAATCGGGTAGTCCGGATAACCATAACGAGAGCAGCTGGTGGTAACCTTCACCTGGTCACAGGGCAGAAAATGTACAACCATTCCACAGGTTTTCTGACCAGTGTAGTCAGGAACAGGGACCGTCAGCGAATGCTGGCGGCTCAGTTTTTTTACTTTTTCCCGCCAGGCGAGATATTCAGTATTATATTTCCGTTGTATTAAAGAGCCGGTTTCGGCATCCAGGTTATCCAGATTGGGACGTTTGGGGCCCGGTATTTCCGGGAGATCAATGCTGGCAGAGGCGACCGAGGTTTCCCAGTCCACCCTGACCGTCATTCCCGGCTCCCATGTTGATGGCGCACCGAAACAACAGCCGCCACCGCCGCCCTGGAAGGGGCCGATAATATCGATGCCTGACTGGCCGTTAACACTGAACTGAATAGCCCATTTGGTATGGTTGATGGCCTCCAGAGTGCCACCGCCGCCGTGATATTCCGCATGCTGCTGACCACATCCCGCCAGCAGTAATATTGCGCCCAGTACGCCGGGTAGTTTTAATTTCATTGTTTTTCCTTTTTTTGGATTTACGTTTTATTTCCTGAAATCATTTAACGGTGCCCGTTAATAACGGACACGGCTGAATGATCTTTCTATTTATGAACAGGTGGGAAAAAACATTATTCAGAATTTATTCGGTGTACATTCAGTGAATATTTAACCCGATTTAAATCAGTTCGGCGTGATTAACCGTATGATTAAAAGCAGCCTGATATTCAGGACCTTTCTGCGGAGGGTGCAACGCGCATGCTGGCAGCAAGGCACAGTTCGTTGTGGAGCCGCTGATCCTCACTGTCCTGCTTGCGGCAGTTTGCCCCCACCAGCGCAGCCTGAGTGGGTAACCGGCCTAAGCGGGGAAATTCTGGCGGATACCAGACCAGATCGGTGATTATTTCGGGCATACCTTCGGCTCCTCCATCTCCAAAGGCTCTTTAATCGGGTGACGCGGGTTACCATAGTCGGCGCAGCTGGTGGTAACTTTCACCTGGTCACAGGGCAGAAAATGTACGGTGATGCCGCAGGTTTTCTGCCCTGTGTAATCGGGAACAGGGACCGTCAGCGAATGCTGGCGGCTCAGTTTTTTTACTTTTTCCCGCCAGGCGAGATATTCAATATTGTATTTCCGTTGTATTAAAGAGCCGGTTTCGGCATGCAGGTTATTCATACTGGGACGTTTGGGGCCCGGTATTTCCGGGAGATCAATGCTGGCAGAGGCGACCGAGGTTTCCCAGTCCACCCTGACCGTCATTCCCGGCTCCCATGTTGATGGCGCACCGAAACAACAGCCGCCACCGCCGCCCTGGAAGGGGCCGATAATATCAATGCCTGACTGGCCGTTAACACTGAACTGAATAGCCCTTTTGGTATGGTTGATGGCCTCCAGAGTGCCACCGCCGCCGTGATATTCCGCATGCTGCTGACCACATCCGGCCAGCAGTAATATTGCGCCCAGCACGCCGGGTAGTTTTAATTTCATTGTTTTTCCTTTTTTTAGCTTTCCGTTTTATTTCCTGAAATCATTTAACCCTGCCCGTTAATAACGGACACGGCTGAATGATCTTTTATTTATCAGTTGATGACCAATACAGCTAATCGGAGTTTAACTGGTATATATCCAGCAATTATTTAATAAGAAATATAGCGGCTAAAACTCAATATCAATAAGGTCGAAAAACAGGCTGGCATGCAGGAATCTGCGGTATGGCGGTATCATCCGTTACCTTCCCTGTTCTGGTAACCTTGGCCGATGCCTGAATAACTCGATTGTTATTTCGGGCATACTTTCGGCACATTCATTCTTAAAGGCTTTTTAATCGGAAAGTCCGGATAATTATAACCAGCGGCAGGAACTCGTGAGATTTACTGCAATTTGACGACAGTAGCTGCCGACAGGCTGTGGCTCATCAGCATTATTAATGCCGTAGCTGCAATCCAGCACGCCGCCGGTGCCCGCTTTTTTTATAGCTGGGATAGTCGGGTGCAGACTTCACTGGGCAATATCACAGTCAGGAAAGGAGCTGACCAGCGTGCAGCCGCAGGCGCAGCGATTACCCTGTAATGCCACCGGCTGGCCGTCCACGCTGGCCAGTGAACTGCCTTCGGCGATGATAGTCATGCCGTGTTGATTGCAGCTTACCGGGTCCCCTTTGGCGGCAATGCCCTTGCCAAAGCAGAGATAGTGCCCGGTCAGGACTTTGCCGCCGTACTCCCGGAGAATGTCTCCTTCGCGAATAATTTTGCTCATTGTTTTTCCTTATCCCCGAGTTAAACCGTTGCCGACTGGGCTTTCTCCAGCCAGCTGTCTGGGATGGTAGCTTTCACCAACGCCAGTTGCTGCTGTGCCGCTGCGACTTTTTGCCGGGCTACCAGCGTACCTGGTTCGCGGGTAAAAGCCCGCAAATGCTCAGTTCCCGGCAGTCTGGGTTATGTCGGGCATACTGTTGGCTCCGTCATCCTGAGGGGCTCTTTGATCGGGTAGGCCGGGCTGCCGTAGGTATAACAGCTGGTTGTCACCTTTACTTCATCGCAGGGCAGAAAATGCACCGTGATGCCGCAGGTATCCTGACCGTTATAGTCCGCGAGCGGGACGGCTTTACTGTGCTGCCGTTTTTGGGCATGAATTTTAGCCCTCCAGGCTTCATATTTCTCTCGATCAGCAAAACCCGGAAAACCTGCTGATGATCCCTGACCGGTTTCCCAGTCTACCTGCACCATCATGCCCGGCCTCCACTGCGCGGGCATGCTGAAACAGCAACCGCCGCCGCCGCCCTGGTACGGCCCGATAATATCGAGGCCCGACTGACGATTGATGCTGAAGTGGTTGATCGCCCGATGGGTGTGGTTGATGGCGTCAATGATGCCGCCTCCGCCGCCCTGCGCTTCCGCAGCAGACTGTGAGCAGCCGGTTAACAGCAGAAAAGCGGTCCATAAAGCGCAGCTTTTAAGCATCATCAGGAGGACCTCGCTACACCGAGCAACTGGTTCATCACCCATTCTTCGCGGGCATCGTCGAGAATAATGCCATTATTTGTCGCTTCTACCATGCCCTGGTAGCAGTCGTAAAACAGCGCCTGACGTGAGGTATAAGCACCGGCAGGTGGTGCGTGGTGGGCTAACATGATGATGACATCGCTGACGCAGCAGAGATATTCAAGCTGGCGATCGCTCAGTTCGATTTTGCGGCTTATTTCACCACGTAACGCAGGCATGCCCACCCCTTCCATACCGCGGGGTAGGCCATCCTTGTCCTGCCAGGCCCAGAACAGCGCCGGGCGCAGCAAACATTGTTGCTGCTCTTCACTGAGCACGTGCGTAAAAAGCAGCGGAAAAATGCGCGTATCGTAAAATCGAAAAATCCCGCCTCTTCCTTCCTGCAAAATATCCGTACATTGCGCCAGCCAGGCAGACAGAGCAGAAAAACCCCAGGAAGAGCAAATCCCTAGCAATGGAACCTGCTGACTTAGCGCCTGCAGCCATTGCATTTGCTGTTCATCATCAAGATTGACGCGCGTAATCAGTGGCGCCGCATCAACGATAAATTCCTCGGGCAACCCCTGATAGAGCGATTGCCATTCCAGCGCCAGCACGGTAAGCGCCGGGATCACGCTGCGGTCCAGACCGGCCTGATCGATAATCACATCCAGGTAATCAATGCCTGCTGTGCGACAGGCCCCTGCCACTTCTTCAATCCATTGATTGGTCATTTACGCCTCCCTTGGGACAAAGCCCTGCGCCAGTTTTTGCGCTTTCTTCAGGCACTCTTCACACACTGATGCTGGTAATTCCGGCAGCGGAAACGTCTCGCTGGCGGGTCCTTGCAGATTGTGCTGCCCCTTCAGGCTGATCAATCCCGGTCCATGTATTTCCACTTCACCCTGCGGCGTCAGGCGAATGTATGCTCCACCACAGCCCAGCGTAATACCGTTTTTTGCGGTTAACTGCAGGTGCCCCTGGGTAGACTGAACCGTCAGGTCCTTCAGCGACGTCAGCGACAGTACGTCGCCGTGCGATTCCATCTCCAGCGGGCCTTTGGCGGATACCAGACGCATCCCCTCATTCTGGGCCAGCAACGATATGGCCTGGCTGGCATTCGCCGACAGGCGCTGAGCACTGGTGAGGTTTACCTCGCCGCCGCTCTGCATGTATAACCCGTTACCGCTGTGCAGCAGCAGCGTTTCCGGTGTCACCGCGCCTATGCCTTGTGGTGCGCTCATTAACAACACCGGATCGCTAAGCTGGTCTGCGCTGCCCAGCAGCTTTTTTAGCCGGTGGCTATCAGGGCTGTGATTGTGGTGAGTCTGAGTGACAGAGCCCCATCCTGTAAGCTGATTGAGCGCACCTTTTAGCAGGCTGATAGCCGGTGCCATTTCCCACTGCTGGCCCTGCGCCTTCTGCTGTCCATCCGCCGTGATCAACAATCCTTTTCCCGCGCGAAGGGTGCCCCAGCTGTCGCTGCGCAGCTCAAAGCCTTCCCCGCGTCTTTGCTTCTCACTGTCTACCAGATGACCGAGATTGAGCTGGCTTTTGCCGCCGTATTCGGTACTGAGCTTGATATGCTCCTGACCCGCCGTGTCATCAAGGCGCAGCTTGTTGTTTTTCGGCGTACGCAGGACGTTGCGCTTGTAGTTACGGATAGTGACATGGTCGCCGTGCACGGAGTCGTGCAACACGCCAGCAATGTAGGGGCGATCCGGATTACCGTGCTCAAAGGCGATAGCCACTTCGGTGCCCGCCAGCAGTGGCAGATGCAGGCCATAGGTGTCGCCCGCATAGGGCCGCGCCTGTCGCACCCACAGGCTTTCAAATCCGGTTTCCCAGCCTGCGCGATCAAACAGCATGTTGACACGATAGCGCCCGTTGCGATCGATATGGCCATAGGTGTCGTTAACGGTGGTGCTGGTCACGCGCGCCGGGAGCGTGCCAGCCATCATCGGATGTGGCGGCGGCTCGGGGCGGAAGCCATAGCGGTTACTCAGCGGAATACCGTCAAAGGCGGTTTCAAAGCTGCGGTCCCGCCGTGCGGTGCTTACGATAGCGGTGACCAGAATGCCACGGCGAAACACCTCACTGACATCGGCTCCGCCGCTAACCGTCAGCTCACAGCCGGGCACCAGCGCCGGGCAACTGGTCACCGCCGCCACCTGGGTCTGGCCGTTCAGGTAGCGTTCGTGGCGCAGGCGAGCGTAAAAGGCACCGCTTTCCGGAGCCGGGGTATGACTGTAGTCATCACCCGGTATCAGGTAGTTGTCAGCCCAACGGTAGGATTCACCGTACGTGGTGTCATCGCCGCCGGTAACGTCCACCTGCACATTCATATTTTCCGTCGCGTTACGGTAGTTGTAGTCGCGGCCGCTGACGCTTTTCTCCACCACTGTAGAGTGGCTGGCGAGATTCCACACTGAGTCAGCGGCGCCATCGTGCATGCCGGAAGGCGGTACGGCAGGCAGCGTCAGGCCTTTCACATGCCCCTGCCCACCATCACAGAACTCGATAACATCTATGTGCAGACGGGCGTCGGTGGTAAAGCGGAACCAGATGCCAATTTCGCCCAGCAGACGAGTAATAAACGTCAGGTCGTCCTCGCCGTACTGCATGACCTGCTCGCGGCGCGGATAGGCGTTGTTCAGCGTGAAGACGAAGTCCTGACCGCGCATCTGGTGACGCTCGCGCAGGATTTTCTCGACGATCTCCGGCGCCGACATATCCTGATAAATGGCGTGTTGGCGACTGCGCGACAGCAGTGCCAGCCTTGGTTGCAGGGTGACGGCATAGTGGCTCTGGTCGGCGCTGCTGCCGAGGCACTCAAAGCCGGTCACCACGCCCTGTATCACGCGCACCGGCTGCTGCACTTTGATACCCCAGCCCTGAGCGACCGGCGCCTGCAGCGTCAGCGAGGCAGGTTTCATCAACATTGCCTCACGGGTAATGGCGTGGTCGAAGCTGGTGAACTCAACTCGCCAGCGGAATGGCTCACTGAGGCGCTCCTCACCACGAAAAGCCAGCACGTCCGGCTGGGACATGCAGTCGCGCACCCTTAACAGATGATGACTGTGGCTAAAAAAAGAGGCCGGATTTACGCTCATGGAATCTCCTTATTCTTTTACCGCGGTTCAGCGGCGTTGTATTTCGCATGGCGCAGGCGCGGATGTGGCAAAGCGTTCACGCTTTCCCGCGCGGTTTGTCACCGGTTTGACACAGGGAGCGCGTTGCGGATGCCGCCGCATATGCCCTGCGTCAACGACAGCACACAGCCCGATGTTGATGACAACAACGTCATCACTTTTTCAGTTAACCGGCAAATACGCCGTTCCCGCATCCCTTTAGCATGCGGGTTCATCTGTCTGCGTGTTAGTCAGCCTCTTATCTGGCGCCCTGTCGTTATCTTGCTGAGCGGGAAACGGGAGAAACTGCGGTGCGCCGAATGTCAGCACAACGCCTTCATCCTCATCCCAACCGAGCGTTAAATGCCGGGGCTTCTGCCGCACAGCCATCTGCTGCAGCAACTGCTGACTCAGTACCGGGAGGATCTGCTGGCTCAGCAGGCTGTCGATATTACGCGCCCCGGTATCCGGCAGCAGGCAGGCTGCGGTCAAGGCCGCTGACAGCCCATCGCCAATGAGGGTTTGCAGGCCGTAGTACCGCGCCAGACGCTGGCTTACCTGATTCAGCTTCATGTCGACAATGGTGCGCATGGCCCCAGCCACCAGCGGGCGATAAATCACGGTCTGGAAGCGCGCCAGCAGTGCGGGCTGAAAGTGGTCACGCAGCATCGGACGCAATAACGCCTGTAACTCGCCTTCGGTGGCATGCGGGTTTTCTGCCAGCAACTGCATAATGGCGTCGCTGCCGAGGTTAGAGGTCATCATTATTACGGTGTTGCGAAAATCAATTTCACGCCCTTCACCGTCGCGCATAAAGCCGCGGTCAAACACCTGATAAAACAGATTCAGCACGTCGCGGTGCGCTTTTTCTACTTCATCAAGCAGCACTACGCTGTACGGACGCTGGCGCACCGCTTCGGTGAGAATGCCGCCCTGACCGTATCCCACGTAGCCCGGTGGCGAGCCTTTCAGCTGAGAGACGGTGTGCGGTTCCTGATATTCGGAGAGATTGATGGTGATCAGCGATTTCTCGCCGCCGTACAGCACGTCGGCCAGCGCCAGCGCGCTTTCGGTTTTGCCGGTGCCGCTTGGGCCGACCAGCAGAAACACACCCTGCGGACCGTTTTCGGCAGTCAGCCCGGTTTTGGCAGCGCGCAGGCGTTGCGCAATAGCGTTAAGCGCGAGGTTTTGACCCACCACGCGCCTGCCGATTTCAGTTTCCAGGCTCAGCAGTTCGGCCTGCTCGTCTTTCATGAGCGAGGAGAGCGGCACGCCGGTCCAGTCGGCAATCACGTTGGCCAGGGTACGCACGTCAACGTCGATCTGTACCAATACGTTCTGCTGCTGCAGCGCGGTCAGCTGCTGCTGTAGCGCGGTAATCTCGGCATAGGATCCGCCCTTCTGACGGCTGACCATCAGTTGCTGTGCCAGCATCTGCTGGTCGGCAAAACAGGATTCCTGCTGTTGACGTTCGCCCTCCAGCACCGCCCGATTCTCTTCGATAGCACACAGCCGCTCGTCATCTGTATTGCTGCCCGTGGCGATGTCGTCGCGCAGCGCGCGATCTTCCAGCGCCAGCGCGGCGAGACGCGCGTTGAGCAAGGTAATTGCCTCCGGCACGGTATCGAGGCTCATGCGCACACGGGCAGCGGCGGTGTCGAGTAGATCGACCGCTTTGTCCGGCAACTGTCGGCCCGTCAGGTAGCGGCGCGACAGGCTGACCGCCGCTTTTACCGCGTCGTCGGTAATGTGTACGCCGTGGTGCTGCGCGTAGCGCGACTTCAGGCCACGCAGCATCAGGCAGGCGGTCTCATCGTCCGGCTCGTCAACTTTTACCCTCTGGAAGCGACGCTCCAGCGCGGCATCCTTCTCGAAGTACTGCTTGTACTCGCTCCAGGTTGTCGCGGCAATGGTACGCAGCTCGCCGCGCGCCAGGGCGGGCTTTAGCAGGTTGGCAGCATCCGCCCCGCCCGCCTGATTGCCCGTGCCGATAAGGGTATGCGCCTCGTCGATAAACAGCAGCACAGGCACAGGGGAGTGCTGAACCGCCGCAATCACGTTTTTAAGACGCTGCTCGAACTCGCCTTTGACGCCCGCACCGGCCTGCAATAGCCCAAGATCAAGGGTGCAGATGCGGACGGTTTTCAGACTGTCAGGCACGTTGCCTTCGGCAATGCGCAGTGCCAGCCCTTCCACCAGCGCGGTTTTACCGACGCCGGGCTCGCCGACCAGAATCGGATTGTTTTTACGTCGTCGCGAAAGGATGTCGACCATCTGGCGGATTTCACTGTCGCGGCCAAACACCGGATCGATGTTTCCCGCCTGTGCATCGGCGGTGATATCGCGGGTAAATTTATCCAGCGCAGCCTGTAGCGCCTCACTCATTACACTGCCGCTAACGGGGCTGACCTGCGCATTTGCCTCGACCGGTGCCGGGGAAGTCAGGTTAAGAAATGCCTGCTGCACATCCGGACGCTCGTCGGACTGAGCGTCCAGCAGCGGGCGCAGCCGTTCACGCTGCGGACGCGTCAGGCTCAACAGCGGCCATAATCCGTCACAGCCGACCAACAGCGGCTTGTCGGTCAGCGCCGCCAGCAGGTGGTGGCTGCGTATGTACGGCTGATCATCCTCCAGCGAGGCGACAAGCCAGGCCTGCTTAATCAGCGCCAGCAGGGAATCCGCCAGCTGCGGGCGGGTATGCACCGATCGCGGCACGCACTCCAGCCAACCCAGCAGTGCCTGCCAGACTCCATCGATATCCCACTCATAGCGCCGCGCCAGCACGGTGAT
This sequence comes from Duffyella gerundensis, assembly GCF_001517405.1. NCBI lineage: Bacteria > Pseudomonadati > Pseudomonadota > Gammaproteobacteria > Enterobacterales > Erwiniaceae > Duffyella > Duffyella gerundensis. The sequence goes on along the minus strand of NZ_LN907827.1, from coordinate 1,685,259 downwards.
ATCGCCCTCACCCTGCTCCAGCAGCTTGAGCAGCCAGTGCTCAATGCGGATTTCAGCATGGGCGCGGGTCTGACACAGCGAGGCAGCCCCTTCCAGCGCACGGGCACAGAACGGGTTCAGGCGACGTAACAGGGTCGATGCATAATGCTCCATATCTACTCTCTCCATTTCGACCCGCACCTCTGGGCCATTTGCCAGTGTCAATAGTGACCACCAATCTCCAGAACCTTTACCGTCATGCCCTCAACGGAGAATAAAACCCGATGTTGCTGGGTAAGCCTGACGGAATAGAGATTGCCGTTACCGCGTAGCTGTTCATAATTCATATCCCCTGTCAGTCTTGCCGCATCTGCCGGTGTTCTTCCGCCAAGCACATACCGGCGCCAGTCATGATATTTACGCATGCCGGCAGGCGGCACGCTGAGAGACTTTCCTTTTTCCCAGTTTTGTCTGGCCGCGGCGTCATCAAAACTAAATGGCATAACTTTTCCTTATCTATGTCCTCAGAGAGAAAATTACGTGCGCCTTCGCTCAGGCACGCTACCGCCCATCGCTGTCACCAAAGCGCATCAGGTCAGTTTCCAACCAAGGGTGTTAAGCCGTCTTCGACGATCGCCGGACGGCATAAAAAAATGCGGACAGAGAGATCTGTCCGCATCAGGCTTAGGCTGTGGCGCGTTCGTTCCAGGAATCGGAATGAATGATGTTGCCGTCTTTGTAGGTCCAGGTGATTTTTTCGTAGCGCAGCTCAAGCTGTTCGAGATGGTTGTGCTTCTCGTAGGCGGGATCCTTAACGTCGTGCATCACAGCATTGACCTTCACCACCTTCACGTTTTCCAGTTTGGTGTTGAAGTATTCGACTTCCTGCCCTGCGTCGTTGATTTTGTACCATTTGAATTCTGCTGATTTCAGGGTCTGACCGGTGGTCACTGCTTTGTACAGATAGGGGCTGGCGCCATCGATCTCCTTGGTGAACATGAAAGGTGTATGAATACGCGTACCGGTCAGCTTGCCGGTATTGTTATCGGTGGGGATGTAGACATTGTGGTCCTGAGCCACCACCTCGATGCTGCCTTCACGATCTTTCACATCCACGGACCCTTTGATGTCCGCACCACCGTCGTCTTTCAGCCACAGATATACTGGAATTGCCATGTGTTACTTCTCCATTAGATTGTTATCGACGCCATCTTCCTGCGATGGCGTTAGGGTATTGCCAGGCATCCGACAGGCGTCCGCCTGCGGAACCAGACTGATTTCGACCCGGCGATTGAGCGCGCGGCCTTCTGCCGTGTCGTTGGGTGCCACGGGACGGCCTGCGCCATAGCCCTGCACCGCAAAACAGCTTTCGGGAACGTCACCGGTGTCACGCATCCAGTCACGCACTGCCGCCGCGCGCGTCATCGACAGCGTCTGGTTCAGTGCAGAATTACCGGTGTTATCGGTGTGACCGCTGACCACAATCAGCCAGCCTGGTTTTGCCTTGATGCCCACCAGCGAGTTAACCAGGGTTTTAGTCGATCCCTGGTTTAGCGCCGCTTTGCCGCTATCAAACAGCGACAGGCTGTCGAGACGGATGATGCTCTCTACGTGATTTTCCACCGGAGGCGGGAGCGGTGTTGGCGGCGGCGGCACATAGGAGCGAATAACCTCCAGCAGCGGCAAACGTAAATGCCCGCCCTGATACAGGCCGAGGCCGAGCCGCAGAGGCGCGCCGTGACGGGCATACTTATCCAGTTCGGCGGCATCCTGATGCAGCACGCCGATCGCCGCTGCTTTCTGTGGGTAATCGGTCATAGCGATGCGTTCATAGTGAGCGATATCAAAGGCCACACGCTGGAGCAGTTGGTGGTTGTTCCAGGCACTGCAGCAAAGTGCAACAACACCTGCCATCACTACCGTCCATAGCGCGCCGCGGCATGCCCGCTGGCACGGCGTCAGGCCACGGCCTTTGGGCAGCAGCGGTAAAACGCTTTCCGGTAGCAGCGATGGCCGCGCCTGATTGCTTTCACTGGCCGGCAGCCAGCCCGCTACCTGCACCAGTGCGGTGTGCTGTTGTAGCCAGCGCGTCCACAACGACGTTGTTAACGCATCATCATGTGAAGCGTTCAATCCCTGGACGATACAAACGGGCGTGGCGCACGGCATATCCGCATCAGGATCCGTCAGCACCGCGACAACCTCCTGCCGCACCCAATCGGCAAGGCTGGTCATCAGTACCTGCTGCTGTAGAGCCATGCTGCCGCCCGCGGTTAGCCAGCGTTCAGGCGAGGAAGGCGGCGTATTGTCTGACCACAGGCTGGTGGGTTTTCCGGCCAGCTGTGCCTGCCAGAGAGCCTGGTTGACCAGTGCGCTACCCACCCAGACATACAGAGCCAGCGGCAGTGAATAGCCGGTTTCGCGTCGCAGCTGGCAAACCTGCCAGCGCAGAGCCAACAGGCGGTTGGAAAGCAAGTCGCGATCCTGCTGTTGCTGAGGAGAGATGCAAATCATTACCGAGAGTTGGCTACCCCACGCCGGACGGCATGACAACAGCTGGCGTACCATCACGTCCAGCGCCTGCTCCGCTGCTACTCTCACCCAACAGCCGTGCGGCACAGTCAGTACCCCAGCGCTTTCTGGCCACTCCTGCACGTTGTCACCGCAAACCAGTACCACCGGCTGACGATAATCAGCGTCCGGTAAATCATCCGCACCGAACAACGTCTCTGATCGAGCGGGGCGGCGGGTTACTCGCGTGGCAACCAGCAGCAGCGCCAGCCCGGCCACCAGCATCACGATGGCAACCCAGTGAGGGAGCGGCAGGAGCAGCGCAGCCACCAGCAGGACCATCCATATCGCCAGCGTGCGCTGGAGCGCAGTGCTCATTTGACCAACTCCGGCAGTAGCGAAGCGATCAGACTGCTCAGCCAATGATTCAGGCCCCACCAGACGGTGGCTAAGAGCAGCACCGAGAAGCCGATGCGCAAGGGCGAGCTGGATAACCAGCCGCGGGTGCCAAACCCCGCTTTGTTGTCGACCAGTACTGCCTGCGCCTTTTGCCCGCTGGAAGTCGGCACCCGCTCACTCAAAGACTGCACCAGTTGCTGGCGTTCCGGATCGTTAAGGTCGCTATAGCCACCGAGGAAACCCAGCATCATCACCCGCTGAAAGCAGATCATCACAGCCGCTTCCGGTGCTGGCTCGCGCAGCACGGCACGCATGCGGTTGCATAACGCATCTCCGGCATCCACCGTGCCGTGGAAGTGCCCCTGCAGCGGCAGATGACGCCACTTGACGTACGCATCGTCCTGCTCGCCGCGCCCTTTGACAGCTTCATCAATCAGCGCGCACTGAGCATAAAGAACATGCTCACACTGCTGCGTGTCGTAACCAGCCTCTTTCATCGCCTGCTGAACGTTTTCCACCTCGGTCACACAGCGTTGCCATAACAGCTGGCCTTCCCCTTCCCGGAAAGTTGGGCCGTGGCGCAGGCTGATAACCTGCAGCCAGCTGTTTTGCAGCAGCGCGTCAATATCGCATTCGGCTTTCTGGCTCATGTCCTAAGCACCGCAAACAGTTCAAGTTCAGGCTCACCCAGCATGCCCGGCACGTAAAACATGCAGCTGCCGTTTTCCAGCATCTCGCGGGCCGCCGGGTGCGACAGGTCGAGAGCAAAATATTGATTCTCCAGACGCAGCGGGATGGCCGCGGGAATATGACGTAACGGCTGCAGGGGGATCCCCTGTCGGGAGCTATTCACCAACCCGGTGACATAGTCCGGGCTGCCGACTTTGCACTGGCGCGGTAACTGTTCCTGCAGCTGCGCCGCCGGTAGCGGAGAGCGAACTGAAAGATAGAAATCGGCCTCTTCGCGCAGGCGCGGCTCCTGCAAACGGGCCAGCCATTGATGCAGACGCCGATCATGTTCAAGGGCTATCGACAACACGCGTGACGGCAGACTGGCTTCCAGCAGATCGCTTAACAGATCGAACAGGGGCGGAAAAACGTGGTTAAGCTCCGCATGCTGATAGACGGGAATAATGCTGACCTGATGCTCCAGTGAAAAAGTCAGCAGGCTGCCCGCCAGGCGGGCAAGCTCCGGATATAAACGTTCCGGGGCACTCTGCGGAAAACGCAGAAACTGGCCCACAACTGGCTCGGCACTGTTCAACGCGTTGAGCAGCCAGAACAGCGAGACATCCGCCACGGCAAAATCAGCCATGCGTTCGTTGCTCTCACGGCGCATCGCCATCAGGCGCTTAAGACGGGCGCGTAGCTGCGTCATCAGCTGTTCCAGCTGAGCTAACAGCCACGGACTGCTCTGCACGCTCAGCAGCGGCGGCAGAAAAGTCTCGTCCTGTGTCCAGTTGCCCTGACTGTCCTGACGCAGACGTGCCACCGGGCAGACCAGGTAATCGCCGTTGTTCTGATGGGCGAAGCGCAGCGTCAGCTCAGGTTTAATCACCGCAATCTGACGCGTATCGTCGCCAAACTGATTACGGATATCTCGCCAGCGTTGGCGATAGCGTACCGGTCGCTCAGCAACCTCTTCAGGCTGCAGGCAGTTACCGCCGTTGGCTCGAAGCAGCGGCAGAGCCAACATCACCACCGCATCCTGTCCTTCAGGCATGACCACCGGCGGCAGATCGTCACCGTTATTGGTGTCGATTAGCGTACCGTCCTGAAAACGCACCTGCAGGTGCCTTGCCTGTAACCGCCCCAGCTTCAGAGCCTCTGCCTCAAATTCAGCACGAATTACACCCCAGGGATGAGTCAGACTCATCTGCGCGATACATTCCGCTGACCAGGCCGCATAGGCGGCCTGCTGCTGGAAATGCTGTGGCGAAATCATCACGCCCCGGCCCCATAGCGGCTGTTCCGTTTTCATCAAGCCACCGCCCTACACTTTCGCTTTCGGCATCTGGGAAACCAGAGACAGATTGACGTCCATGCCTTCTACCTGGAAATGCGGGATAGCGAACAGCCTGACGCGGAAGAAACCTGGGTTGTCTTCGATATCCTCGACAATCACTTTGGCATCGCGCAGCGGATGAGCGGCCTGCAGCTCGTCGCCCGGATCGGTCATTTCCGTCACCAGCCCGCGCACCCAGGTGTTCAGCTCCAGCTCCAACAGTCGGCGATCTTTAGTGGTGCCGATGTTTTCGCGCTGGATCAGTTTTAGATAGTGCGCGATGCGCGACAGCAGAAAGATATACGGCAGACGTGCGTTAATGCGGCTGTTGGCAGTGGCATCAGCGGTGTCATACAGCGCCGGTTTCTGCGTAGAGTTAGCCGAGAAGAAGCAGGCGTAGTCACGGTTCTTATAATAAGAGAGCGGGATAAAGCCGAGGTTGGCGAACTCAAACTCACGGGTTTCCGGGATCATCACCTCTGACGGGATTTTCACCTGGTTGCCGGTGCCGAGATCGTACAGGTGGATCGGCAGATCCTGCACGGCGCCACCCGCCTGCGGGCCGCGGATTTGCACACACCAGCCGTTGTTGATAAAGCTTCTCACCATGTTGGTGGCAAAGGCGAACGAGGCGTTGGTCCACAAATATTTGCCGTGGTCCGGGCCTTTCACCTCTTCAACGTAGTTGAAGCTGCGCACCGGCACGGTATCGGGGCCATACGGCAGACGCCCGAGCACGCGCGGCATCACTAACCCGATATAGCGCGCATCGTCGGTTTCACGAAACGATTTCCATTTGATGTATTCGGCGCGGTCAAAGTAGTTGCCAATATCTTTAATCGCCGCCACTTCCTCCATGTTCTCTTTGAGGAAGAACTGCGGACCGGCGGAGCCGATAAAGGGCATATGCGCGGAAGCTGCGACTTTAGAAATATTGCGCAGCAGCGACACATCCTGCGCCGAAGCGTCAAACTCCCAGGAGGAGATCAGCGCGCCAATCGGCTCGCCACCTGGCGTGTCGTACTCGGCGATGTAGGTGTGGGCGTAAAGCCCGCTCTGGATGATTTCCGGCGAGTCTTCAAAGTCCTGGCGCAGATCCTCTTTCGAGAGGTCCAGCACTTCGATTTTTACATTCTGGCGGAAGTCAGTTTTATCCACCAACGACTTCAGGCCGCGCCACAGTGATTCCACCTTTTGGAACGCATCGTGGTGCATCACCGCGTCAAGCTGGCGGCTAATCTGCTCGTCCAGCCGCGCGATATGATGATCCAGCAAGGTTTTGTCTAATTTATCAACGTCGGACCCTGACTGATTCAGGCACTCCACCAACACCTTCATCGCGGCGGTCACTCGCTCGTCGATGCTGGCATCAGCCATCGCCTGATTATCCTGCCAGATGTTCAGATCGCTGAGGTGAGACACCGGATTAAGGTTGATTTTTTCAAACAGTGAGGCGTAAACCCCTTCTGCAACGGGACGATCCAGCACGGCAGCAGCAGCGGCAGCGGCAGAAGCAGTTTCATTTTGAACAGACATTAGTATTCTCTCTGTATCATTCGGTGAAGGGGATCAGGCTTTCTCGGGCGCCAGAGCAGCCAGTTCGCCACGCAGTTCGTCGCTCAACGCTGGGTTTTTCAGGATGATTTCCAGCTCTTTGCGAAAGGTGACGTTATCCAGCAGGTTGGCTTTGAGGTCGCGCAGCAGATTACGCATTGCCAGCATGGCTTTAAGTTGCGGCAGCTGGCGGGCAACCTGCTCGGGCGTGAAGTCTTTCATGTCGCGGAAGATCAGCCTGACGCTCTCTTCGCTGCCGTCGCCGGCGAGGGTGTTTTCTACCGAGATGTTTAAAGCCGGGGAGAACTCCGCCAGCACGCTGTCGAAGTTGTTCTTATTAACGTTAACTTTTTGCCGCTCGGACAGCACACGCTGTTCCTGGCCATTGCTGAAATCCCCGGTCACCAACAGCTTCAGGGGTAATTCCATTTTCTTCTGCGCATTGCCCGTGTGAAGATCCAATTTGATGTTAATACGCGCTTTCGGAATTTCACTTTGATAAGAATTGCTCATATATTTCCTTGTCTGCCCAGGCGCGGAAAGCATCCATTACGCACACTTTCCCTGTGTGTACTGCGGCGACTATAGAGCAGCATGGTTAATATGATCAATATTTAAAAACCATTAATTACAATGATTTATATAGGAAATTTCCTACAATTTTTAGTAAACTGCTGAATGAAATAGTTAAAAATTTGCCACCCCTACCTAAAAATTAACCCGCATGCAGAATTCACACACTTGTCATAGCCCCCCTTTAATGTGATTTGCCTCCCAAAAACTTAACTATTCATAATGGTTACCATCATCAGCAAACCGCATCACCAACCTAAGCCAGAAGATTAATAAATGAGCAAAACATTATTACCTCTGCACTGACACCATCACTGAAATGACATGCCGAATTTACCGATCGCTTGAGAGCCTGTATGCAACGGTTGGCTGAGATGACGTGCCCTTTCCGTTAACAAAAGCAAGCAGCAACAAGTAGATGCAGCGTGAAGCTTCCATCCGACCCGTATCGGTGCAAGTCACAGCTTCTGATGCGCGCAGCCTGAGTCGCCCGATAAATGCCGCAACGGGTCATAACGCGCGAGCGGCCGCTTAAATTTGCAACCTGGTAAAGCCGCAACCATTGCAGGTATAATCATCGCCATTATTCAGCGGATTCAGAGACCAAAATGACCAAGCTCACCTTGCAAGAGCAGCTGCTAAAAGCGGGATTAGTAACCAGTAAAAAAATGGATAAAGTGCAGCGCACGGCGAAGAAATCGCGCGTACAGGCGCGTGAGGCGCGGGCAGCGGTAGAAGAGAATAAAAAGGCGCAGTCGGAGCGGGATAAACAGCTTAGCGAACAGCATAAACAAGCGGCGTTATCGAAAGAGCATAAAGCGCAGGTCAAGCAGCTGATTGAGATGAATAAAATCAGCGTTGCCAAAGGCAATATCGATTTCAACTTTACCGATAACAACCTGATTAAAAAAATTGCGGTCGATAAAGCGACGCAGGCACAGCTGATCAACGGTCGTCTTGCCATTGCACGTTTGCTGGCTGAGAACGGCGGCGAAAGCCAGTACGCCATTATCCCGGCCAGCGTCGCCGATAAAATTGCCCAACGAGACGCCAGCAGCATCGTGCTCAACAGCGCCCTGAGTCAGGAAGCGCAGGATGAAGACGATCCCTATGCTGATTTCAAAGTGCCTGATGATTTAATGTGGTAAGCAACCCACGTTCCTGACTGCCCCGCGCACCTTTACCTACTGTTTAAAACGGGCTGGGATGACGAATGTTCATTCGCGCTCCGCTCACCGGATGGACAAAATCGAGTTCACTGGCGTGCAGCATCAGCCGGGGTGTCTGTTCGGTGCCGGGCAGCAGGCAACCGCCATACAGATCGCAGCCTAAAATCGGATGGCCCAGCTGCTGAGAGTGAATGCGCAACTGATGCGTGCGACCGGTTTCCGGCAGCAGCGTCACCCGCGTCACCGCCAGCAGCGCCCCGCATTCGGTTTCGCGGCTGAAGCGCTCAACCACGCGATAGCGCGAGCGCGCAGGTTTACCGTTAATCGGGCAAATCGACATCCGCGGGAACAGCGCCGGATCGCTGGCAATCGCCGCATCAATGATCCCTTCATCATCGACCACATGTCCGCAGAGCAGCGCGCTGTAGCCCTTGCTAACCGCCCGCTGGCTGAACTGCTGACACAGTGCGGCATTGATGCTTTTATTACGCGCAATCACCATGATCCCTGACGTACCGAAGTCGAGCCGATGCACCAGCGTGCAGCCGGGAAACTGCGCCACCAGTCGGTGATGCACCGAATCCAGATTGAGCGGATTTTTTCCCGACAGGCTCAGCAGCCCGCTGGGCTTGTTGATCAGCAGCAGATGCGCATCCTGATAGAGAATGTCTATGCTGTCATGGCACGGCGGAGCAATAAAAGTATCGATGATGGCTGACATCAGACTGCCTGAAAGAAGAATGGGCGCGGATGATAGCTAATTTTTAGAGCACTGGCGAATCCAGGCTAAAAGAGAGAAGAAGAAATCCTGCGAAAAAAAAGAGTGATTTAGTGTTCAAGTAAACGCAATGACAATATTAATTTAGCAATAGAATATTATTAATATATAATTAAAAAATTTATAGAAATAACGTTGAATTAATTTATGCAGAATTATAATTCGGCACAATAAAATATCCACCTGCGTAAATTCGTATATCTCAATCGTAAATTGATCACAATAAAAACCCATTACTTATTCACTAAAATATCATAACACGATCAACCTCATCTTTCTTAAGCCGGCAAAATCATCGAGTAAATAAAAAAACCACTTAACAATAAATACAAAAAACCTCATTTAATTAAAATATATTATTAATAACACTATAAAAATGAAAGTGCATTTTTAAAATCCGCGATTAAAAGATCACACTCTTCCAGCCCTGTGCTAACACGGAAAAAAAGTTGAGTTGGATCCGAAATTAAAAAGTGAGTCAATGTAAAAGGAATTATACAACTGTCTACTCCCCCCCACCCATAAGCTAACTTAAAAATTTTAAACCCAGCCAAAAACTCATCTCTTTTTTTATCTGACACGCATGCAACAGAAAAGCTAAAAACGCCGTTGTATTTTTTATAATACTTATTATATGTGCAATGATCAGGATGTGTTATGAGTTGAGGTGCAAGAACAGTTCCAACATGTGGATGATAACTCAATAATTCTATAATCTTAGAAGCAGAATTAGCCTGTGTGTCCAACCTTACGCCCAATGTCTTTAGCCCTTTATAAATGCTGAAGGATTCCTCTCCACCTAAACAGATACCAGCCATCATCAGATATTTTCTTAAGGGGGAAAAATACTTCTCCGTAGTTGTAATGATGCCCGCTACAGCATCAGAATGACCCGATAAATATTTAGACGCTGAATGTATTACAACATCAACGCCATGCTTAATTGGATTCATTAACAACGGCGTTGACCATGTATTATCCATAACCACAAGGATGTTATTTTTTTGTGCCTGATTAACAACAAATTCGATATCGGTAACTTCAAAAACATTTGAAGACGGTGACTCAATATATATTAAGGTAGTGCTTTTTTTTAAAAATTTATCACATTCCATAAACTCGGATGAAGAAAGGAACGTGGCACTCACGCCACGTTGAGAAAGATAGGTATTTATGAAATGACGTACTGGTTCATAAACAGAACGATTGACCAAAATATGATCGCCAGGCCGAAGAAAAGCCAAAAGAGTAGAAGTTATTGCAGCAAGACCAGAGCATACGCACAATGAACCATAGCCGCCTTCAAGACGAGTCACTTCTTGTTCAACAGCATCAGTAACAGGTGTGCCGAACCGTGAATATCGTGGATAATTTTCCTTTAGAGTATCCTGAGATGCCGTTACCAAAGCATGATGATCAGGATAAACTCCAGAGGTAAAACGTTGCACAGCGGGATGGGGAAAATAACGCCCAGTTTTTTCGGAGACCTCATCAACCATGGACATTTAGCTCCCAGTATTGTGAATGATGGACCTGGAGAAAATGATTTTTAAAGGATGCAATGACAGCTGATTGATCCTTAGCTTCGATTACATACCCGATAAGATAGAGCCCTGACTTTTCCCCACCCTGATAGCTGTCGCCAATCAACCCCGTAAAATGTATCTTCCGCACAGATTTCTCATCGACAACTGGCAAAGAAAGCAGCTTTCCTCTTGCAGGTGGTATGCAAACACATCCAAAACGCAAAAACTCATCGCTATAAGCAGGGTAATCCTCCGTTTGAATGTGGCACTCAGCCAGCAACCAGGCTTTATCAATATTTAATCCGGACATCTCTTCAATGAGGAAACTGATCATCCCTCCGCCGGTCCGGCTTGCAATTTCACAACAAATGATTTCGTTCTCAGCCGTTAGCCACAATTCACAATGAAAAGCGAAGTTTTCTGTAGCAGGCATATTAGCTATTATTTGTTTTGTAGTTTCAACTAATAAGTGATAGGTACTATCATCTTTTTCTAACGGTACATTACCTATAAACATATCTTCACGGTAAGAAAGACAATCGTTGATATACTTGAAGGGCTGTATAAACCTTATCCTACCGTCAACAAACAGACCATCCACATGATACATCACCCCATCAATAAAACCCTCGGCCAACATACCTTTCAAATTTCCATCATTGGATTTAATGAAATCATTTAACTCTTTATGATCCTTTATAATTCGAACCCCAGAAGAACCTGATGCAAGCCTGGGTTTTATCACAAAAGGATATTGATTCTTTTCTGAGAAGGAGATGACATCATCAGCAGAGTTTATCTCACTAAAATTAGCCATGTTTATATTTTTTCTGGACAAACGTTCTTTCATGAGAAGTTTATCTCTGTAATGAATTGCGCTATTGGTACTTTGCCCCGGGATATTAAACTTTCTCCTTATTTCAGCTGAACGAATGACATCAACTTCTGCACGGCAAAACACATAATGAAAAGGGATTGATTGATAAATTTTATCAACCAATGCATATAACTCGGTATCGTCACTGTCATAATTACTCAAACAATAACAATGCTCACAATTTTCTGCATATCCATCATAAAAACGCGCGGATGTAACAATTATCGGCGAAATACCTGAATCGATGAGCCATTTATCATAAGGTGTTCTCATGTATTCCGTTTTTGCCAAAACTAAAACCCTTTTTTCTTCCATCCCTGTCTCTACCTTAATTTTTTGTGAAAAAAACACTCACAACCTTACTAAAGTAAATAAACCTTGACAATAAATTTAAACAACCCTCATAAAATATAAATATATCCATTAAAATCAAGATATTAAAAACTTAGCCATCAAATAAAAAGAAGTTAAACTATATAATTAAGATTGAAATAATTTACTTATGAAATTAAATACAATTCCATTGCAGCATAAAAATTTGCATTATGTATAAAAAAAAGCATCTAAGTCCATCATCACAGAATTTTAGCCCAACCAAACTAATCAGCTAAACTTATCATTGACTTTGCATACCCATATTCTTTATACCGATATACGCAAAATAACTAATGGAGCAATGTCGATGAAAGAAAACATGGAAATATCCTACGATTATCATGGTGATATCGATTTCAAAGAGCCATTTTCATCTATAAAAAATGAAGACATCCATTTTTACCTTGATGTAGATACATTTGTTGGAAAGGATACTTGTGGGCAAAATTGCAATCATTGTTGGTTTGTGAATTATCAAAAAGTCTTCGCGAAATCATTTGGTATACATGCAGGCCATGACATATATAGGAAATTGTCACAGCAAGGTTTCAATATTTACCCCCGTTATGTAGACAGCTTTGCTCACAATGGGGAATTTATGGATATCTACGGGCCTGCACACAACCGTGAGTTTCGTTCAGGGGAGAATAAAGAAGAAACAGAGACTATGATAAAAGGTGATGCATGGACAAGTGGTAAACCCCTACTGCAAAAAAACTATACCGACCTCCTGGATAAAGCGGTAAGAAATGGTTACGGTACTGTTTCCATTACTTTTCATGGTATAGTTGATGATGTCGATAAATGTTTGCTTTATTCTCATACGGATTATCCAATAAAAGGTGTTTTTCCAGGCGAGAAATGTATATCAGTTATTTCAAGAATACAGAATTATAGTAATGAAAATGTGTTTAACACGGAAATCCGGGTCAATATTGGCATCACTATTGGAACGCATAATCATTCCCGCGAAAATTTAATAAAATATTGTCAGCTTTTTAATAAATTGGGGGTTGAGACTGTACGTTTTAACTGCTTCACTGACCATGGACGCCGTCATCCTCATTTGCAACTCTCTCAAAAGCAAGTACGCGATTTTTATGAGAATGTAAGATGGATACACGATAATCTAACTTTACATTTTCAGCTTGGCGTCAGCGAGGATTTTGGGACCTCCGGGATCGACGTTCTGGATCTTCCTGCTCACGTGGGCTGGTGCCGAGCGGGTCGTCAGCTATTTGCCATTATTCCTTGCGAGGCCACTATTACTTATATAGAGGGTGAGGAACACGAACGTATAGGACAAATAGTTGGATGTGTAAATATTTTTGAGCCTGGCTTCGGCTCTCTTACCCGCATCAAGAAAACCAATAGCGATGAGTATGACTACAGAGTTCATTTTGACGTCGAAGCCATCGAATCGTTCACTCAGGACAGGTTATCAGGCGTGTATAAAAATGGATGTTTTGCTGGAGAAATCCTTCAGATGGAAAATTATGATATCCCTTTAGTAGACAAACATCGCATTGATGTAATAGAAGTATAAAAGGCTGTTCCTAAAAAATAATGAGGCCTTAACGGCCTCTGTCAAAAAAGGTATTTTAAATGGATTTATTAGTATCACCGCTTTGGATTATAAGTAATCAACATAAACGAAATATTGTCATAGTGGATGCCACGCTGAAAAAAACCATGAATACACATGCTCCAACTTCTGGTGGTGTAATCCCTGATGCGATATATTTTGATTTGGAAAAAGAATTTTCTGATCTGACTACTGGTCTTCCACACTCTTTTCCCCGCTTATCTTCAATGGCATCTTCCATGGCTGGTCTGGGCATAAGCTCAGAATCAACTGTAGTGGTTTACGATCAACAGGGTGCTTATTCTGCTCCGAGAGTGTGGTGGATGCTTAAGGTAATGGGAGTTAAGAACGTTTATCTATTGGATGGAGGAATGTCTGCATGGCAGCAGGCGGGTTATAAGGTTTCAAGTCATCATCGGCAACCTATCGCAACGCTTCCTATTCAGTTTGCTCCTCAACCTGAGCATATCATCGACAAAAACTTCTTGAATGAAAATCTTAACTCCAGGCAAGCCGTTATTATTGATGCACGCCCGTCTGCCCGTTTTGATGGTATTCAGGCGGAGCCAAGGTCTGGTTTGCGAAGTGGGCATATTCCCGGCTCAATCAATATTCCTTTTGAAAGTGTGCTGAGTGAAGGCCGATATAAAAATTCAGATGCACTCACTGCGCTATTCATTTCCAGGGGCATTTCTAAACAACAGCGTCTTATCTTTAGTTGTGGCTCTGGTGTTACGGCATGCATTGTGCTCATCGCTGCCTCTATTGCAGGATTCAACGCCCTGTATGTTTATGATGGATCCTGGGCTGAATGGGGTGCAGACGATGCCTTGCCTGTAGAAAAAACCTTGCTAAATCATGAGAATGAATAATATGCCCTTGCCACCTGAAAACAGAGCAGTAATTTATACCATGTTGCTGGGGACTTTTTTGTCCCGTGCAGGTTATTTTATGACATGGCCTTATCTTTCGCTCGTGCTTTATCGTGATTTTGGTCTGAGCGCTTCACTCATCGGCGCTATTTTCTTTATGACTTCAGCATCAGGAATATTATTTGGGATGTTGGGAAGTTATTATTCAGATATAATCGGTCGTGAGCGTGCACTAATAATCAGCCTTGTTCTGAGTGTGGCGGGGTTTTCAGTGATGGCTGGAACAACAGAAGTCATTGGCTTTGTCATAGCTATGGCTCTAATTTCTTTAGGCCGTGCATGCACAGAGTCATTTAGCAAAGCTATGATAGGAGATTATGTTAATGACGTTCGGCAAAGGGAAAAATTTCAATATATTCGCTACTACATTGTTAATATAGGTACAGCTTTTGGCCCTGTAGCAGGAACTTACGCCTTGACCTCGCCATCTTTAAATATATTTATAATTTCAGCCATAATATATATTATTTATACGATATTGATGATAACCATTGTTGCGATTTCCTCAAAGTCCAGAAGAGAGAAAGCATCTCCTTCAGCAGGAATCCTTCACGCTTTTTCAATCATATTATCCCAACCCTCTTTTGTTAGACTGCTTATAAGCTATTCCTTGCTCATGTTTGTTTATATATCCTTCGACTCGCCACTTATCCAGTTCCTCACTCGAATAAGCTTCCCAGACTTAACATTTATAATTAGTGCTATATTTTTCACTAACGCTATAACGGTAATAGCATGCCAATATCCTGTTCTTTATCTTTTGCGAAGATCTACAGTTAATACTAAAATTATCTTAGGCATCATATTAATATCCTTAGCCCAACTATTTTTTATGTTGGCCTATTTTAAATTAATAGCATTTATTATTTTTGCTACTTTTTTACTTAGTTTGGGAGAGCTGATAGCAATGCCAGCGTTTAGCATTGAAGTAGACAGGCTAGCACCAGCCAATCTTAGAGGGACTTCCTTTGGAATTATAAACCTTACTTCTCTCGGTGCATCCTTATGCCCTCTGATTTGTGGTTTGCTAATAGATGCTGGGTATGGTTACGCAATGTTTTTTCTACTTTTTATTACAGGATTGCTTTCCATTTTAATATACAAAAAAGTCGGACTGAGCCGTAAGGTTGCTCAGGCTTAATGTGCAGGGAGATAAAACCCTCTTACTGAGCGGCCGCCGCGCCGCACCTCGCCCTACTCCATCTTCGCCCAGGCCAAATTTATCGTCCACACTTAACGCAAAGGCATAGTCTGCGCAGGCATTGTGTTTTACACTGCGCGCTGAAAAAAATGAGCAGATAACACGATTAGGCAGGCGGTAAATGGCGATGAACGGAACGATCACAACCTGGTTTCAGGACAAAGGCTTTGGATTTATCAAAGATGAAAACGGCGACAACCGGTACTTTCATGTGATTAAGGTCTCCAACCCCGATTTGATCAAGAAAGATGCCGCGGTGACGTTTGAACCGACCACCAACAGCAAAGGCCTGTCAGCCTATGCAGTGAAGGTGCTGCCGGAAAGCAAATACATCTATATTGCGGGTGAGCGCCTGAAGCTGACCTCGATTAAATCTTACGTGGTTTTCAGCGAAGAAGTGCCCGCCGAGACCCGCATCGATAAAGAAAATGCGGTGCTCTCTGTGGGCCTGCTGATGAGCAGCATTCGGCCCACCGCCGCTAAGCCTGGCGCCACGCGCTCGCTGAAAAAGCTGGCGATCACTACCTTTCAGGGCACCACGCTGATCTTCTCGGAAGATGAGATCGATATCGATGCCACGGTGAAAATGCTCAAGGTGTAACCGGCAGGCCGGTTTCTGCGTATCGCAGGCGATCGGCTTCGCGTGATAGTAATCATGTTGCCACAACGGGCGGGGCTGACGATGCAGATTTACCCGTCGCCGCCTGGAATAACTGACACCCTCTTTAATTCTGGAAATACCTTATGAACCATGAAGTACCGATTAAATATTTTGATATTGCCGATGAATACTCAACCGAAGCCGCCACGCCGCTGAGCGATGCCGAGCGCGAACCGGTTGCGCACTATTTTGAACTGCTGTTGACGCGGTTAAGCAACAACGAAGAGATTGATGAAGCGGCTCAGCAGGAGATGGCGGTTGATGCGGGCATCGATCCACAGCGCATTGATGAGATCGCCAACTTCCTGAATCAATGGGGCAACGAGTAATCGTCTCGCTCAGGTAAAGGATCGACCGCTTTAACAGGAAAAATCCACGTGCTGACGTGGATTTTTTTATGTGATGCCTGTTGCCTTTGCGAACAGCAATAATGCCGATTCCGTAATGCGAAAAAATCACTCTGCGTCTGCACTGCTCAGCCGATTGAAACAGTGCGGCGTCAGGCTGGCCGCTCAGGAGATAGCATCCTCTGCGGCCAGTCTGTTCAGCGAGCAGCGGCGATCGCCGCAACGTTTTCCGCAGTGACAACCTTGTAGGGCACCCAGTTAAACGCCTCTGCGGGCTGATTCTCCAGCAGCGTTTGGGTTACCTGCACCGCGCCGGTGGCCTGCACTTTGGCATCCTGGAAAATGGTCAGCGCCATCATGCCGTTTTTGACGAACTGCAGCCCATCCGGCGTGCCGTCAATGCCGGCCACCAGGATGTGCTTATTCTTCGCCTGATTCAGCGCCATAATCGCGCCGATCGCCATCTCATCGTTGTTGGCGGCAATAGCGTCGATCGGGCTGTTATTGAGCAGCCAGCCAGAGACCACATCTACCGCTTCATTGCGCTGCCAGCGTGCGGTCTGCTTCTCCACCACCTTCATCTGCGGATATTTGCCGATCACCTTTTCAGCGGCGCGCGTACGCTCACGAGCTTCTTCATTAGACAGCGCGCCCATCAGGATCGCCACATTACCGCGGTGCTCCATGCGTTTTGCCAGCGCCTCCATCTGCATTTCACCCCCCAGCGCGGAATCAGAGCCAACATAGGCCATGCGCGCCAACAGTTTGATCTCAGGCTTGCGGTTCACGAACACCAGCGGAATGTTGGCGCGCCGTGCTGCCTCAATCATCGGCCGCACGCCCTGCGTGTCCACCGGGTTGAGAATAATCGCGTCAACGCCCTGATTAATAAAATCATCAACCTGCTGCACCTGTAGCGCCACGTCGCCTTTGGCATCGACAAACTGGCTCTGCATCCCTTTTGCTTTCAGTTCGCTCAGCATCTGCGTGCGCAAAATAGAAACAAAGTTAAGGTCAAAGTTGGCCAGCGCCACGCCAACCTGCCAGGTTTTTGCCTGTCCCGATACGCTGAACAGCGAACTCAGCAGCAGCACTAAAGCGGTGAATATTTTCATGTTTGCGTCCTGTTGGATTAAAGAATGATCGCGCGATCAGCAGGTGAAATGATCGCGAAACTGCGCCAGGGCTTCGGTGCTGTCGCCGGATGCCCAGCCTTCCAGCGCCACCACGCCGCGATAGTGCATCTGCTCAAGCGCCCGCGCGATGGCGCGATAGTTGATTTCGCCGGTGCCGGGCTGCTGGCGTCCCGGCACGTCGGCAACCTGAATTTCGCCGATTGCCGGTCCGCAGCGGCGCAGCAGCGCAATCAAATTGCCCTCGCCAATTTGCGCGTGATAGAGATCAAGGTTCATCTTGAGCGCCGGGCTGTTGACCGCCTCCACCAGCGCCAGCGTATCGGCGGCGCGGGCAAACGGCGTGCCCGGATGATCAACCGCGAGGTTAAGGTTTTCTAGGGTAAACACCCGTCCGGCGCGTTCGCCCAGCTGTGCCAGCTGGCGCAGCGTGTCGGCTGCCTGCAGCCACATCTGCCCGGTCACCACCTCAACCGGTTTTACCGGCAGGCCGCGCGCATCCAGCCCGGTGCCGTGCAGGTTCAGCGACGGACAGTTGAGCTGCGCGGCCACCGCCAGCGAGCGTTCTGCGCTGGCGAGCAGCTGCGCGATGCCCTCTTCATCAGTGAGATTGCCGGTAAGGTAGCCGGTCATCGAGGTAAAGCGGGCACCGGTGGCCACCAGCGCGGCGATATCCTTGTCAGCCCAGCCCCAGATTTCAACGCCGAAACCCAGCGCATGAATACGCTCAACGCGGGAAATCAACGGCAGGTCGAGAAACACCATTTCGGCGCAGACCGATAATGTGTAGTCAGCCATCAGCGATCCCCCAGCGTGATTGACCGTCCCTGCTCGACCGAAGCGATGCAGGCCAACGCAATCTCCAGCGCATTACGCGCATCCTCCCCGGTGGCGCGCGGCGTTTCGCCAGAACGAATGCAGTGCACAAACTCGGTCAGCTCGGCGACGTAGGCGTCGCGTAGCAGGTCGGTGTCCATGCGCGACGTCGCGATGCCGATGCCGTTTTCGCGATAGGTGACGCAGTTGTTAAGGTTGATATTGCCCGCCTGCATCATGCCTTTGCTGCCAAACACCTCGCCGCGCACGTCATAACCGTATACCGCCTGAAAGTTCGCTTCTGCCGTGGCAATGGCACCGTTATCAAAGCGAATAGTGACGACGGCAGTATCCAGCAGCCCCTGCGCTTTAAAATCGGGGCGCACCAGCGCATCGGCCAGCGCACAAACCGCCACCGGCTTCGCGCCGGGATTGAAATGCAGTAGGGTATCGAAATCATGGATCAGCGTTTCGAGAAAAATGGTCCACTGCGGAATCGGTGCTGGATCGCGCAGCAGCGGATCGCGGGTCACCGAGCGGCTGAGCTGAGTCGTGCCGTTTTCACCGGCCTTCACCGCCGCAATGGCCGCCGCAAAACCGCTGACAAAGCGGCGGTTAAAACCGACCTGCAGCACCACGCCTGCGGTTTTTGCCGCGGCGATGGCGCGGTCCGCCTCCTCCAGCGTGACCGCCATGGGCTTCTCACAAAACACATGCTTGCCCGCCTGGGCCGCGGCGATGACCCAGGCCGCGTGGGTGCGGGCCGGTGAGGCGATGACCACCGCATCCACCTCAGGATCGTTGAGCAGCGCCTGCAGATCGCTGAACGCCTTGCTGACGCCCAGCTTTGTTGCCAGCGCTTGTGCCGCGCCAGGCTGCGGATCGGCCACGGCAACCAGCTGCGCGCCCGGCACGCGCTGGGCGAGTGACTCGGCATGAAAGCTGCCCATTCTGCCTGCGCCAATCAGGCCGACACGTACGGATGGTGAATGCATAAACGCTCCTTTTTGAAATGGTGTGCCCGTCAGGGCGATCGGTGCGCGATGGCGAAACCTCGCTGCCATGCCTGCTACAGCCATTGCAAACGCGGTGCCAGCGCGCAGAGCGGGATATTTGTGAGCGGTTGCACAGATGGAAGTCACAAAGTGATAACAAAATTTACATGTCAATCTGACATGTAAATAAAATGGACATTCCACGTTGGGCGGAGAATGCCATGCACGCGTTACAAGGTCTGTTACCGGTTAAAGATGAAAGTGATGCGATATTCAGCCTGCCCGCCAGCAGCGAGGCAGCAAAATGGGAGGATTTACTGCAGCAAGGCTGGCAGGCGTTTCAGCGCGGCGAGCAGCCGCACTGGATAAGAGCCAATATTCTTCATTCGTGGCAGCGTTCGCAGCAGCTGGCGATCGATCCGGCGCACTTCGTCTACTGCGCGCTGCCCGCTGCGGAACTGGCAGCGATTCTGGCCAGCAACCGCGAGATGATTGAGGTGGCGCGCAAAGTGATGGCCAACCTGCTGGCCTACAATCCTGATGGCCATATCAATCTCACCGATGCGCAAGGCGTAACGCTGGATTACTGCGGCGCCGATCTGACGCCGCCCGGCAGCATCCTGCGCGAAGAGGTGCTCGGCACCAACTGCACCGCGCGCTGCCTGATTGAGCAGCGTCTGGTCTACGTGCTCAGCGGTGAAAACTGGAAATTCCAGCTGCGCGATCGCCATCGCCACTGCGCCGCCGCGCCGGTGCGTGACGGCACCGGTTCGGTGATCGGCGTGCTGACGCTCACCGCCACACCGGATAATTTCAACGCCCACACGCTGGGCACGGTGCAGGCGGCCGCCGAAGCGGTGGGCCGTGAGCTAATCCTGCGCCGTCACCTCACCGAACAGCAGTCAATTCTGGAAACGCTGAACGAAGGCATTATCGTGTTCGACCGTCAGGGCTGTATCAAAACCCTTAATCGCTATGCGCGCCAGGTGTTCAGCCACCTCGATATCACCGGTCCGGCAATTGATGAGCAACTGCAGCCACAGGCGGGATCGCTGCTGAGCCTGCCGTTCTGCAATGACCGCGAGCTGCAGTTTATGCCTGCGGGCAGCGGCATATCCTGTCTGGTGTCGCTGATGCCCGCCCCGGACGGCGATCGTATCCTTTCCCTGCGCGAGAACCAGCGTATCCGGGCGATTACCCGGCGCGTGCTGGGCGTCAGCGCCAGCTATACCTTTGAGATGATTCAGGGCCAGGCCCCCGCCCTGCAACAGGCGATTCAGAATGCTCGCCTCAGCAGCCGCGGTGACAGCACCATTTTGCTGACCGGCGAGAGCGGCACCGGCAAAGAGCTGTTTGCTCAGGCGATCCACAATGCCAGCCTGCGCGCGCAGGAGCCGTTTATCGCCATCAACTGTGGCGCGTTGCCGCGCGATCTGGTGCAGAGCGAGCTGTTTGGCTATGTCGATGGTGCTTTTACCGGCTCGCGACGCGGCGGATCGGCCGGTAAGTTTGAGCTGGCGGACGGCGGCACGCTGTTTCTGGATGAGATTGGTGAGATGCCACTTGAGGCGCAAACCAGCCTGCTGCGGGTGATTCAGGAGAGCGAAGTGCTGCGCATTGGCGCGGCGCAGCCGGTGGCAGTTAACGTGCGTATCATTGCGGCGACCCACTGCGATCTGCTCGACGCCGTTGAAAAAGGGGCATTTCGGCGCGATCTCTTCTATCGGCTTAACGTCATCTCACTGGCGATACCGCCGCTGCGGCAGCGGGCGGAGGACATTGTCAGCCTGGTGAACGCCTTTACCCAGTCGCTCTGCGCACGACTGAAGCGGAATCCGCCGCGCTTTTCACCGGCGGCGATGGCCTGTCTGCAGGCGTGGCACTGGCCGGGCAACGTGCGTGAGCTGGAAAACCTCGTGGAGCGCATGATCAGCCTGTGCGAAGGGCTGCTGATTGACGTTGCCGATTTGCCAGCGGAGATGCGCCACGCACCGGTCGCTGAGGCGCTCAGCTCGCTGCAGGATGCCAGCCGTCAGCATATCCTGCTGACCATCGATAAGCATGGCGGCAACCTGCGCCGCTCGGCACAGGAACTGGGCATCTCACGCACCGCGCTCTATAACAAGCTGCATCTCTGGCAGATCGATATGCAGGCGCTGCGCCGTCGCGGCTAACCGACGGCTACTTTTGCCCCTGCAAGCGGCTGGCGATGGCACGCAGCTCATCGGCAATCTGTTTCAGATCCTGCTGCTGTTCGCCCGGCGCCCCGCTGGAATGGCGTACCACCAGCCGCGCGGGCAGGATTGACGACGAGCGGCTGCTGTCGCTTTCGTTGGCCCGCAGCAGCCGCTCTACCGCCTCTTTGCCCTGCCGATCGAGATCCAGCGACACCGTGCTTAGCGACGGATGGAAAAAGGCGCTTTCGTAAGTGTCATCATAACCAATCACCGATTTTTGCCCCGGCACGGCGACGCCGTTCTGATGAAAGGCGCTCAGCACGCCCAGCGCCATCTGATCGTTCCCCACCAGCAGCGCGGTAAAATCGGGTGCTTCGCGCAGCATCTGTAACGCGCCAGCGTAGCCGCTCTGCGCATCCCAGTTACCGTAGACCAGACTCACCGGCTGCAGATGATAACGCTCCAGCATCTCCAGCCAGCTTTTCAGGCGCAGATTAGCAGAGACCGAGTGCTGCGGCCCGGCCAGCAGCGCAAACGCCCGGTGCCCCTGCTCATAGAGATATTTGACGCTGGCGCGGGTGCCGTCGGCCGGGTTAAACGACACGTTAAACACCGAACAGAAGGGATCGACATCCAGAAACAGGCAGATGATGTCGCGGTTATCCTCGGCGATGCGTTCGGCGTCGGCGGTCTCCATCGGCGCGTTGATAATGACCCGATCCACCCGCTGCGATTTTAGCTCGTTGATCGCGCCCTGCAGGCTTTGTCCGACGTTCTCATCGATCATGGCAATCAGCACCTGATAACCCGCTTCGCTGGCGTAGCGTTTCACCGCAGCGGCCACCTGAGAGGGCGCATGCAGCGCCAGCGAGGTGGTCACCAGCCCAAGAGTGGTTATGTGCTTGCCGACCAGCTGCTGTGCCAGCCGGTTGGGCACGTAACGCAGCGCCTCTATCGCCTCTTCCACCTTGCGACGCGTTGTTTCTGAGACGTTAGCGGACTTATTCAGCACGCGTGAAACCGTCTGGTAGGATACCCCGGCATGGCGTGCAACATCCTCTAACGTGGCACTTTTCAGCTTCATAACTCGATTCCCAGTCTGCAGAGGGTCGGAATTGTATCAGTCGTCCAGACCCTGGCCTAGTTAACCCGCTCACAGCGTTGCGAATTGCCATAAAAGATTGACGTTCACATAGATCGTTAAGTGATCCGCCTCACCAATCGTTACATTTTACCGCTAATTTGTTGCACTGACTCACACAATTCACCGATTCGCATTGCCTGGAATTGTTTGCTCATTGATAACTGTCGCCACGATGTGAACGTATGACAATTACCCCTGAGGATAACATGAATACTAAGCTTTGCACGCTGGCGGTGGCGCTGGCGGCAACCCTGACTTCCCCTTCCCTGCTCGCAGCGATCGACAACATCGATTTTCACGGTTATCTGCGTGGCGGCGTGGGCGTTTCGCGCGATGGTGGCATGGAAGAGTGGCAAAAAAACAAGATCGGCCGTCTGGGTAACGAAGCGGACACCTATGGCGAAGTGGAGCTGGGCAGCGAAGTCTACAAAAAAGATGACGTCAGTTTTTACGTCGACACCATGGTCAGCATGTTTTCCGATGGGTCCAACGATAACGAAACCACTTTGGGCGATGACGCACAGTTTGGCCTGCGTCAGCTTAATTTGCAGATCAAAGGCCTGATCCCGGGTGATAAGAACGCAGTGATCTGGGGCGGTAAGCGCTATTACCAGCGTCACGATCTGCACATCATCGATACCAAATACTGGAACATCTCCGGTTCCGGCGCCGGTGTGGAAAACTACACCCTGGGCCCGGGCGCCATCTCTGTGGCGTGGATCCGTAATGATGCCAACGACGTCGACTATCGCGAAGATGGCGATAACGACGTGAACATCAACTACATTGACGTGCGTTATGCGGGCTGGAAGCCATGGAGCGGCGCCTGGACTGAATTCGGCGTCGACTACGCCATTCCTAACGCCACCGACAAGCAGAAAGAGTACGGCGGCCTGTATGACGCGGAAAACGGCGTGATGCTCACCGGCGAAGTCAGCCAGGATATGTGGAGCGGCTACCAGAAGCTGGTGGTGCAGTACGCTGATAAAGGTCTGGCGCAGAACATGGTGTCGCAGGGCGGCGGCTGGTATGACATGTACAACGACACCCGTGATGCCAAAGGCTATCGCGTGATCAACACCGGCCTGCTGCCGATCACCGACCGCTTCTCGCTGAATCAGGTATTTACCTGGGGTTCAGCCGATAACGTCACCGCACAAACCGACAGCTCCACCCTGCTCTCGCTGGTTGGCCGGGCGCAGTACCAGTTTACCGACTACGTGCGCGGCATTGGTGAAGTGGGCAGTTTCTGGCAGAAAGATAAAAACCGCGACGGCAGCGACTACAAACAGGCCGGACAGAAATATACTCTGGCGCTGGGTCTCGCCGCCGGTCGTGAATTTATGTCGCGTCCTGAGCTACGCGTGTTTGCTTCCTACCTGAATGATTCAGAACAGGGCAACACTTTCCAGGATAACACCGCTGACAACACATGGAACTTCGGCGTGCAGGTGGAAGCCTGGTGGTAAGCGGCTGAGGTCGCCTCCCACGAAAAGGATGCTGCGGCATCCTTTTTTTATGGCGTTCCGGCGGTAAAAAGAGAGCGATGCAAAGAGGCAATACGGAAAGCAACAGCGAGAAAGCGGGATAACCGGTTGGCTATCCCGCGGGGTATCAGGCGGGTTTAAAAAAGCGGGCGTCGAGCAGCTGGCGCAGCCGATCGGACTGCGTACCGAAAATAGCATGGACCTCATGGCCGAGGATCACCACGCCAATTGCGCCCATCTGCTGTAGCGCGGCGGAATCCACCTGCGCCAGTGATTTCACCTGCACCCGCAAGCGGGTCAGACAGGCATCAACCTGCTCAATGTTATCGCGGCCGCCAAAGCAGTGCAGCAGACGCTCGAGCATCGCCATATCCACCGGCTCATCCGCTGACGGCTGAGGCTGGCGGCTGAAGTAATGCGTAAACGATTTAAGGCTTACCATCATGTTCTCCTCAGGCGGCATCGCTGCCGCCATATTTGCTGACCCGGGCTTATAACGGCCCGCGCAGTACCCGACAATCCCACGGCACCAGATTGAGTGAACGGGCCACCGGCGAACCGGCAATCAGATCTTCAAGCCCGGCAGGCAGATCGACCGTTTGCGTGCGCGCGGTAAAGTTTTGCAGGAAAATAAACGAATGAACGCCATCGGTGCGACGGTGCGCGGTGACGCCCGGCGGGAAGTCGGTGGCCAGCGCGCGCGGCAGCGCCAGACGGGTAATCAGCGCGCCGTAGAAGTCGCGATGAAACGCCAGATCGTTGCGTGATGCGATATACCACGCCTTGCCCGCGCCGACGCTGTTCACCGTGACCGCCGGTTGACCGGCATAGAAATCACTCTCGTAGCTCGCCAGCGCGGTGGCGCCTTCCAGATGAATATGTTCGCACAGCTCGCGCGCCTGATAGGGCCCGCTCAGGCCAAGCAGGTTGCCGCTGATGCCGCGCACCGCATTGAATTCGCCCTCTGCCAGGCTGTCGATCTCTTCTGACCAGATGCCGAGCAGCGGCCGCAGCGGCCCCGGAAAGCCGCCGAGATGGCAGAGATCGCTTTCGTTAACGATGCCGCTCCAGTAGCTGGCGACAAAGTGCCCGCCGTTTTCAACAAAGCGCTGGGCGCGCCCGGCAAAGCCGTCGCGTACCATATAGAGCATCGGTGCGATCACCAGCGAATAGCCGCTGAAATCGACGTCGGCATTGATCACATCCACCGCCACGCCCTGTTCCCAGAAGGCGCGATAATGTTCCGTTACCGTACGCTCATAGTGCAGGCCGATGTTGCGCGGGCCCTGAGCGTTGTCCATCGCCCAGCGGCTTTCCCAGTCAAAAATGATCGCCACTTTTGCGTCGACGCGGCTGCCCTGCACCGGCGTCATTGCGGCCAGCATGCGGCCCAGTTCGCTGACTTCGCGGCCCACGCGGGTATCAAGATGGCCGACGTGATCCACCACCGCACCGTGGAACTTCTCCACCGAGCCGCGGCTTTTACGCCACTGGAAGTACTGCACCGAATCGGCACCGTGTGCCACCGCCTGCAGCGACGACAGAATGTGCATGCCCGGCTTTTTCAGCTTGCTGGTGGGTTGCCAGTTGGTGGCGCTCGGCGTTGACTCCATCAGCACAAATGGCTGGCCCTGCTTCAGGGTGCGCATCAGATCGTGATACATCGCCGTGTAGCAGGCGAGCGTGGTTTCATCTTTCTCGTTGTGCCAGGTTGGATAGCTGTCCCAGGAGATAAAATCCAGCGGCTGCGCCAGCTTCCAGTAGTCGTAGTCGTAGAAATACTCCATGAAGTTAGTGGTAGCCGGCAGGTCGGGATTCACCGCCTTCAGGGGTTTGATCTCTTCGGCGCAAAAATCGGTGACCTGATCGGTCATAAAGCGCCGCCAGTCGAGGTTCAGGCCGTGAATCGACATTTCACCCTGCGGTGACGGCGAGGCGATTTGTGACCAGTCGCTGTAGGTGTGGCTCCAGAAATCGCTCCACCAGGCGTGGTTCAGCTTATCCAGCGTCTCGTAGCGCTGTTGCAGCCAGCCGCGGAAGGCGCTCTGACAACGTTCGCAGTGGCACTCACCGCCATATTCATTGGAGATGTGCCAGCCAATCACCGCCGGATGGTGCGCATAACGGTCGGCCAGCGCGCTGTTCATCTCCCTGACCTTTTGCCGGTAAACCGGCGAGGTCATGCAGTGATTATGGCGGCCACCGTGCAGCGCCGGTACGCGATCGCGCCCGACGCGCAGCACTTCCGGGTATTTCTGCGACATCCATGCCGGACGCGCGCCGCTTGGCGTGGCGAGAAACACTGCAATATTGTTCTGCTGAAGCTTATCCAGCAGGCTGTCCAGCCAGGCAAAATCGTACTCGCCATCGGCGGGCTCGAGCTTCGCCCAGCTAAAGATGCCAACCGACATCACGTTGCAGTGTGCCTGTTTCATCATTTCAATGTCTTTATCAACGATGCCCGGCGTCTGCGTCCACTGTTCCGGGTTGTAGTCCGCGCCATGCAGTAACGCATTAACTCTGGCGCTTAGCGGTGGAAATTTACTCATAGAATCCTCAGAGATGTCAGCAACATCAGCCATTACGCCAATGGATTAATGGAATACCTGAATTGACGGCAGCACTTTTCCCTGGCAGTCGAACAGCGCCTGGTTCTCGCGGGCATTGCCCTGTTTCCACTCGTCGTGGATGTACTTCATGCCTTCCGGCGTAGCCCAGGTGTTGCCGGGAACCGCAATCCACGTTGGTTCCCAGTAAACAAGACCTTTGCCGCGGTGGTCAGGCACCGACCGGATCGCCTGCATTAAATCGCGCAGATAGGCGGTTTGCCCGGCGACGGTGGCGGGATAACCGCCATCCTTCTCCTCTTTCGCCTGGAAGCTGTTTTCCGCGCTGTCGCAGTTGTCGAGGGTCCAGGCGTAGGCGGCTTCCACCACCATCACATCTTTTTGATAGCGCTGGCTGATGTCGTCCATGTTGGCTTTCAGCGCCGAAATCGGGCCGTTCCAGTAGGTGTACATCGACAGGCCAATCACATCGAACGGCACCTGGCGTTTAGTGATCTCATCAAACCACCAGCGGAACATGTCGTTTTTGGTGCCCTCCGCGAGGTGCAGCATGATTTTTACCTGACCGGGATCGCTGAGGTTGTCGCGCACGCCGCTGATGCCCGCTTTTAACAGCGCCGCCAGCCGGTCAAACTCACCGCCGTTTTGTCCCCAGCTTTTGCCGTCCGGCCAGAGCATGCCGCCGTTCAGCTCATTGCCGATCTGCACCATCTCCGGCATCACGCCAGCCTGTTTGAAACGAGCAAGCGTGTCGCGGGTGTAGTCATGCACCTGCTTTTCCAGCTGCGGAAAGGTCAGCTTTTCCCAGGCTTTGGGTTTGAACTGCTTGCCGGGATCGGTCCAGAAATCGCTGTAGTGCAGGTCGAGCAGCAGCTGCATGCCCTGCGCTTTGCCGCGCTTTGCCAGCGCCAGCGTGGTCTCCAGGTCGTTGGTGCCGCCGCCGTAGGCTTTGCCGCTGGCGTCACGGGGATCAACCCACAGGCGCAGGCGCAGCGTGTTGATGCCGTTGGCCTTGAGAATGGCGATCGGATCCTGCTGCTGGTTAGCGGCGTTATAGAATTTGCCGCCCTGTTTCTCCAGCTCCGGCAGGGTGGAGATATCCGCGCCTTTCACGAAATCCACCGGCGTGGCGGCGAACAGCGGTGTTGCCCAGGCCAGCGCCAGGGCAATAAGAAGTGGTTTTATCTGCATGAGTTATCCCTTGGTACTGCCCGATGTCAGCCCGGACACGAAGTATTTCTGTAGGGCGAGATAGAGAATGGCGACCGGTACGGCAATCAGCACCGCGCCCGCGGCGTAGGTGGTGTAGCTGGCACCCATTTTCTGCGACACCAGGTTGTACAGGCCGATCGGCAGCGTGAACTGCTCCGGCGTGCGCAAAATGGTGCTGGAGAGAATGAAATCGCCCAGCGGACCGGTGAACGAAAACAGTGCCACCACCGCCAGAATCGGCTTGGAGAGTGGCATGATGATCTCAATGAAGATGCGGAAATTGCCCGCGCCGTCCATACGTGCCGACTCATCGAGATCGCGCGGAATGGCGTCGAGGTAGCCTTTCATCAGATAGGTGTTCATCGGGATCATGCCGCCCACGTAAATCAGCACCAGCGCCATGTGGCTGTTGATCAGTCCGAGCAGCTGCGACAGCACAAAGATGGCAATCAGCGCTGAGAACTGCGGGATCATCTGCAGCAGCAAAAACAGCATCAGCCCGTTCTGCCGACCCTTAAAGCGAAAGCGCGAAAAGGTGTAGGCGGTACAGCTGACGCTGATCAGCGTCAGCACCATGGTCATGAAGCTGATTTTCATCGAGTTCCAGTACCAGGTGAGATAAGGCACCGTGCCGTCAAACAGGTTGCGGTAGTGCTCCACCGAACCGTTTTCCGGGATAATAGAGCTGCTCAGCAGGCTGTTACCGGCGTTAAATGAGGCGCCAACCGTCCACAGCAGCGGATAGATAATAATGGTGGAAACGGCGATCACCACCAGCCACGTCAGTGACAGGCGCAGCCATTTTTCCCGTTTAATACTGGCAGATTTCGACATATTGCTTCCTTACGCCATCTCATCTTGCTTGAACGATTTCGTCGCGCGGAACTGCCACAGCGCCAGACCGACCACAAAAATCGACAGCAGAATGGTGATGGTGGCGGCAATCGCATATTGCGATGACGACATGGTCAGCTTGTAGATCCACGACACCAGAATATCGGTGCCGCCCGCATTGGAACCCGCCACCGCCGGCCCGCCGTTGTTGAACAGGTAGATGATGTTGAAGTTATTAAAGTTGAAGGTGTATTGCGTGATGATGATCGGCGCAATCGCATAGAGCACCAGCGGCAGCGTGATGGTTTTCAGCCGCGTCCAGGCGCTGGCGCCATCCATGATCGCCGCTTCATAGAGATCTTCCGGAATCGCCTGCAGCACGCCGGTGGTCATGGCGAACACAAACGGGAAGCCGAGCCAGGTTTGCATCATGATCAGCGCTACCTTGCTCCAGAACGGATCGGTCATCCAGGCTTTCGGCGCTATGCCGAAGAAATCGAGAATCGCGTTGTTAATCACGCCAAAGCTGTCGTTGAACATGCCGGCAAACACCAGAATGGTGACAAAGCCCGGCACCGCCCACGGCAGAATGAAAATGGTACGAATCAACGGTTTGAAGCGCAGGTCTTTCTGGTTAACCAGAATCGCCAGCATCACCCCGACCGTACACTGCAGCGTGGTCGCCAGCAGCGTCCAGACCACCGTCCATTGCAGCACGTCAAAGAAGGTGGAGCGCCAGATCGACAGGGTAAAAATGTTGATAAAGTTCTTAAAACCAACCCAGTCAACCAGCTTCGCCGGTGGCGTGTGATAGAGGTTGTAGTTGGTAAAAGCGATGGAGAAGCCGAACAGAATCGGAAACACCACCACAAAGACCAGCAGGATAAAGCCGGGCGAAATCATCAGGTAAGGAAAGCCTTCGCGCAGCAGCAGCTGATACTGCTTGCGGATGCTGTGCAGCTGCTCGCCCTCATCGCGGCGGCGGCCATTGAGCCAGGCGTCACGAAACGATAAACCCCAAATCGTCAGGCCAAAGGCGATCACCAGCACGCTGATGATCCCCTCTGCCAGCAGGAAAATCGAGTTATCGCGCGGTACCACGTCACCCAGCGTCGCCAGCCCCCACAGCCCTTCGCGCAGGAAGTCATGAAACACGCCGACAAAGCTGGTCAGCAGCAGCAGAAAACAGAGCCCCTTGGCCCACTGGCGATGATAAAACTGGCCGAAACCGGGCAGCAGCGCGAGCAGCAGCCCTGTGACGGCATGTCGGTGCGGACGCCCGCCGGGCGCCAGCTTTTCACTGGAAGATAACATCACTGGTCGATCCTTATCCGTGCGGGTGCCCGCAACGATGGCTTACTGGTTGCTGGCCTGCATGGCTTCGATTTGCATGGTGATTTGCTTCACGGCGTTATCCAGCGCCGCTTTCGGCTCTTCTTTGCCCGACACGCTCAGCTCCAGCGCGGCGTTAGCCGGTCCCCACACTTCCTGCATTTCCGGCACGCCCGGCATCGCCGACGCGCGCTCCGCCTGCAACGCTACGGCGCTGGCCTTTTCATCATCTTTGATGATCGGGTCGTTCATCAGCGCGACCACCGGTGGAATTTCCTGGGTTTTCTGGAAGCGTACCTTCACGTACTGCGGCTGATTGATGAAGTTAATGAACTGCTGCGCCAGGGTTTTGTCCTTGCTCCAGGTGGAGACCACGTAGCCTTTCACGCCGAGGAACGAGCTCATCGGTTTGCCGTTGGGCAGCAGCGGCAGTGGCGCAACGCCGTAGTTAATGCCCGCCGCCTGATAAGGCTGGAACGCCCACGGGCCGTTGATCACCGCCGCAGCTTTTTTCTCGGTAAACAGCGAATCGATGGCGTTCAGGCCGTTGTCGCCAAGGATGCCGCGCGGCAGCAAGTCTTCAGTGAAGAAGCTTTTCAGGTAGCTCACCGCCGCCACGCTGCCCGCGGTGTTGAGGCCCACGTCTTTGGTGTTAATCAGCCCTTTGCTGTCTTTGCCAAAGATGTAGCCGCCCATCGGCGCAATCGCACCCCAGCTGTAATAGATCTGATCAAATTTGGCCAGCAGGCCGTAGCGCTGCGCCTCGCGGGCTTTCTTTGAAAAGGCGCGGTATTCATCCAGCGATTTCAGCGGCGACGGCAGCAGATCTTTGTTATAAATCAGCACCAGTGTTTCTACCGCCTTCGGTACGCCGTAGACCACGTCGCCCTGCTTAAACGCCGCCATTGCCGACGGCGTATAGGCCGCCTGCTGGCTGGCATCCAGGGTTAGCGGGCTTAATAAACCTTGTACCACCGAGCTGCCGAGCTGATCGTTAGGGATCACCAGCACGTCCGGGCCGATGCCCGCCGGGCCATCCAGCCGCAGCTTTTCAATCTGCTGAGCAAAAGGCATCTCCTGCACTTTTACTTCCACGTTGTACTGCTTCTGGAAGTCAGCAATGGCGGTTTTAATGCCGTCCGATTTTTTAATATCTTCCCAGACGGTGAGCTGTTGAGCGGCATGCGCCATCTGGCTCATCGCCAACGCGGATAACAGCAAGGTAACCGTGGTTTTTATTCTCATTGCGAACTCCATGTGAAGGTATGACATTTTAGCCATTTTCAATCGCTGCCGTGGCACAGGTCGCCACCTCGTTTTCGCGTTAGAAAGGGGAATGTATGCTCCGCCATCGGCGTGTTGAGGCCATACGCTACGCGCAAGCCGCCAGCCGCTCCAGCCCGGCTTTTCTAATATGTGATCCGTATTACAAAAATGGAAGCATGCCCTAGGGCGCACCGGATGACGGCGTTATAGTCAGGCCATGTTTCATCAGCCCTGGCGGCAGAATTGGCGGATTGTTACACGTAATACACAACATCACGCCACCCGCCTCTACCCTCAAGGATTAGCATGTCCAGCATCAGACTACGAAACGTCGCCAAACGCTTTGGCAAAACGGAAACGCTGAAAAACGTTCAGCTGGATATTGAAGATGGTGAGTTCACGGTGTTTGTCGGGCCATCGGGCTGCGGTAAATCCACGCTGCTGCGGCTGATTGCCGGGCTGGAAGAGGTTAGCGAAGGTGAAATCCTGATCGGTGATGAGCTGATGAACGACGTGGCGCCCTCACACCGCGGCGTGGCAATGGTGTTTCAGTCCTATGCGCTCTATCCGCACATGACGGTGGCGGAGAACATGGGCTATGGCCTGAAGGTCAACGGCGTGGCAAAAGATCAGATTCGCCATCAGGTGGAGATGGTGTCGAAAACCTTGCAGCTGTCGCACCTGCTGGATCGCAAACCTAAACAGCTCTCCGGTGGACAGCGCCAGCGCGTGGCGATTGGTCGCGCCATCGTGCGTAATCCGCGGGTGTTTATGTTTGATGAGCCGCTTTCTAACCTGGATGCCGAACTGCGCGTCGATATGCGCCTGCACATCGCCAAACTGCATCAGGAGCTGAAAACCACCATGGTTTATGTGACGCACGATCAGGTGGAAGCGATGACGCTGGCCGACAAAATCGTGGTGATGAATTACGGCAAGGTCGAACAGGTGGGTTCGCCGATGGAACTCTATTACAACCCGGTGAATCGTTTTGTCGCTGGCTTTATCGGCTCGCCCAAGATGAACTTCCTGCCGGCTAAAGTGAAAAGCTGCAACCCGGCGGCGCTGGTGGTGGAGATCAACGACGGTGAGCACAGCTTCGCGCTGCCCGCGCCGTCGCGCATGCTCAGCGCCGGTGAGCCGCTGATGCTCGGCATTCGCCCGGAGCATTTGCAGGTGGGCGGCGAAGGTACGTTAACCCTCGATTTCCACTGCGAAGTGGTGGAACGTCTTGGCAACAACACCTATCTGTTTGGACAGAGCCACGGCTACGACGGTTTTAAGATGCTGCTGCCGGGCGATGTCCACTTCCGCCCTTATCAGACGTTGCGTCCGGCGTTTCATCCACATCAGTGCATGGTGTTCGACGAGAGCGGCCTGCGCATCAGCAGCGGTATCGTGCTGCCGGAAAATCAGGTCGGTTAATGCGCCGTACTGGCCCACGGGTGTTAAACCGCAGTAAATAAAATGTGACGTAAACGTTCTTAAGCCAATTTAATTTTCAACTGAGCATAAATTAAACGCTCACCATGACGATAGTAATGACAAGACCACGCACAACTGGTTGCACGGAACGCATCTTTTTTGTCATTGACCTCTGTCCCCCTCATGGTGAACGTTATGATTTTTGCACGGTTCAACGATATCAAAATAGGCAAGAAGCTGGCTGGCGGTTTTCTGGTGGTGATTGCCGCCTCGCTGGTGATCGCCCTCTTCGCCTTCAGCAGTTTTTCTAATATCAAAGATAACTCTGCCCGACGCAGCCTTACCGTTGAAATGGTGAATACGCTGAGCAAGGCACGCCTCAACCGCACGCTTTTCCAGTATACCCAGGATGAAAAGTACGCTCAGCTGAATGCCGAGGCGATGAATCAACTGTCAGTACACTACAGCAAGCTGGCGGCTTTCCACTGGAGCGATGAGGGCGCGGATAAAATTGCCTCCATTGGTGACACGCTGAGTCAGTACAAAGCGCAGCGTCAGAAGTTTGTTGACGTGTCAAAAGTGAAAGTTCAGGCAGCAACAGCGGTTAACGCGCAGCCATTGTGGGACGTAGCGCATCAGCTGGATGGCTTTGGCGTTGCCGCCGCACCGGAAGCAGCGATGCTGGCCGCGCGCATGGCCTCTGCGGTGAAAGAAGCTACGCTGCTGGCGCAGCAGTTCATCATCGCACCAACTGAAGAACTCCAGCAGCGCGCCATGGCAATCTCTGACGAGCTGGAAAAAATGACCTCGCAGCTGCAACCGCTGCTGCCTGCTGAGCAGCAAAGCGCACTGGTTGCGGCGATGGCAGTGATTGAACAGCACACCGCCGCCATGACCGCCTACATTACCGCCAGCACCACGCAAAATGCCGTGTCTGCCCAGCTGACTGATGCGGCAGGCAAACTGAACACCTCGGTAGCGGAGATTTTTGCCTATCAGTCACAGCTGTCGGCGGGATTTGTTAAAACCGCTGAGTGGCGCATTGCGGTCGCGTCCGGCGTGTGTATTCTGCTCAGCCTGCTGATCGCCTGGCGCATGACCCGCATCATCACCGTGCCGCTGGGTCACACGCTAAGCGCCGCACAACGCATCGCCAAAGGCGACCTGACGGTGGAACTCGATACTCAGCGTGGCGATGAGATTGGCCAGCTGATGCAGGCGGTTAACAGCATGAACCAGAGCCTGAAGGCGATTATCGTTAACGTGCGTGACGGCGTCAGCAGCGTGGCGCGCGCCTCGGCTGAAATCGCCGCGGGCAATGCCGATCTCTCTTCACGTACTGAACAGCAGTCTGCCGCCGTGGTGCAAACCGCTGCCAGCATGGAGCAGTTGACCTCAACGGTGAAACAGAATGCCGAGAACGCCCATCATGCCAGCCAGCTGGCAGCGGACGCCTCCACCAATGCCGGACGCGGCGGCGAGATCATCCAGAAAGTGATTAGCACCATGGATGGCATCAGCAGCAGCTCCGGTAAAATCGGCGAAATCATTTCGGTCATTAACAGCATCTCCTTCCAGACCAATATTCTGGCGCTGAACGCCGCGGTAGAAGCGGCTCGCGCCGGTGAACAGGGCCGTGGCTTTGCGGTTGTGGCGGGCGAAGTGCGCAACCTGGCGCACCGCAGCTCGGTAGCGGCCAAAGAGATTGAGGCGCTGATCAGCGATTCAGTCAATCGCGTCAGCGATGGATCGGCGCTGGTCAGCCGCGCCGGTGAAACCATGGCGGAAATCGTTCATTCGGTGAAACAGGTGCGCGATATCATGGGCGAAATTGCTGCGGCGTCCGATGAACAGAATCAGGGCATCAGCCAGATCGCTCAGGCGATGGCGGAGATGGACACCACGACGCAGCAAAACGCCGCGCTGGTGGAAGAGTCTTCTGCCGCGGCGGGCTCGCTGGAGTCGCAGGCAGAGCAGCTGGAGCAGGTAGTGGCGGTATTTAAAATCTCTGCCAACGAAAGCCCGGTGCGTCAGCCTGCAGCGGTAAGCAAGCCGCTGCGCCTGCAAGCGGCATCGCCTGCCGCCGATGCGGGCTGGGAAACCTTCTGATTTGTTCTGCCATCCAGCCGCTAACACACAAAAACCACGCCGCGGCGTGGTTTTTTTATGGCGCATCAAACGAATAAAGAGGTTAAACAATCTGCCAGCGGCCGCCTTTTTTGGGAGCTATACCCGTTCTGCTCGCCATTCGCTCAGAATCAGCGTCTGCCATAAGCGGCCCATACGCCCATTGCCATCGCTGAAATGCGTAAGCGATATCAAAACGGCACGACACGCTTCAGTTTTGAAGCCAATTTTAAAACGGCTTGCCCTGTTTTTCGTGCGTCATCCCGCCACTTTACACCGCGGCGCGAGGGTAGTCGCGGCTGGCGCTGACCAGCGTTTGCGTATAGGACTCGCGGGCACGATCGTGCAGCAGATCCTCCACATCCAGCGTCTCCAGCAGGCGGCCATACTGCATGACGCCGACGCGATGGCAGAGATGCGCAATAACGCCTAAATCGTGGGTCACCATCAGCCAGGTGAGCTGCTCCTGCTGCTGCAGATCGCTGAGCAGGTTGAGGATTTCCGCCTGGACCGAGACGTCGAGCGCCGAGGTCGGCTCATCCAGCAACAGCACACGCGGCTGCAAAATCAGCGCGCGGGCGATGGCGACGCGTTGCCGCTGACCGCCGGAGAGCTGATGCGGATAGCGGCTGCGATAGGCGCGGCTCAGCCCCACTTTCTCCAGCATCTCGCACACCTTTTTATCCTGCTGACCGATCTGATGGATATGCAGCGGCTCCTCAAGAATATCGCCAATGGTATGACGCGGATGCAGCGAGCCGTAAGGGTCCTGAAACACCATCTGTACCAGCCGACAGCGCTCACGGCCTATCTCATGGGCCAGCGGCGCACCGTTAATGGCCAGCTCGCCCTGCCAGTGGGTAAACAGCCCGGCCAGGCACTTCAGCACCGTGGTTTTGCCCGATCCGGATTCGCCCACCAGGCCAAAAATCTCGCCCTGATTCACCTCGAAGTTCACATCAAACAGCACCTGACTCGCCTGGGCATCTTCGCCAAAGCTGAGGTTCAGGTTACGCACCGCGATCATCGGTTCAGCCATGTTGCGTTCCTTATTCGGTCAGCCAGCTCGCCTGGCGTTGCAGCACCGGCAAACGCGGGCGCCGATGGTTCATGTCGGGCAGTGCATTAAGCAGGCCCTGGGTGTAAGGATGCTGCGCGCGATCGAGATCGGCGGCGGCGATCGATTCCACCACGCGCCCGGCGTACATCACCAACACCCGGTCGCAAAAATGCCGCACCAGATTCAGATCGTGGCTGATGAATATCAGCCCCAGGCCGCGTGATTTGACCAGGTCATCCAGCAGCTCCAGCACCTGCATGCGCACCGAGACGTCGAGCGCCGAGGTGGGCTCATCGGCGATCACCAGTTCAGGATCGGTGATCAGCATCATGGCGATCATGATGCGCTGCCCCTGCCCGCCGGAAATTTCGTGCGGATAGAGGTTATAGACCCGCTGCGGCTCACGGATGCGCACCACGTCGAGCATCTCAATCACCCGCGCTTTGGCCGCTGCCGCGCTGCTTTTGTGGTGGATGCGCCAGGCTTCGGCGATCTGCTCGCCAACGCAGAGCACCGGATTCAGCGAGTATTTTGGGTCCTGCATGATCATAGAAATGCGCTTGCCGCGAATGCCGCGCATCTCAGCCGCGCTGGCGTTGAGCAGATCGAACTCCCCGAAGCGCATCGCCTGCGCTGTGATGCGGGCTTTGGCCGGATGCAGCTGTAGCAGCGCGCGCCCGACGGTGGATTTACCGGAACCGGACTCGCCGACAATGGCCAGTTTTTCACGGCCCAGCTGAAACGAGACGCCGCGCACCGCCTGGGTGAGCTGACCGCCGGAGACAAAGCTGACATGCAGATCCTGCACATCGAGCAGCGGGCTATTCATTGCGGGGATCGAGGATGTCACGTAGGCCATCTCCTAAGAAGTTGAATGCCAGACTGTTGATCAGAATCGCCAGTCCCGGAACGGTTACCACCCACCAGCACTCCATCATGTAGCTGCGGCCGCTGGAGATCATGGCACCCCACTCCGGATCGGGCGGCTGCGCACCGAGTCCGAGAAAGCCGAGACCGGCAGCGGTGAGAATAATGCCCGCCATGTTCATGGTGATGCGGATAATCACCGACGGCATGCACAGCGGCAGAATATGGCGCGCCAGCACGCGTACCGATGAGGCACCCTGCAAGCGCACCGCGGAGATAAAATCCGCCTGACGCAACGACAGCGCTTCGGCTCGGGCCAGTCGCGCAATGGGCGGCCAGGCGGTGAGCGTAATGGCGATGACCACATGCTCAAGGCCAGGACCTAATGCGGCAACAAACGCCAGCGCCAGCACCAGGCTGGGAAAGGAGATAAAAATATCGGTAATGCGCATCAGCACCGCATCCACCTTGCCGCCAAAATAACCGGCGGTGATGCCCAGCAGCAGGCCAAGCGGCCCGACGGTCACCGACACCAGCAGCACGATGTAGAGCGTGATGCGCGAGCCATAAACCAGCCGACTGAAAATATCGCGCCCAAACTCGTCGGTGCCAAACCAGTGGGCGGCACCCGGCGGGCTCAGCGCGTTGTTGAGATCCTGCACCAGCGGCGAGTATGGCGCGATCCACGGTGCAAACAGCGCGACGATCATCAGCAGCAGCACAATGCTGCCGCCAATGGCGGTCAGTGGATTGCGCGCCATTAGCCAGAGAAAATGGCCAATGCGCGTGGCGCGGCGCCGCAGGCGGGCGAGCCGCTCGCTGCCGCTGTTAAAAGAGGAGTCCAGCGAAACGGTCATACTTTAGTCCTCGGATCAAAGACCTGATACAGCAGGTCGGAGAAGAGATTGAGCAGCACAAAAATCACGCCCACCACCAGCACGCAGCCCATCACCGCGTTCATGTCGCCCAGCATCAGGCTGCTGGTGAGATAGGAGCCAAAGCCGGGCCAGGAAAATACGGTTTCGATCAGCACCGCGCCCTCCAGTAGCGAGCCATAGGCCAGCGCTACCACCGTCAGCAGCTGCACCAGAATATTGCGGAAGGCGTGATGCCAGATCACCTGCCATTCGCTCAAGCCTTTAACCCGCGCGGTGATGACAAATTCCTGCGACAGCTGCGCCAGCATAAAGCTGCGCGTCATGCGGCTGATGTAGGCGAGCGAGTGAAAACCGAGCAGCGAGGCGGGCAAAATCAGATGGTTGAGCGCGCTGCGCAGTACCGCGCCGTTACCTGCCAGAATAGCGTCAACCACCAGCAGCCCGGTATGACGCGTGACCTGGCCATCAAGGCTGAGATCGACGCGTCCGGCGCCGCCGACCCAGCCAAGCGCAGCGTAGAACACCAGCAGCCCGACCATGCCGACCCAAAATATCGGCGTTGAGTAGCCCGCCAGGCTGACAATGCGTACCGCGTAATCGGCCAGGCTGTTACGGCGCGCCGCCGCCAGCACACCAAGCGGAATGCCCAGCCCGGCGCCGATGATGATCGCCAGCGTCGCCAGCTCCAGCGTTGCCGGAAAGACGCGCAGGATGTCGCTGCTCACCGGCTTGCCGGTTAACAGGGCATTACCGAGATCGCCCTGCAGCAGTGATTGCAGATAGATCAGAAACTGCATCCACAGCGGGCGATCGAAGCCGAGCTGGTGATAAACCTGCTGATAGGTGGCGTGATCGGCATCGGGGCCGACAATCGCCAGCACCGGATCCACCGGCATCACTCGGCCAATGAAAAAGGTCAGCACCAGCAGGCCAAACAGCGTAATGGCGATATGCAACAGGCGTCGACTGAGCCGCCTGGCGCGGTTAGCGGTAAATAACGCAGCAGCGGTCATGGCGTCTCTCCTGATGGGGCATCAGCGGTTTTATAGACATCGCGCAAGAAGGTAGTGGCGGAAGGATGCGGCTGAAAATCACGCACGCGGTTGCTGACCACCACCGAATCCACCATCTGCGAGACCGGAATCAGCGCCGGAATCAGCTGGTCATACCGGCGCTGAATGGCGTGATAATCCTGCTGCTGTTTCGCCGCGTCGCGCTCCAGCAGCGCGCTGTCGATCGCCTTGTTCAGCCCGGCGTCGTAAAAGCCGGTGCGCCAGCCCTGAAAGTTGGTCAGGCGCGCGGCGTCGCTGTTATCCGGGTTATAGACCAGCGCACGCAGGCTGGAATGTGGATGCGGCTCCACGCCGCTGCCGCCGCGCCCGACCAGCATGTCGAACCGGCGCTCGCGCATCGCGCCGTAAATCTGGTTGCCGGTGCCGGTGATGATTTTGGCGCGAATGCCCGCCTGCATCAGCGTCGACTGCACCGCAATGGCGATATTAAGAAACGGCTGATCGGCCAGGACGCGCAGCGTGGTGTCAAAGCCCTGCGGATAGCCCGCCTCGGCCAGCAGACGTTTGGCTTTTTCAACGTTGAGCCGGTAGCCAGGATCGGGCAGCGTCGCCGGACCGCTCTGAATCGGCCGCTGGTGCAGCTCGCCATACCCGGCCATCAGCGCCCTGTTAATGCCCTGATAATCGATAAGATAACGCACCGCCTCACGTACTTTGGCGTTGGCAAAGTGCGACTCCTTCATGCTCATCGCCACGTAGTAGATGGTGCCTTTTTTCACCGCGTCGATGGTGACATCTGGATCGTGGCGCAGCGCGCGTAGATCGGCCATCGCCATGTTGCTGGCAACATCCAGATCGCCCTTTTCCATCATTAGCCGCAGCGTCTGCGACTCCTGAAAATGGCGATACACCACGCGCGACAGCTTGATGTCGCCACGCCAGTAATCAGCATTACGGTTCATGCGCAGCACATCTTTCGCCTGCCAGGTATCGAGGGTAAACGGCCCTGAACCCGCCTCATGAGTGGTCAGCCAGCGGTTACCCCAGTCGCCATTCTGCTCGTGGCTTTTCACCGTGGCGCTGTCGAGTACGGAACCGCTGCCCAGAGCGGCCAGCGAATAGAGCACCAGATTAGGATCGTTGGCTTTCGGCAGCTGGATGACCACGGTGTAATCGTCCGGTGCGGTAACCATCTCATCGACGTTCTTTTTGCTGAAGCCGTATGATTTCCACACCGACGCCTGCGCCAGATTCAGGTGCAGGATGCGGCGCATCGACCAGACGACATCCTGCGCGGTCAGCGGATTGCCGGAGTGAAACTTGACGTCTTTGCGCAGCTGGAAGGTCAGCCGATCGCGCGCCTCATTGACCTGCCAGCTGCTGGCCAGTGCCGGCCGTACCTCGGTGAGCCGGTTGGGGTCCAGCTCGATCATCGAGTCGTAGAGATTCACCACGATGCCCACCACCTCGTTGCCGGTCATTGCCGCCGGATCGAGGGTCAACAGGTTGTTCATGTTCATGCCGATGATCAGCTGATCGGGCGGCGTGCGCGCCTGCAGCGAGGGAACAGAAATCAACATCAGGAGCGCAAACAGCCACGCCCCGGTACGGGAGCCAGTGTTCATGTTGTCACTTCCAGCAGGTTCAGGGAGGATCAGGCGATGTTGCGCACCGCGTGGCTGTCGATATAGTCGAAGTTGATATCTTCACCGAGGCCAGGTCGCGTTGGCAGGTGCACAAAGCCCTGCTCATCCATCGGATCGACCAGCGCATTGAGGTACGCCGGCACCTCGTCGTAATCAAGGAACGGATGCAGCAGCCCGCGCTCGTACCAGCGGCAGTTACGAATCGCGCCAACCACCGCCAGGCTCGCGGCACCGTTGCCGTGTACCTCACAATCCATGCCGAACGCCTCGGCCAGCGCCGCCACTTTCATGGTCGGTGAAATGCCGCCAACGCCGTTGGCTCCGGCGCGCAGAATGTCGCAGGCACCCGCTTTTACCCAGTCGGCGCGGCTGTGATGCTTGCCGCCGAGGCTCTCCGGGCCGATCACGTCAATCGACAGGTTGTCGGCCAGCCAGACATAAGATGACATGCTCTCTTCCTGCATCGGCTCTTCAAACCAGGCAAAATCGAGCTTCTCCAGCGCCTTACCGATAGTTAACGCTTCGCTGCGGCTGTACCAGTGATAGCCGTCAATCATCAGGGCGATATCCGGCCCGACCGCTTCCCGCACCGCGGCGCAGGCTTTGATATCCATTTTTGGGTTAGGGGCAAACGAGACCGGCGGCATCCAGGTGTGCAGTTTGATCGCCTGATAGCCGCGCGCCACCAGCTTGAGGGCGAACTCGGCGTACTCGTCCGGCGTCGACAGGCCGCCTTTCAGCTCGTCGCCGCACATGGTGCTGCCGTAAGCGGGCACCTTTTCGCGATAGCCGCCCAGCAGTTTATGTACCGGCATATTGAGTTTGCGGCCGATCAGATCCCACAGCGCCTGCTCAACAAACGACAGCGCGCGCTCGGTCAGCTGATGGGCGCTGCCGCGCTGCCAGTGCACCAGATCCTGCCACAGCCGCTCGCGGTCAAACGGATTCTGGCCCACCAGCACCTTTTTGAAAAAGGCGTTCACCACGTGCGGTCTGACGACCTCTGGCGGCGCAAAAGAGTATCCCTGTGCGCCCTCGTCGGTGCTGATGGTGAGCATCGCCATGCTGGCCTGCGACATCTCGCCGGGATGGGAATGGCCGGCGCTGTCGACGCTGCGGCGTGTGGGATAGGTAAAAACGGTGACGCTGACATCGGTAATTTTCACGGTGTGCTCCCTTATACAGTATCCTGTAACGTCATTTTTAAAACGTCGTTTCATTTACAATATAAACAGGAATCACTGGCTAATCGTTAGCCAAAGCGTGGTGATTAACGGCCAATTGTTGGGCAACTGCCCTGGCTGGTGTGAGCATTTTCACGAAATGTTACCGGTTTGTGATCGTCCGCACGGCGCGCGAAAACGGCGAAAACCACGCGACAGAGAGAAGGTAATGATGAAGCGCAGAATTGGGCAGAGGCATGAAAAGCAGCAGCCCGGCGGGAGC
This sequence comes from Duffyella gerundensis, assembly GCF_001517405.1. Taxonomy (NCBI): domain Bacteria; kingdom Pseudomonadati; phylum Pseudomonadota; class Gammaproteobacteria; order Enterobacterales; family Erwiniaceae; genus Duffyella; species Duffyella gerundensis. The sequence goes on along the minus strand of NZ_LN907827.1, from coordinate 1,643,362 downwards.
CGGGCTGCTGCGCATGACGAAAGTGAAAAGAGGATCAGGAGAAGCGGTATTCCTGTTCCAGCTGCTGCCACAGCAGTTGCGAGGCATCCTGCTTTTTAGTCACCAGCAGCAGATCGTAATCCTGTTTGCCTATCAGCCAGATATGGTGACGGCCAGGCAAATTTACCGAAATCAGGCTCTCCTCAACCGCGTCGAGGATCTCTTCCTGAAGAGCGGGCTGTCCATACGTTGTCATACAATTCCTGCAATGATGAAAGTCATGCGGCAAACGCGCCGCTGTATGACATAGTTATAGCGGAAATTTACCTGTCCGATCGCCAGGACAGGGCTCAATCTCCGCTTATTTCTCAGCATGGCGCTGGCACTGCCCGCAGAATCAGAAAAAGCCTAGCGGCTCAGTGCTGTAGCTCACCAGCAGATTTTTGGTTTGCTGATAGTGATCCAGCATCATCTTGTGCGTTTCACGGCCGATGCCCGATTTTTTGTAACCACCAAAGGCGGCGTGCGCCGGGTAGAGGTGATAACAGTTGGTCCAGACACGCCCCGCTTTGATGGCACGACCGACGCGATAGGCGCGGTTGATGTCGCGCGTCCAGACGCCCGCGCCAAGGCCGTATATGGAGTCGTTGGCGATAGCGATCGCCTCCGCTTCATCTTTAAACGTGGTGATGCCGATCACCGGTCCGAAAATCTCCTCCTGAAATACGCGCATGGTGTTGTTGCCCTTCAGCAGCGTAGGCTGAATGTAATAACCGGTCGCCAGCCCGCCTTCCAGTTTCTCCACGCCGCCGCCGGTCAGCACCTCGGCACCTTCCTGGCGAGCGATATCGAGATAGGAAAGGATTTTATCGAACTGCTGCTGTGACGCCTGCGCGCCCACCATGGTTTCGCTGTCCATGGGATCGCCGCGTTTGATGGTGGCGATGCGTTTCATTACTGCCGCCAGGAACGGCTCGTAAATCGATTCCTGCACCAGCGCGCGCGAAGGACAGGTACAGATTTCTCCCTGATTGAGGAAGCCCAGCACCAGCCCTTCTGCAGCCTTCTCAATAAACGACGGTTCCGCCTGCATGATGTCTTCAAAGAAGATGTTAGGTGATTTGCCGCCCAGCTCAACGGTGGATGGGATCAGGTTTTTCGCCGCCAGCTCCAGAATATGGCCGCCGGTGGCGGTTGAGCCGGTAAAGGCGACCTTGGCGATGCGCACGTTGCCTGCCAGCGCTTCACCCGCTTCGCGGCCAAAACCGTGAATCACGTTCAGCACGCCCGGCGGCAGAATATCTTTAATCAGATCCACAAACAGCGTGATCGACAGCGGCGTCTGCTCGGCCGGTTTCAGCACCACGCAGTTGCCCGCGCCCAGTGCCGGGGCGAGCTTCCACGCCGCCATCAGCAGCGGGAAATTCCACGGTATAATCTGCGCCACCACGCCCAGCGGCTCATGAAAATGGTAGGCCGCGGTAAATTCGTCGATCTCCGCTGCGCTGCCCTCCTGCGCACGCAAACAGCCGGCGAAATAGCGGAAATGATCCACCGCCAGCGGCAGATCGGCGGCCAGCGTTTCGCGCACCGGCTTGCCGTTATCCCAGGTTTCGTTCACCGCCAGCCGCTCCAGGTTCTCTTCCAGGCGATCGGCAATTTTCAGCAGCAGCAGCGAGCGTTGCTGTACCGAGGTTTTCCCCCAGCTTTCGGCGGCGGCGTGTGCGGCATCCAGCGCGCGCTCAACGTCTTCTTTATCGGAGCGCGGAAATTCACCAATCACCGATCCGTTAACCGGCGAGGTGTTGGTGAAGTAGTTGCCCTGCACCGGCGGCACAAAGGCGTTGTTGATGAAGTTTCCGTAGCGCTGGCGCAGCTGGATCAGCGAGTCAGTTTCGGTGGGATAGGCGTAGCGCATGGTCAGGCTCCTTACAAAGCGGATAGGTGTAACAATCGGATAACTATTAATTAACATTAATCGCTGTGCGCAGCCTGTCAGATTCGCGCTGAAAAAACTGTGACGGCCGCAAAAAGAAATGCAGTCGGAGAGAATGGCGTGAGCAAGATTTGTCTGACTTTTCGGGTCATTACTGCTTACAAGGGAACTTGCTCACTGAGCGTGGTCAACAAGCCAAACGGCGTTCGTTTTCAGCGAGTTTACCCGGAGGTTAGATGTTGGCTTCAGCCATGACGTTAATGCGTACGAAGGCCGATTTTATCCGGCAGTTTATCCGTAACCCACGCCATATGGGCAGTATCACTCCCTCTTCGCAGGCGCTGTGCCGGGCAATGGCGCAGGAAGTTGACTGGTCAGCCGCGCATCGCATCGCCGAACTGGGCGCGGGCGATGGCGTACTGACGCGCGTGCTGCTGCAAAATATGCTGCCGCAGTCCGCGCTGGAAGTGTTTGAGATCAGCCCGCCGCTGGTGCAAAAACTGCGTCGCATTGACGATCCGCGTTTGCAGGTGCGCGACTGTTCCGCCGAGCTGATGGAGGGCCATTATGATGTGATCATGTCTGGCCTGCCGCTGCTCTCGCTGCCGCCGCAGACCCGCCAGGCGATTTTGGCCGCCGCGCATCGTGCGCTGGCGCCTAACGGCGTGTTTGTGCAGTTTCAGTACACCTCGCTGACGCAGGCCGATCTGTCACGCTATTTCACCTGGCAGCGGCGTCGCGTGCTGCGCAATATGCCGCCCGCCTGGGTCTATCGCTGCACCCGCCATTTCCGTACCTGATGGCGTAAAAAGCAGCAACGGTAACGCCGTGAGATCGCTGAATTAATTTGAATGTGAAGGGCAAATCTCTTCACTATGCGCTGGCACGCTTTTCACGCACACTCAACGGATTGCCCTGAAACCTGAGGAAAGAAACGTGAATAACGTCAAAAAATTACTGCCACTGCTGGTACTCTCAACCTTATGGGCGCCCCTGACCCACGCGGCGCCGGTCAGCTATCAGCTGAACCCGGAGCACACGTCGGTGGTGGTGGCCTGGAATCACTTCGGCTTCTCTCATCCTACTGCCTATATCGCTAACACAACCGGTACGCTGGTGTTTGATAAGGCGCAGCCGGAAAAATCTAAAGTCGACGTGACGCTGCCGATCACCCAGATTGACAGCCATGTACCTGCGCTGACCAAAGAGTTTAAGGGCGCGGACTATTTTGATACCGCCAAATACCCTACCGCCACCTTTCACAGCACCCGCGTGACGGCCAAAGGCGACAACAAATTTGACGTTGAAGGTAATCTGACCCTGAAAGGCATCACTAAACCGGTGACGCTGCATGCGACGCTGAACAAGCAGGCCGAGCACCCAATGGTGAAGAAAGAGGCGATCGGTTTTGACGCCACCGGCACCATCAAACGCTCCGATTTCAAACTGGACAAATATGTGCCAGCGGTGGGCGATGACGTTACGCTGACCCTTTCTACCGAAGCCTACGCGAAGTAAGCTTTGCGCTCCGCGTCTGCCCTGACGCGGAGTCTGTTTTCTCTCCCGCCTCGACGTTATCCCGGCCGTCTGTTTTACATCAGGCAACATAATTGCGTTAACAATCACACCGTTGCGGCAATTTACACGCTATGATAATGCCAGCTATGCCTTTTCAGGGATGAGCATTGCGTTCATCCATACTTCAGGAGCTGTCATGTTTACTCATGTAATGATTGGTACCAACGATATTGAAGGCGCGAAAAGATTCTATGATGCGGTGCTCGGCGTGATTGGCGCGGGTGAAGGCGTGTTTAACACCGCCGCGACTGGCCACGTCAGGCTGTTTTATCGCCATGAAGGCAACACGTTTTGTCTCAGCGAACCGATCAACGACGAGCCGGCTACCCCAGCTAACGGCGGCACCCTCGGCTTCAAGTGTGATTCCGAAGCGCAGGTGCAGGAATTTTACGATGTGGCCGTGCAGCATGGCGCCACGCCAGTCGAAGCGGAACCCGGCCTGCGTAACGGCAGCACCGGCCCGGTCTTTCTGGCCTACGTGCGCGATCCCGATGGCCACAAGCTGTGTGCACTTTACCGTCCACAGTAAGTCACCCGTTAACTGCGGCGTCATCCGCAGTTTTCTCCTGTTTTATCTGGAAAACTTATGATCGTCCTCACCGGAATTTTACGCTGCGCCACTCAGGCAGAAGCGGATATCGTGCGTCGTCTGCTGCCTGAACATACACGCCTTACCCACGCCGAAACCGGCTGCCTCGCGTTTGAGGTCACCGTCACCGATGACCCGCTAATTTGGCGCGTGGAAGAGCAGTTCAGCGATCGCGAGACCTTTGCCGCGCATCAGCAGCGCACCCGTGCCTCCGCCTGGGGCGAAGCAACCCGCGCCATTGTGCGCGAGTATGAGATAACGGAAGTGAACGCGGAGTGACGCAAATCCCTTAACGGGCAGCGGCGGCGGGTAAGGTTTGCTGCTGGCACTGCTGCCAGAAATCGGTTAACAGCTGGCGCGCCCAGTCGGGCTGCGGCATCTGCGGTACGGCAGCCGTGCTCGTTTCGGGCAGGCAGGCGCGCATAATCTCGGCGGAAAACTCAGGGTGGAACTGCACCGACAGCATCTGCGGCGAATAACGCAATATCTGACACCCTTCCAGCGCTGAATGCGCCAGCACCTGCGCACGCTGCGGTGGACGCAGCACCGACTGACGGTGCGACAGCCACACCGGAAAACGTGCGGGTAATGGCAGGCTGGCATCATGCAGTTCAATGTCGATCAGCCCGCGTTCCCAGCCGCGCGGATTGTCACCGACCTCGCCGCCCAGCGCCCAGGCGATCAGCTGGTGGCCGTAGCAGACGCCAAACAGCGGCAACGCCTCTTCCGTCCCCGCCCGAATCCAGGCGGCGGTGCGCTCGCTCCACTCCAGATGATCGGTAACCATAGCCCACGAGCCGCTGAGAATGGCGCCGCTGACCGCGTTGAAATCGGGCAGCGCCTCGCCAAGATGCGGGCGAACGATAATATAATCCTCTGGCTGCAGCGCCAGCGCATCGATGAACCACTGCGCCTGCTCACCAATTTTTTCCGCCACATGCGGCGGCGGCACCTCGAGTTGAATTAAAGCCAGCGGTAAAACAGCAGAATGGGTCATGCGGCGTGATTCCTCAGAACAGCGAGTGATAAGACCAGTTTGCCAGCATCCTGCTGCCGCGTCTCATCGCTTTTCGCAATATCATTATGCAAAAATCACAAAAGGCCGCCGCTAAAAAAAATGTGACCTCGCTCACCTGCAGGTCGCGGATCGTGCCATGATAATAAGGTCAATTCACAACTGAAACAGTAAGGACAGACCGTTGGCACTGCGTCACTTTTTTCTGGTCATCATGGTGGTTTCGCTATGGGCATTCAATAACGTCGCGGTGAAATGGGGCTTGCAGGAGCTGCCGCCGCTGTTTCTCACCCTGATGCGCTTTGTCGTGGTCGCGATTATTCTGGTGCCCTTCTGCCGCATCTCGCGGTCACAGCTGCGCTTTCTGTTGCCGCTGGCGTTTACCTTTGGCTTTATGCACTTTTCGCTGCTGTTTGTTGGCATGAGTTTTACCGATGCCGGCACCGGCGCCATCGTGGTGCAGCTCGGTACGCCGATCGCCATGCTGCTGGCAATGGCCATTCTCAAAGAGCGTCTGTCGCCGATTCAGCTGCTGGGCATTGCGATATCGCTGAGCGGCGTGGTGGTGCTGACCGGCAGTCCAACCATTCCCGCGTGGTGGGTGTTACTGATCCTGCTGTGCAGCGCCTGTGGCTGGGCGATCAGTAATCTGATTGTGAAGACTTCGCCGCCGATTAAACCCCTGACGCTGACCGCCTGGATCTCCTTTCTGGCGATTCCGATTGTTGGCAGCGCGTCGTGGATTATGGAATCCCACCAGCTGTATGCGCTGAGCCACGCTGGCTGGCACGGCTGGTTTGGCATTTTATACAGCGCCATCTGTTCGTCGATTCTCGCCTATTCGGTCTGGTACTGGCTGCTGCGCAAATATAACGTCAATCTGATCATGCCCTATTCACTGCTGACGCCGGTGCTGTCAGTGATCATGGGCGTGCTGGTGCTGGGCGACAGCATGAATTCTTTCAAGATTTTTGGTGCGCTGCTGGTGATTGCGGGAACGGCGATTGCGGTGATTAATCTGCGAAATTTGCGTATGCATGCGCGTTTTCCACGCCTGCGGTTACGTCGACATAAATAGGTGATCAGCCTCTGCCGCACACGGCGGCAGAGGTTATCCGTTACTCAGCCTGCGGCGCTGACTCTTCGTTCAACTCATCGTACATCGCCTGAATCGCTTCGCGGCTCAACGCGGCCAGCGTGCGGTAAAACGGCGTCGTGGCATGCGCTTCTACTTTGCCCAGAAACGCGCCACACCACGGCAGCAGATAGTCGTTGAACAGCGCCAGCTGCGCCGCCGATTCATCCTCTTCAGACTGATCTTCCAGCCATGAGGCCGCCAGCAGCAGCACGCCGAAATGATCGGCTGGCGCGTCGGTCAGCGGCATGCCGCGCTCGCTGAGGAAGGCACGAATATCCGCCTCAGTTGCGCCCTGCTCCCACTGTGATGCATACGGCGGCACGCTGCATTCGCTGCCCACAAACAGCGCATTGTAGTCAGCGGCCAGCGCCTGGGGATCGCTGTTATCCTGCAAACGCGTCAGCAGCTCATCCTGCTCCAGCGGCCACTGCTCCTTGAGTTTGCCTTCTTTCAGCAGGGCAAACAGCGGTACCAACAGCGGATCCTGGGGCTGGCGATTGAACAGCGAGCCGAGCACGCGACAGATAACGGAAAACTCATTCATACAGCGATTCCTTAAGAGATAAACAGGCGGGCTGCCACAACGGGCGCGACAGCGCGCCATTTAACACGCGATCGCCCGGAAAATCTACTCTCGCTAAGGCTTAAAAATCAGCGAACTCCGCAATCGTCTTGCCGCTGCGCTGTTCAAGGAAATCGAGCAGGCGGCGCGGCGTAACGTTGAGGATGCGATCTTCCGGGAAGCCGACCTCTTTGGTGATGCGCAGGCAGTGCTCGAAATCGCCAAGCGTGAAAGCGGTGTGCGAGTCAGAACCAAAGGCTAAACGCCCGCCCGCATCACGAACCGCGGCGGCCACCGCGCGGCAGTTGGGCTCGCTGCCGACGCGCGAGGTGGTAAAAGAGGAGTTATTGATCTCCAGCGCCACGTCGTAGCGGGCGGCGGCTTCGGCAATCGCCGGAATATCCACCGGGAACTTCGGGTTGCCCGGATGACTGATGATATGCACCTGGCCGCTGGCCATGGCGGCGATCATCGCCTCGGTATGAGTGGCTTTATCGGCGGGTGGAAATACCGGCTCGTGAAAGCCCGCCACAATCAGATCCATCACGTCGAGCATCGGGCCGGTGCAGTCAATGTCTCCCTGCGTATTTTTAATGTTGGCCTCAATACCGCGCAGCACGCCGACGCCGTCGATCACCCGCGGCCAGATTTTCATGTTGATAAAGTGCCAGTAGTGCGGCGCGTCGGCCATATCCGGGCCGTGATCGGTGATGGCAAACAGCTTGATGCCGTTCTGTTTGGCATGAAAAACGTAATCGTGCAGCGTGCTGTAAGCGTGGGTGCTGGCAACGGTATGCATATGCAGATCAACAGGATACATAATATTTCCTTGTCAGAATTAAAAGTTAGTAACCGCGCGAACGATCGACGATGCCTGCCGGCGTCTCGCCGTTTTCCAGCGCCGTGATGGCGGTGCAGATGAAATCCAGCGCCTCATCCGGCAGCGTAATAGCGGCATTATGCGGCGTGATCGCGACACGCGGATGACGCCATAGCGGGCTGTCTGACGGCAACGGTTCGGTGGCGAAAACATCCAGCGCCGCGCCCTTGATCTGCCCGCTCTCCAGCGCCTGTAGCAGATCGGCTTCCACCAGATGCGTGCCGCGCGCCATATTCAGTACAAACGCGCCGCTGGGCAGCTGGCTGAGCAGCGCATGATCGATAATGCCCTGCGTTTCTGGCGTATCGGGCAACAGATTGATCAACACCCGGCAGTCACGCAGAAAGTCAGCGCGCCGATCGTTGCCATAAAAGGGCGTCACGCCGTCGATCTGCTTCGGTGAACGGCTCCAGCATCGCACCGGGAAGCCCCAGCTCGCCAGGCTGCGGGCGACGCTGCTACCCAATACGCCTGCGCCCAGTACGCCCACGGTAAACCGATCGCGCGGATAGTTTTCCAGCCGTTGCCAGTGCGCCTGCTGTTTTTGCAGCTGATAATCATCAAAGCGCCGAAACCAGCCCAGTACGGTGTACACCGCATACTCCTGCATCTGCCGCGCCATGCCGGTATCTTCCAGGCGCAGCAGCGGCGTCTCCTCATGCAGCAGGGTTGGGTGCTGACGCAGCTGACCAAGAATATCGTCAACGCCCGCGCCAAGCGCAAATACGCCCTTCAGCCCACCACGATGCTGCAGCATCTCCAGCGGCGGTGAGCGCACCAGTGCGTAATCCGCGGGCGCATCATCGCCCGGCTGCCAGCACCGAAAATGCGCATTGGGTAAGCGCTGCATGACGCCGCGCTGCCAGATATCCGCATCAAATGAAGGGTGATAAAACAGAACGTCCACCTTGCCTCCTCGCAATCTCACTATGGGTTTACTGCGCCCGCCAGCCCTTACCTTATCAAATCAGGCCGCCGACATCGGCAGTCGGAGAGAATAAATCCTGCTGACAAAAGCCCTTCCCAGCTCACACTTCGCTATGACGCAACGGGACATTTCCGGAATTGCGTCTAAAGTTGTTTGTATGCTCAATTACTTAGAGATGATCCCGTTAAGGAGTAACAGATGATTCAAGCACAACGTCGTCACGGAAAATGGCTGCTCACCATGCTGATCGCTACCCTGGTTGCCGGTACCAGCTTGTCGCTGCAGGCGCAGGACAACGATCGCATGCTGAATAACGCCCCGCAGCCGCCAGATATGCGTTTAGGGCCGCTGTTTCATGCGGTGCAGGCGGCGACACTCTTCCCGGATCAGAAAACCTTTGCCGATGCGGTGCCGAAATACGATCCCGCGTCGATTCTCGCCGACTGGCAGATGCAGAAAAATCAGCGCAATTTCGATCTGAAACACTTTGTCGAAACCAACTTTACCCTGCCCGCGGCCGCTGAAAAATATACGCCGCCAGCGGGTCAGAATCTGCGCCAGCATATCGACGGTCTGTGGCCGGTGCTGACGCGCACCAGTGAGAAAGCGGGCCCGTACGATTCGCTGCTGACGCTGCCAAAACCCTATGTGGTGCCAGGCGGCCGCTTCCGCGAGGTCTATTACTGGGACACTTATTTCACCATGCTGGGGCTGGCCGAGAGCGGTCACTGGGATCGCGTGCAGGATATGGTCGACAACTTTGCCTACGAACTGGACAAGTATGGTCACATTCCTAACGGCAACCGCAGCTACTATCTCAGCCGATCGCAGCCGCCGTTTTTCAGCCTGATGATCGACCTGCTGGCGCAGCACGGCGGCGATCAGGTTTACAGCAAGTATCTGCCGCAGTTACAGAGAGAGTATAACTACTGGATGGCCGATGCAGATGGCCTGAAAGCGGGCGAAGCGGGCAAGCGCGTGGTGAAACTCAGCGACGGCACGCTGTTGAACCGGTACTGGGATGCGCGCGATGTGCCGCGGACGGAATCCTGGATGAAGGACGTTGCGCTGGCAAACGCCTCGCCGGAGCGGAATAAAGCGGAGCTTTATCGCGATCTGCGCGCCGGTGCCGCCTCGGGCTGGGATTTCAGTTCACGCTGGCTGGATAATCCCAAAGAGCTGGCGACCATTCACACCACCAACATTTTGCCGGTCGATCTCAACAGTCTGCTGTTCCACCTGGAGCAAACGCTGGCGCGTGCCAGTAAAGCGGCCAACAAGCCGGATGACAGTCAGCGCTTTGCCGCCCTGGCGGAAAAACGTCAGAAAGCGATTAACCGCGTGCTGTGGGATGAGAAACAGGGCTATTACGTCGATTACGACTGGAAAAAACGCGCGCTGCGTCCGCAGCTGACCGCCGCTACGCTGTTCCCGCTCTATCTGCGCGCCGCGGGTGACAAGCAGGCGCAGCGCACCGCCGACGCGGTGAAAAAGCAGCTGGTCAAAGAGGGCGGCCTGGCGACCACTACGGTGAATAACGGCCAGCAGTGGGATGCGCCAAACGGCTGGGCGCCGCTGCAATGGGTTGCGGTGGAAGGGCTGAATAACTATCAGCAGCAGCCGCTGGCGAAAGATATCGGCCTGCACTTCCTGAAGAATGTGCAAACCACCTATGACCGCCAGCAAAAGCTGGTGGAAAAATATGTGGTTGAGGGCAAAGGTCTGGGCGGCGGTGGCGGCGGTGAATATCCGTTGCAGGACGGCTTTGGCTGGACCAACGGCGTGACCCTCAAGCTGCTCGATATGTACTGCCCGAAAGAGGTCACCTGTAACAGCTACGGTGACGTCACCCAGAACATGAAGAAGTAATTTCTGCCGTGCGGGTTCGCCCGCACGCTTTTCCCCTGCCTGCTGCGCCTCCCGCCTGGTATTACAACTTCAGATCAATGATTGCAATCCTTATCTAAAAGTGAATAATTCTCATTGCCATTCGCATTGCCATTATTCCTTTTACTGAACAGGGATCTTTCTGATGAACACGCCTCTGAAGCCGCTGCTGTTGCTGTGCACACTGCCGTTAACTCTTGCTGCACAAACGCTGGTGGTTAACGCCGAACCGGAACAGTCCGCCGATTCGCCGACCAACGGCTACAACGTTAAAACCAGCCGCGGTGCGACAAAAAGCGATCGCCCGCTGATCACCACCGCGCAGTCCGTTTCCGTAGTTACACGCCAGCAAATCGAAGATCAGGGCGCGGCCACGCTTAACCAGGCGCTGAACTATACACCGGGTGTGTTTACCAATTTCGCTGGTGCCGCCAGCCGTTACGATACGGTTTCGCTGCGCGGTTTCCACGGCGGTGACGTTGATAACACCTTCCTCGATGGCCTGCGGGTGATGAGCGACGGCGGCAGCTTCAATGTGATGCAGGTCGATCCCTGGTTTCTCGAACGCGTCGATGTGATCAAAGGCCCCTCTTCTGCGCTCTATGGGCAAACGGTACCGGGCGGCCTGGTGAACATGACCAGCAAACGCCCACTCTTTAACGAACAGGGGCATTTTCGTCTCTCCGCCGGCAGCCAGAACAGCAGCAGCGCCGCCTTTGACTATGGCAACGCCATCAACGAACAGTGGGCTTTTCGCCTGACCGGCATCACCCGTAACAGCGATACGCAATACGATCACACTCGCGAAGAGAAATATGCGCTGTCGCCGCAGCTGCTCTGGCAGCCCAATGAAGAGACCTCGCTGCTGCTGAAGGCGTACTGGCAAAAAGATCCTTCCGGCGGCTATCACGGTTCGGTGCCAGCCGATGGCTCGCTCAATGAGCATAACGGCCAACGGCTGAGCCGCGGCTTTTATGAGGGCATCAGCTCGCTGGATCGCTTTAAGCGCCACCAGCAGATTTACAGCTACGAGTTTACCCACCATCTGAACGATGTCTGGCAGTTTCGCTCGGTGGGCAGCTACAGCCATTCCAGTGTCGATCTTGATCAGGTCTATCAGATTGGCTGGAACGCCGATAACGCTGAGCTGCTTAACCGCTACTATTCGGGTGAACGCTCGTCGCTTAATGCGGCAGCGATCGATAATCAACTGCAGGCGGAGTTTGCCACCGGCGCGCTGGCACACACGCTGACCCTGGGCGCGGAGTATCATCGTTTCCGCAATCAGCTCAGCAAGGCAACCGGCGGGCTCAGTGCGCCGCCGCTGAATGCGCTGACCGGCGAAACGCTCGGTGCCGTGCCGGATTACACCTGGAGCAACGCCTCGCGCCGCTACTACCAAACCGGGATCTATTTGCAGGATCAGCTGGTGTACGATCGCTGGCACCTTGACCTTTCCGGCCGTTACGATCGCATCGTGGCGGATAACAGCGGCATCAAGCGTCGTCAGGACGATCACGTCAGCGGCCGTGCGGCCCTGCTTTACGCCTTTGATAACGGCCTCTCGCCTTATGTCAGCTGGAGCCAGGCGATTACCCCGGCGGTGCTGACCGGTGCCGATGGCACGCAGCTGAAACCCACCACCGCTGAGCAGCTGGAAGCGGGCCTGAAATATCAGCCGCCGGGCAGCGACGACTTCTACTCCATCGCGCTGTACGACCTGATGCAAAAAGATGTCGCCAATCGCGATGTGATCACCGCCACCTATACGCCAGCGGGCAAGGTACATGCGCGGGGCCTTGAGCTGGAGGCGCGCAATCAGCTGACGCCACGGTTGAGCACCCTTGCCGGTGTGACGCTGAATCATGTGCGCTTTGAAGATGCGGTGGATGGCAACAGCGGCCACACGCCTTACGTGACGCCGGATGCCATGGCGACGCTGTGGGCGCACTATCAGTTCGCTGGCGGTATTCGCGCCGGTGCTGGCGTGCGCTACCTCGGCAAGCAGTGGGCGGACAATGAAAACAGCACGCGCATGCCGTCGGTCACGCTGTTTGACGCCTCGGTGCGCGCCGATCTGGGTGCCTTCACGCCGCAGCTGAAAGGCGCCTGGTTCCAGCTGGCGGCCAACAATCTCACCGATCGGCGTTATGTCGCCGCCTGTTACGGCACCGGTTACTGCTACTGGGGCGCTGAACGGACGGTTACCGCCACGCTGGGCTACGATTTCTGACGCCCCAAACACACCGGGCCAGCAGCGCCCGGTTTTTTTATTCCTCGTCAGTCGCATTTCGAAGAATAAAAAATATAACCCATTGAAAGTAAGCAACTAAAAACAAAAAATCCGCCAATTTTTGTAATACTTTGTCTTACATATCCTCGCGCCAAAACAGGACGATTCTGGCAGGATACGCGCCTTCAGCGTTCACCCTGCGATCTCTTAATGAAGTGGATTTCAAAAAACGCGGTGCTGTTTTCGGCGAAAACCTGCCTGGCCGCGTTTCTGGCGTTATCTGTTGCTTTGTTTCTGAATTTTGAAAAACCCGCCTGGGCGTTAACCACGGTTTACGTCACCTCCCAGCTCTATGCCGCTTCGACCATTTCGAAATCGGTGTTCCGGCTGATGGGCACCCTGCTTGGCGGTCTGTTTATCCTGCTGATCTATCCGCAAACCGTGCAGCACCCGCTGTTGTTCAGCCTGTGCGTTTCTCTATGGGTGACCGCCTGCCTTTATCTGTCGCTGCATGACCGCACGCCGAAAAGCTACGTTTTTATGCTGGCCGGTTACAGCGCCGCGATCATGGGTTTTCCCGAGGTGACCACGCCGGGGTTGATCGTGAATACGGTGATTTCGCGCATTGAGGAGATCACGCTGGGAATTATTTGCAGCACGCTGGTGCATCGGCTGATTATGCCGGTCTCGATGCATCATCTACTGGCGCAGAATATCAGCACCTGGTTTCAGACCGCACGCGCGCTGTGCGTGGAGTTGCTGACCGTGCAGCCTGATGATAAATCGCTGGCGCGTGACGATATTTTGGTGCAAATGGCCAGCTATCCACTCAACGTGGAGACGCTGATTACCCACTGCGTTTATGAAGGTGAAGCGGCGCAGCGCCTGATTCGTCTGGTGAGCGTGCAGTACCAGCATCTCTCTTATCTGCTGCCCACGCTGACCGCCATCGAAACCCGCCTTAGCCTGCTGGCGGCGGCGCAGATCGCCTTTCCGCCCGCGGTCGCGCAGACCTTTCAGCAATTTATCCTGTGGTTAAATCAGGAGCCGCATCAGGACGCCGCCAGCCTGCGCGTTACCCTCAGCGAGAGCCAGCACGCGCTGGAAACGCAATGGCGGGCGGGCTCGCTGACGCTGCAAGAGTGCGCGCTGCTGACCGGATTGCTGGAGCGCCTGAGCAATATGGTGCGCATCGTGGAGGCCTATCACACCGTCAGCGAGCGCGGCAGCGATCTGTGGAGCGACAGCGACAGCGCGCCGGTGAGCAACCCGCGCGCGTACCGGCATATCGACAACGGCCTGCTGCTGCTCTCCTGCTCCACCGCGTTTCTCGCTACCCTGCTTTCCAGCCTGTTCTGGATTGCCAGCGGCTGGCGCGATGGTGCCACCGCGCCGATGATGGCGGCGATCCTCAGCTCCTTTTTTGCCGCCATCGATTCACCGATCACGCCGATGAAGCTGTTTGTTAAAGGCGTGCTGTTTGCGCTGGCGATCAGCGTGATTTATATCGCGTTGCTGATCCCGCAGGCGGTGACTTTTGAGGCGCTGATGATCTGCCTGGTGCCGGGGCTGTTTGCGCTGGGACTGGTGATTGCGCGGCCTGCCACCAATCTGATTGGCCTCAGCGTGGCCATTCAGATCCCCGGTTTTATCGGCCTGAGCCACCATTACGTGCCCAACCTTACCGCCACGCTCAACGCTGCGCTTTCGGCGCTGATCGGCATTTTGTTTGCCGTGGTGCTGACGGCGATCATCCGCAATAAGCGACCATCGTGGATTGCGAAACGCGCGGTGCGTAAAGGCATGCGCGAGCTGCTGCGGTTTATCAAGGAGATCGAGCGCAACGCCTCGTCGCTGCTGGCGCGCCAGCAGTTCATTGCGCGCATGCTCGATAAGGTGAATATTATTCTGCCGCGCAGGCGGCTCGATCCCGATCCGGAACTGATGGCGGGCGGCGATCTGATTGCGGAAGCCTGGCTGGGTGCTAACTGCTTCGATTATTATGCGCGCCACCGCGAGGTGCTGGAGCGCTATTGCATCGACAGCGGGCAGATGTTCCATGAGCTGGCGCTGTTTTTAAAGCGGCGTATGCGCCTGTTTTCAGCCGTGCCGCATCAGGATCTGCTGGATGAGCTGAGCCAGCTGCTGCTGACGCTGGAGCGCTGCGCGCGCAGCGATCATGCGATGTTTATGCCGCTGCTCTATCTGTACAACATTCGCGCCTCACTGTTTCCGCAAGCGCGCTGAATAACAGGCAAAAAAAATCCGGGCTGCATAGCCCGGATGAGATTCTTCAGATCAGACGCGATTTAGCTTCTGACTTTGCGGTAGATCCACAGCACCACGATGGCACCGACCACCGCCACAACAAAGCTGCCGAAGTTGAAACCGTCAACGCGACCAAAACCAAACAGCGTACTGATCCAACCGCCCACTACTGCACCGATAATACCCAGTACTACGGTGATAATGAAGCCGCCGCCATCTTTACCCGGCATGATCCACTTAGCGATAATACCGGCAATAAGACCAAAAATAATCCATGAAAGAATACCCATTGTACTGCTCCTTACTTTTTGCTGATTAAGATGCCAACGACCAGACCTAACGCGGCACCGATGCCAACGCCAGACCACGGATTCTGTTTCACCCAGTCGCAGGATTGTCCTGCGGCGTTTTTCAATTCATTGTGCACGTCGTCGGTAACATCCTGACCACGCGACTGTGCTTCATTTGCCAGACGCTTCGCGTCACGCTTGTTGAACATTTTATACTCCTGTTTTCGCTGTCCATATGCTTTACAAAAAACAGTATAGTCAAAGATCCTAACTCTGTGATTTAAGTGATAACTTTTTCGCCAACGCGCGCCGAAGCTGCGCATATGTAAAGTTTTTTTTTGCCAGGTCGATACTCAATACAGAGAAAGGAAGAGCACTTTATCGGGATGGAGTGGGAAGTGAAAGAAAACGATAATGAACAGTTTATCAAACGCGGCACGCTGGCGGTTCTGGGCGTTTTGCGCGATTTACAACGCTTTCGTGCGCCGATTATGGTGACGCATGCGCGGGGTCAGCTGATCAGCCGTATTCTGCATGTGGATGACCAGCAGCTTATTTTTGACCTCGGCAGCAACGATTACGATAACCAGGTGGTGCAGGACGTGGCGGAGATCCACTTCAGCGGTGATATGCAGGGTGCCCGCATCGAATTTTCGCTGACGGCGTTTACCGTCGGCGAGTGGGAAAACATGCCGGCGTTTATCGCCCCGCTGCCGGAACAGCTGCTGAAAATTCAGCGCCGCGAATATTTTCGCATTTCGGCACCGCTGGAGCCGGTGTTCTGGTGCCATACCCGCTGGCCCGATGGTAAACCCGCCCGCTTTCGCCTGCAGGATCTGTCGCTGGGCGGCATGGGTGTGCTGCTGGATGAGCCGCTGCCCGACGGCCTTAACGGCGGTGAGATCATGAAAAACATGCGCGTTGAGCTGGGCGAATATGGCCAGTTTGAGCTGGATGCCCAGCTGCTGCACGTTGGCGAGCGCAGCACGGTGAGCAAAAAGAATGAAACCCGCGTGACGCCGCGCCTGAGCTTTCGCTTCGATTCACTCAATCCGGTGCAGGAACGCCAGCTGCAGCAGGTGATCTTCGCGCTGGAGCGCCTGGCGCGCGACAAAGCCACCCGCTTTCAGTGATGCCGCCGGGCGCGTTGCCCGGCTTCACAGCTTCATACGCAGCAGTCGCAGACCGTTAGCGGTCACTAACAGACTGGCGCCAACGTCAGCGAACACCGCCATCCACAGCGTGCCCCAGCCCATCAGCGTCAGCAGCAAAAACAGCACCTTCAGCCCGATCGCCAGCGCAATGTTTTGCCGCAGGATACGCCACGTCATGCGTGAACAGCGGATAAACTGCGGCAGCTTGCGCAGATCGTCATCCATCAGCGCCACGTCAGCGGTAGCGAGCGCCGTATCGCTGCCCATCACGCCCATGGCAATACCGATATCGGCGCGCGCCAGCGCAGGCGCAT
Organism: Duffyella gerundensis; assembly: GCF_001517405.1. Taxonomy (NCBI): domain Bacteria; kingdom Pseudomonadati; phylum Pseudomonadota; class Gammaproteobacteria; order Enterobacterales; family Erwiniaceae; genus Duffyella; species Duffyella gerundensis. The sequence goes on along the minus strand of NZ_LN907827.1, from coordinate 1,626,611 downwards.
CATTGATGCCATCACCCACCATCGCCGTGGTACCGCTCTGCGTCAGCGCCGCGACGGCGTCGAGCTTATCCTGCGGCAGCTGCTCACCCAGCGCGCGATCGATACCCACCTCGGCGGCGATGGCGGCAACGGTGGTCTGATTATCGCCGCTGAGCATCACCGTTTTGACGCCCAGCTGATGCAGTTCGGCGATCGCTTCCCGGCTGCCCGCCTTCAGCCCGTCGGCGACGGCAAACAGCGCCACCACCTGCGCGGCATTCGCCAGCATCACCACCGTATTCCCTGCCGCTTCCAGCTGCGTGCGCTGCTGCTCGATCGCGGGCGTCAGCACCGTTACCGCCTGCATCAGCCGGTGATTGCCCAGCCACCACGTCTGATCTGCCAGCGTGCCCTGGATACCGCGCCCTGGCAGTTCGCGAAACGCGGAGACCGCCATAGCTGGCGTGCTGGCCCGGCCAATCGCCTGTGAAACAGGATGGGTGGAGTGCGACGCCAGGCTGGCCGCCAGCGCCAGGCTCTGCGCGTCATCCCATTCCGCGCAGGGCTGCACGCTACGCAGTTCGGGCTGGCCGCGGGTTAGCGTGCCGGTTTTATCCAGCGCCAGCCAGCGGATAGCGCGCCCGCTTTCCAGCCAGATGCCGCCTTTGATTAATATCCCGTTCCGCGCCGCTAAGGTTAGCCCGCTGATCAGCGTAACCGGCGTGGAGATCACCAGCGCGCAGGGACAGGCGATCACCAGTAGCACCAGCGCTTTATAAATCCAACCCTGCCAGTCGCCCAGCCAGATAGCCGGTAGCGTGGCCACCAGCAGCGCCAGCGCCAGTACCACCGGCGTATAGATGCGGGCAAAGCGATCCACCAGATGATGAATCTCCGCCTTGCTGGCCTGCGCCTGCTCCACTGCCGCCACAATGTTGGCCAGCGTGCTCTCCCCGGCCAGATGCGTGACCTGATAATCGAAGCTGCCGGTGCTGTTAAGCGTACCGGCAAACACCTTGTCGCCCGGCGCTTTATCCACCGGTACGCTTTCGCCGGTGATTGCGGCCTGATCGATCGCCGAATCGCCCTGCGTGATGATGCCATCCAGCGCGATGCGCTCACCGGGCCGAATATTTACCGTGCTGCCCGGCATCACTTCCTGTACCGGCAGCGTCTGCCAGCTGCCGTCAGCCTGCCTGACACGCGCACGCGGCGGCGCCAGATCCATCAGCGCCGCCACGGCGTTACGCGCCCGATCCTGCGATCTCGCCTCCAGCCGTTCAGCCAGCGTAAACAGCACCATCACCATGGCGGCTTCCGGCCATTGGCCAATCAACAGCGCGCCGGTGACCGCAATGCTCATCAGCGCATTGATATTCAGGTTGCCGTTGCGCAGCGCCAGCCAGCCCCGCCGCCAGGTGTTCACGCCACAGGCAACAATCGCCAGCGCTGCCAGCGCCGCCTGCACCCCCTCGTGCAGCCCAAACCAGTGGGCGGCCTCTGCCAGCGCGGCCGCACACGCCGCCAGCAGCAACGGCCAGCTGCGCAGCGGTTTTTTCGCGCTCACCGGCGTCGGCTGCGCCGCGTCCAACAGTCGTGGCGCAAACCCCAGCTCACGCAGCGCCGCCAGCATGGGCTGCCGCGCCGCGGGCTGATGGCGCACGGTCAGCACACGCTGCATCAGGTTAAAACTGAGCTGCTCCACGCCCGGCATATCGCCCAGCCGACGCTGAATCATCTGCTCTTCTACCGGGCAGCACATGTCGGTGATCTGCACGCGACTGACTGCCGCATCCGGGCTGACCGGTGACGCGGTACGCCGAAGATTGATGGTGCCGCGAATCGCGCCCGAAGACGTTTTACTGCAACAATTCTTCATTATCCTTTCCTGTTCGCTTGCTATAGTGGCATTAGAAACCCTGAAGTTATTTCAGGGTCAAGCCGTAACGAGGGTGATATGAAAATTGGTCAGCTGGCACGCAATTCCGGGTTCAGCGTCGAAACGCTGCGCTACTACGAACGTGAAGGGTTGATACCGCCGGCCCTGCGCGACGACGTTAATAACTATCGCCACTACCAACAGGCGCACCTTGAGGCCGCGCTGTTTATCCGTCGCTGCCGGGCGCTGGATATGAGTCATGAGGAGATCCGCACGCTGCTCGACGCCCGTGCGCGACCGGAAGCGGACTGTCGCGCCATCGACCAGCTGATCGAGAGCCATTTGCAGCATGTACAACGTCGCATCGATGAGCTGCAGGCGCTGGAGCAGCAGCTGATCGCCCTGCGCAACAGCTGCCTGACCGCCAGCAGCGTACGCGACTGTGCCATTTTGCAGCATCTTGAGCAGCCCGCTGAGACGCACTACCCGCTGGCGGAGACGCATCTCGGCGGCAGCCATCATCGTTAATCGCCGGTAAAGCTGGCGAAGCGCTACCCGATGAACCAGGCTTAGCACTCGCTTTTTTTTAGCTTCTTTTGCCCGCTGGGCACCCCATATGGAGTAATTGACCGATGGAAAACTGGCTCACCTCACGGAACTTTTACCGTGTGCTGTTTAATGAAACCCTGTGGATCAACAGCGCTATCGTGATTATTGGTACGCTGGTGATTTACACCGTGCTGCGCACCGCCATCAGCTTCTTTTCCAAACGCATCGCCCGCCTGAGTGAACAACACACCTCAAAATTCTACGGCATTGCCGGTGAGATCCTGCGCAACACCAGCCAGACGCTGCTGCTAATTTTCTCGGCGTTGATCGCGGTGAAGTTTATCGATTTACCCACAGGCTGGCGCAGCGCCATTTCGCACGGCTGGTTTATCGCTCTGATGGCGCAGCTGACGCTGTGGCTCGACGGATCGATTCGCCTGTGGCTGAGTAATATGCTGCGCGAGCCGACGCACGTGCGCAATCCGGTGACCACGGTGATCCTCGGCTTCCTGCTGCGCGCCTTTGTCTGGGCGATGATGATGCTGGCCATTCTCTCCAACATGGGCATCAACATCACCGCGCTGGTGGCCAGCCTCGGGGTCGGCGGTATCGCCATCGCGCTGGCGGTGCAGACCGTGCTCAGCGACGTGCTCGCCTCGCTGTCGATCGGCTTCGACAAGCCGTTTGAACACGGTGACTTTGTGGTGTTTAACGATATTGCCGGCACGATTGAGCACATTGGCCTGAAAACCACGCGCATTCGCAGCCTGAGCGGTGAGCAGATCGTCTGCTCCAACACCATTTTGCTTCAGCAAACCATTCACAATTACAAGCGCATGCAGCAGCGCCGCATCGTGTTTAAATTTGGCATCAACTACCAGACACCGGCGGAAAAAGTGCGCCAGATTGGCGGCGTGGTGAAGGAGATTATTCAGCAGGTGCCGAAGACGCGCTTCGACCGCGCGCACTTTTTGTCGTTTGATGAGTCGCAGCTGACCTTTGAAGTGGTCTATATTGTGCTCGACGCCGACTACAACATCTATATGGATATTCAGCAGGAGATTAACCTGCAGCTGATGGAACGTATGGCAGAGATGAACATCCGTTTCGCCTTCCCTATTCGTCGCATCGAGTTCACCGGCGGTACGCTGCCGGAAGTCAGCATTGCCGGTAACGCCTCCAATGAGGAAGAGCGCCAGCGCGCCAATGCCTGATTTGCTCCTGTTGCTAACGGCACCTTAAAGGTGCCTTTTTAGCGACACACGCTCAATTTGCTGAAAATTCGCACCGACTCCATCTTCGCTCCACATTTGTTGCAAGCCGATACAATCCTGATGAAAAGTGCGCTCTTAAGATTATTCTTAATAGGGCAGCGTTTCCTGCTGGTTATTTTCGTTTATGCCCTGCGACATAGCGCCTTAACGCCGTTAGCCCGATCCACACAGGACCACAAAAAACCATAGCGCAGACGCCGCTGAAAAAGCCGTTTCTTAACCACACAATTTGTTATTTAATCCCGCCGTCCGCACCGCCTGAATAGTGATTCTTTTTGTCGTCGGCCACGTAATGTGGCGGCAGGTTGTTGAATCTTTTTTATTAAGCAGCGGATAAAGCAGAAGGCACATCGATTATATAAGAGACAACAGCATGAATAAGAAGCTAGTCATTGTTTTAATGACTGCGGGCCTGGCGCAGGGCGCGCTGGCGGCGGAAGTGTATAATAAAGACGCAAATAAACTCGATTTTTATGGCAAGGCCGTGGCCCGTCATTATATCAGCGATAATACTGCGGTTGATGGCGACGCGACCTATATTCGCCTCGGCTTTAAAGGCCAGACGCAAATCAGTGATGTGCTGACCGGTTTTGGCCAGTGGGAATATAACTTCCAGGCCAACCACAGCGAAGGCGGCAACGATGCGCAAAACGGCAATAAAACCCGCCTTGGCTTTGCCGGACTAAAGCACGCGACTTTAGGTTCCATCGATTATGGTCGCAACTACGGCATCATTTACGACGTTGGCGCGATCACCGACACGCCGGTGATCTTTGACGACGAGACCTATATCAGCGCCGATAACTTCATGACGGGTCGTGGCGGCGGCCGCCTGACCTGGCGTAACAACGATTTCTTCGGCCTGGTGGATGGCCTGAACGTGGCCGCGCAGTATCAGGGCGCCAACAGCAACAGCACCAACAATCCGCGTTCCGCGACACGTGCTAACGGCGACGGCTATGGCTTTTCGCTGAGCTACGACACGCCGTGGGATGTGAGCATTCTTGGTGCCTGGGCGACCTCAAAACGCACCACCGCGCAAAACGCCCTGCTGCTGGGTGACGGCGATCGCGCCGATATCTGGGCCACCGGCCTGAAATACGATCACGACAGCGTTTATCTGGCCGCCACCTGGGCGCAGAGCCAGAATATGACGCCAATCGGTAGCCTCGGTTACGCCAATAAAACCGATAACCTGGAAGTGGTGGCGAAGTATCTGTTCCAGAATGGTTTTGCACCGGAAGTCGGCTATTTCAAATCCAAAGCCAAAGATCTGCAACTGACCGGCGATCAGGACATCATGCATTACTGGGATTTCTCGCTGGTCTATTACTTCAACAAAAACATGTCCGTGTATGCCGATTACAAGCTGAATCGCATCGATAAGGATAACAATCTGGGCATCGCCTCGGATGACCAGACCGGCCTCGGCCTGACCTACCAGTTCTGACCCATACGCCTGGCGATGCCAGGCGTTTTTTAATCCCCCAGCCGATAGCCCGAGCCGCGAATGCTTTGCGGGACAAAGCGCACCCCCGCCGCGGCAATTTTTTTGCGTAGCTTACTGATATGACTGTCTACCGTGCGTTCGCTGACCTGCTCATCGTTGAGGCAGGCGTGCTGGATTGCCTGACGGGAAAAGATCCGCTGCGGCTCGCTCAGCAGATAACTGAGGATTTTCAGTTCAGTGGCGGTCAGCATGGCGGCGATATCCTCGCGCGCATCGCCGACCAGCACCTGACGCGTTGCGCGATTAACGGCGATATTTCTGCTGGTCAGCCAGTCACTCTGTGCCGGTTGTCTGGCGGTGGCCAGCTGGATCCGCGCCTGCAGTTCGTCGCTGTTCATTGGCAATAGCAGAAAATCATCCGCCCAGCGCGGTACATAGCGCAGCGCATCCTCGCTGACCAGTGCAATCAGCGGCACCGCCGCCCGCTGCCCAAGCCGTGACAGCGACTGCCACCCCTCTTTCGCCCCGGCTTTGACACGGAATAAAATAACCTGCGGCAACCATTGCTGAATAAGCTGGTTTATTTTGGCGGTTTTATTGGCGCTAATGACGTGATAGCCCTGATTATTCAGACCAGAAACAATCTCCTGCTGAAGAAAATCATCTTCTTCCGCCAATAAAATATTTACCGGCTGCGATAATAACGGCGTCACATTATTCATTCCCTGCAGGTGAACTCTGTTTTCACTGCCGATGGACGGCGGCGTTTTCTGATATTTAGCCGCTCAGATAAGTTCGACAAATCTATTTATTCGCCTGGCTGCGCGGCGGCTGAAATGTAAACCTGATGATGAATGAAGGCAATACTATTTTAAGCATTGGCAGAGAATGTCTGCTAAACAGCGGAAGGATGGCCAGGACGGGTACTAAAAACCGCTACGCTGCCGGCGCGGGTTATCCGGCAGCAATTAACGGATCAGGAGTCGATAGTGCGGTAGGCGGTGGTCACCTTCCACAGATAGCGCGGCGCCTGCGCAGCCGGATGCTTTTGCTGCACGTGCTGATAGAAATCTTCCGGCGTCATGGCGTTGATCATAGCGATCGCGCGATCGCGGCTGGATGAGAACGTGCGCAGCAGCGCGCCCGCACCGTTGGCATAGGAAACGATTGTGGCGTAGCGCAGCGTTTGTGGATTACGAATGCCGGCCAGCGCGGAGTCCTGCAGGATGCGTAAATAGGCGGCACCGATATCGATATTTTTTGCCGGATCGCGCAGTTCGGCGGTGCTCGGCTGACCACGACGGCCCTGCGTACGATAGACTTCGCGGCCTGCGGTTGACGCTTTGATCTGCATCAGCCCTACCGCATTAGAGCGGCTGACCACACCCGGATTACCGCCGGATTCAACGCTGATAATGGCGCTGATCAATTTTTCATCGACGCCATACTGGCTGGCGGCGTTTTCGGTAAATATGGACCAGGCATCAGATACTTTACCCGGCGACGCTTTGGTTAAAGGCGTCTGTTTTTCCTGTAATGGAGGATGCGAAGGGCCACTGGCGCAACCGGACAATAACAGAGCTGAAAGCACAAGCAGTCTTAATCTCACACCGTTTTCCTTAATAAACCTGTCCCGCGCCCAATCATACGGAGAGATTCGCCGGACAAAATTACCTTTTATCCGAATTGCTAAAATTCGCTGGCGCTATCGTGACTTCATGCGCTTTTTTCGTCATTATCGTGATGACAGCAGCATTAACCGTTGAATAACATCCGTTTCCGGAGCCGCAGGATGCCAGACCGCCACACTCGCCTCATTCGTCTGATCGCGCCATCAGGCTATTGCCTGCAGCAGGAGGCCGCCCACCGCGGTATCAACCGTTTGCAGCAGGCTGGACACCAGGTCGATAACCTTGACGTTGTGACGCGCCGTGAGCAGCGTTTCGCTGGCAGCGATGCGCAGCGTCTGGCGGACATCAACCAGCTGGCGACGCTGGCCGACCTGCCCGATATCGTGCTGGCGGTACGCGGCGGCTATGGTGCATCGCGGCTGCTGGATAAAATCGATTACATTGGGTTGCAACGCCGCTTGCTGAATCAGCCGGTTGCGCTGTGCGGACACAGTGATTTCACCGCTATTCAGCTGGCGCTGCTGGCGCAAACCGGACTGATTACCTTCAGCGGTCCGATGCTTGCCGCTAACTTTGGCGCGGCGCAGCACTCTGATTTTACGCAGCAGCATTTCTGGCAGGCGCTGACCGCGCCGCAGTTTGCACTGGCGTGGCCGACGTCGGCACCGGACTGCAGCCCGCGCAGCGGCAGGGTCTGGGGCGGCAACCTCACGATGATCTGTTCGCTGATCGGCACGCCCTGGCTGCCGGTGCATCAGGACGGCATTCTGGTGATCGAGGATATCAATGAGCATCCTTACAAAATCGAGCGCATGATGCTGCAACTGCAGCAGAGCGGGATTCTGGCGCGTCAGCAGGCGATTGTGACCGGTAGCTTTAGCAGCGCCGCCATCGGTGAGTATGACAACGGCTTCGATTTTACCACCGTGTGGCAGCGGCTCCGGGAGAGCACCGGCCTGCCGATCGTCACGGATTTACGTTTTGGCCATGAGGCGGATACGGTGACCGTGCCGCTGGGTGCGCGTGGAGAGTTGCAGGTAGAGGCGGGCACGGCGCGACTGTCGCTGAGCGGCCATCCGATTTTGACGTAACGGTATTGTCTCCAGGAGACCCTTGATGAAGCCGCTTTATCCCGACTTATGGATCTCCACCCCTGAATTCCCGGCGGAAGATAACGACATTATGATGCACGGCTTTATGCTGCGTCATCCGCGCGGCAACCTGCTGTTCGGCCGTATTGAAAACCCGGACGATCATAACGTTATTGAACTGGAAGGTGGCGCGATTCGCCACTATTTTACCCACTGGCACGAAGCGGGCCCCGGCGCGGCGCTGATTCAGCAACGCTTTAACAGCGCGCTCTACTGCCACAGCCGTTCGCTCAGTGCGGTGATGACCAGCGTTGAGCCGGATGAGACGCTGACGCACGATGAACTGCATTTCGGCGATCTGCAGATTCTCTCCACGCCCGGCCATACGCCCGGCTCCACCAGCTATTTTTACGCCTCGCCGCACGGCAAAAAGTATCTGTTCGTGGGTGATACGCTGACCCGCGATCATGAACGCTGGATCACCGTTCAGGTGCCGGACAGCAATCGCGCCGATCTGGAGCGCAGCCTGCAACGTTTTCGCAAGCTGCGGCCCGACGTTATTTTGATGAGCACCACTCGCGGTCACCTGTCGTGGCAGGAAGTGACGCTGATGGAATGGCTTGACGCGATCGACGAAGCGGAACAGTCACCGGTGGTGGTGCGTGAATCGCCACTCTACTTACCGCGTCATTAAGGCTCTTCAATCAGCGCTTTGGTTAAATAGTGGCGCTGATAGTGGTGAAGGTAATTATCGAGAGAAAATCGCAGCTGATAGCCCTGCTTTTCATAGAAGGGCCGCGCCTGAAAACTTGCGGTGTCCACCTGGGAAAAACGGCAGCCGCGGCTACGCGCTTCCGATTCCGCCGCCTTAATTAGCTGACTGCCCACGCCTTCCCCGCGCAGCGCCTCGCTAACCCACAGCATATCGATGCGCAGCCAATTGCCGGTGGTGGAGCCAGTGAGTCCGGCAAGCTTGCGGCCCTGCTCATTGACCACAAAGATGCCCAGCGCCTTGATCACATCAGCATCAAAAAATTGGTCGTTATAGGCCTTCAGACCGAGACGTATCTCATCCAGATCGTGCTGGCTCGGCGTGGCGGTGATCTTCAGTTCCATGGCTACCTCGGCGATCAAAAAAAGGGGCTAAAGTGAACGACCTGATTATGAATCAACGTGCGCGGCAGCATCCCAACGTTCCAGCGTCACCGACTGCGTGTCACGATCGGCGCTGCGGTTGCAGGGAGTCAGGCTGTCGCTGTCGTTGAAAGCAAAGAAAGTTTCACCGCTGCTTTTGTTCACAATCAGCTGATCGCCGTTGCGGAACTGGGTAATCGCCACCTTATCGCCGTCGTTGATGCGTGAACGGGTCTGCCCTGAAGCGATCTGAAAGTGGTGCTCTCCCCACATCAACGTACTTAAGCCGTAAGCCGCGCGGGAAACCGTCATGGTGGCACGCCCGCTGCAGGTGATCTGGAATTCAGTTTCAGCCTGCGCAGAAGATAAACCGGCCAGCATCAGCAGCGCGGCAACAGAATAGCGCCTCATAGCCTCTCCATTTCGTTTGATTTCATTAGGGAATTTCAAGGTTATCACAGCAGGTTTTAAATGAAGAGATCGCTATCGCAGAAAGCTGCCCATGTTTTTTCTGCCCGACGCGGGTTACCACTGTCGCCGATGAAATGTGGAAATTGTTAGCTTTTATAGTATGTTGTAACTAGGGGCGGTGCGATTTTTTTCTGCTCATCCTGCCACGCTATTCGCTTGCGACAAATCTGAAAATGGCATTCAGGGCAATTATTTGCGCCGACATTGAACAATTTCCGGCACTAAAAAAGCGGGCTTTATCACAGATAAAGCCCGCTCGATAACGGTATCCTTGCCCTGGAAACAGGTTACTCAGCAGCAACTTCAGCCGCTATTAGCATCAATGCCATACCCGCAGACTCCTCATCATACTCGCCCATCACGGCGCGCAGCGCGGCTGCACAGGCATCAACCTGCTGTTTTTTTTCGTGTGCCAGTTTCTCAATCGCATGACGAATAATCATCAGACTGGCTTCTTCTTCTCTCATCAAAATAACCTTGTAATGGTGATCCAGTGCCTAACCGGGCCAAGAATAACGTGACAACACTGCAAAAGTCACCCCTTTGCCTCGTTTTCGCTTAACTGTAACGCCGCAGCCAAATTTTTTTCACGGGCAAAAATGCTATGCTGAGACTATCCGCTTTGGGATCACGGAACGATAAAGGGCCGAACACATGCTGCGACTTCCCCTGCTTTTCACCGCGCTTTTACTCGCAGGCTGCGCCTCGGGCCCGCAAGGTGTGACCTGTCGTGGCGACCTTTCCACACTTGACGGGAAAGCGCTCGGGCAAAGCACGGCAAAGGTGTTTGACCTGGTTAACGCGTTCAACGTCAGCAATGACGATGTCACCGTTGAGAGTGGCCCGCTGCATTCAAATGATCGGCTGCGCTGGATCCCCTCTGCGGTGACTAAAGAGGGTTACTATGCGCAACGCCTCTCCTCACACCACTTCCGCCTGATCAATCCGTATCAGGATAACCAGGTGACATGGCAGTGTCCGTAGAGACCGGTCCCAAAAAATGCTACCGTTTGCGCTTTATGGTTTTGGAAAGGAAAAACAGTGGAAAGAGACGTTGAGAATAACGATGTTGTTCTGTTTCCCTGGCCCGGCAAACGCCGTGCAGATAACCGCGTAAGCTGTGGCGGCATCGATCTCACGCTGGAAACTGGCCGTATCGATGAGATTGAAGAGTGCGCCCGCTCGGTAAACCTGCGTCGCCTGCTGGAAGAGGTGAATCTGCAGGATGGACTGTTTATGACGCTGGCCTGCGATCACGTGAAACTGGAAAACGGTACGGCGGGTTTTGTGACCTTCGCACTTCGCCCGGAAACCTTATCGCAGCTCCGATCTCACACCCTCGACCTCGACCGACAATTCTGGCGTTATCTCGCCTGGCAGGAGAGCGAGCATGCGATGGCCGCAGGTGCGCTGGTGAACTACGCGCAGTCGGTGATGAACTGGACTCATGCGCCGGTGCAGATCCGCGGTGAGCAGTATGACCGCATCACCGTGCAATATTATTGTGAGCAGTCAGATGAAGCGGAATGGTGTCTGGATCACCTGCGCCATTTCCTGGTATCGTGGTTTCCCTGTCAACTGGCGCAGGATCAGCCGTGAACCCGGACAGTGCCGGGCAATACTCACGGTTTTACCAGTCTGATGGCGTGCTCCAGCACGCGCTGCTCCTCACGATCGCTGTCCCCCCGTTTTAGCCGCGTCTGTTTTAACAGCGTGGCCAGCATCTCGCGCGGCGTATCATGGCCGCTTTCTGCCAATACAATCACCGCATCACCCACTACCCGGCACACTTCGTCGTAATACTCTTCGCTTAATACATCGCGTTTCATTGGTCACCTCCTCAGTAAAGCCTGGCATAAAACCGGCGATTGAAAATGTCAGTATGCTGTCAGGAGTGAAAAAAAATATGTCTGTTGATTGCAACGTCTTTCGCTGCCCGGCAGAACAAAATCCTTGTGCTATGGTTAATGTAGTAGCAATGATGCTGCCAACCCAGGAAGGAGATGCCTTATGTTTGATAAAGCGAAAGATAAAGCAGAAGAAGCAGCAGGCGCCGTACAGCAGCAGTTTGGTCGCGCCACCGGTTCTGCAGAACATGAAGCGAAAGGCGCCGTACGTCGTCGCGCTTCACAGGCAACCTATGCGGTTGATGACGCACTGGATTGCGCGCGTGATGCCGCGGCGAAAAGCCCGCTGACCGCGCTGGCTGTGGCTGCAGGCGTTGGCTTTGTGCTGGGTAAACTGCTTAGCTCACGCTGAGTCTGTCACCAGAATTAAGCTTACGAGCCCGCCTTTTGGCGGGCTTTGTCATTCTGAAGAGGAGAGAATCATGTTTAACGTTGATGATTTCGTGCAGTCTAAAACTGGCGGCCCCAAAATGCAGGTGGTGCGGGTAGAAGACGATCTGCTTTACTGCATTCGCATTGACGATGCGCATAAAAAAGAGCTTACCGTGCCCGCCTCTTCCGTGAATCTGTATCACGAAGAGGGTGATTTCGGCGTCTGCTGAATCAGCCGATGAATGCCAATAAAAAACCCGCCAGCGGCGGGTTTTTTTACATCTGAGCAGAATCAGTTTTTCAGATCGTACTCAAGCGTGATCTCAGCATTCAGTACCTGAGAAACCGGGCAGCCCGCTTTCGCTTTCTGAATGATGGCGTCAAAGGCCGCTTTTTCGATGCCGGGCAGCACGATGTCGCTTTTCAGCGCGATTTTGGTGATCGCAAAGCCGTCATCTTTTTTGTCCAGCGAGACGTCAGCAGTGGTGTCGATGCTGGTTGGCGTGAAACCTTCCAGACCGAGCATCATCGATAACGCCATAGAGAAACAGCCAGCATGTGCTGCGCCGATCAGCTCTTCCGGGTTGGTGCCGGGTGCGTCTTCAAAGCGGGTATTAAAACCGTACGGCTGCTGCTTCAGCGCGCCGCTTTCAGTAGAAATGGTGCCTTTACCTTTTTTTAAATCGCCTTCCCAATGCGCCTGGGCTTTCTTATGAATAGTCATTCTTTCCTCCCGTTGATGAGACACAGCGTTAAGTATAGTTAAGGCTGAGGATTTTGCCGGAGCCTGACGGTCAGTCGGCTGTTTATTCAACAACTGCGCCAACGACTTAGGCTGTGCATGATGTGAAATAGTGGCCCCGGCGCACAAAGCGCTTGCCTGCCAGTGGGGAATCGGGGTTATGTTGCAGGGGAAAACGTCACCCAAGGAGAGAAGAACGATGAGTGCTTATATTATGTTTGTGCGCGATGCCACCCTCGATGCTGAAGAGCTTGCGACCTACAGCAAAATGGCCGCCGACGCGCGTGGCGATCATCCGTTAACCGCGCTGGCACACTACGGTGATTTTGAAGTGCTGGAAGGTCAGGCGTCGGAAGGCGTGGTATTGCTGAAGTTCCCGGACATGGCCGCGGCGCGAGCGTGGTATCACAGCCCGGCTTATCAGGCAGCCAAAGTGCATCGCCTGAAAGGCGCAGAATATCGGGTGATTCTGGTCGACGGCGTCGAATAATCTGCCCAACGCAGACCGGATATCAACAAAAAACCCGCCAGTCGGCGGGTTTTTTCTGGTTAGCGCAGCTGACTATCTTTACTGCCGCGCCGGTTATACAGGCTGGCCGTATGCTGCTGTTGATCCAGCTTGCTCTGGCAGTTGACGCAAAATTTCACGCCCTTTAACGCCTGCCGTCTCGCTTCAGGAATCGGTTCTCCGCACTCCAGGCAAAACGCCTCACTCTCGCCCTGCCCGACCGCATTGCGCACTCGCGCCACGCCGTCGTTAACGGTGCTGTCGATCTGATCCTGTACTGCGCCATCGGAAGCCCAGCCACTTGCCATTTTCACCTCCAGTTATGGTCACAGAGGTAAATATGGGTGCTAACTGCACTTTCTTCAAGCGGTGCGCTGTACGTTCGCCTCTTCCAGCACCTTATGAATAACCGAAGAGAGCTCGTTGATCTCAAATTTGGCCACATAACCGTTGGCACCGACTTTACGCACGTGATCTTCGTTGGCGCTGCCTGACAGCGATGAGTGAATTACCACCGGAATCTCTTTCAGGCGCGGATCGCTTTTGATATTGCGCGTTAAGGTAAAACCGTCCATTTCCGGCATTTCCAGATCGGTCAGCACCATGGAGATTTTGTCGCGAATCGGTACGCCTTCGGCCTGTGCCTGCTGCGCCAGAATCTTGATCTTTTCCCAGGCTTCGAGGCCGGTGTTGTGCAGCTCAGCTGGAATGCCCATGCCGCTCAGGCCTTTCTCCAGCATTGAACGGGCCACTTTCGAATCTTCAGCCACGATAGCGATAGAGCCTGGGCGCATGTTGAAGGTTTTGTTTTTGACCTGTTCGGTTTTGACATCGCGTGCTGACGGAATGATGTCATACAGAATTTGTTCAACGTCCAGCACCAGCGCCATATTGCTGCCCTGCTCCTGATTTTCGAGCATGGCGATACTGGTAATATTGCGGCTGCTGACGCCCGCTTCAGCGGCGTGAACCTTGCTCCACTCCAGGCGCACAATGTTGTCTACCGATTCCACCGCAAACGCCTGAGTGTTGCGCGCATATTCCGTCACCAGCAACAGATTCAGTCCGGTTGAAGGCGTACAACCGGCGACGGCGGGCAGATCGATGACCGGGATCACCTGACCGCGAATATTGGCCATTCCTAACAATGGCGGCTTCATGCCCGCAGCTTTGGTGATCGCCGTCATCGGTACGATTTCGCGCAGCTTAAATACGTTGATGCCGTACAGCTCCGGTTTCTCTTCCGGTGAAGAGGAACCGAGGCGGAACAGCAGCAGCTCAAAGCGGTTTGATAGCGTCAGGTTCGCTCTTTCGTCGATATCTTTTTGAAAATTATCCATGTATTCCTCTGAACATTAACAGGTAAGTGGTTACAGGCGATATCGACGACGGCCGCCTCCGGCAGCGGCCTTCTCACTTCGCGTAAGCAGCAACACTTCTGTCACAGGTTATCGGCAGAGGAAGGCAAAAGGTGAGGATTGCAGCGTGCGATCGGGATTTATTTTCGCCCGTGCGAGCGCTGAGTTAATCCGCAGGGGCACTTTCTTTAATTAAATCAGCGCCCTGATTTTTCGGATTGCCCACCGCCGTGCTAACCGGATGCCAGTGAAATTCGTCGGCTTTGCGGGCGCCTTTGTGCGCCAGATCGCAGGCTTCATCCGCCGTAGTGGCGGGATCGAGCCAGGCCAGTGCCGCGTCGGGCGTAAGCACCAGCGGCCAGCGATCATGAATATCCACCAGCCCTTTATCACTGGCTGCGGTGACGATGACAAATCCTTCTTGATCGTTGGCTTTGTCATAAGGCGCGTTGCCAATGGCGGCAAAAAACAGCGGCTCGCGGGAGTGATGGTACAGAAACCACGGCTGCTTGTGGCTACCTTCACGTTGCCACTCATACCAGCCGTCGGCCATGACGATGGCGCGGCCATGCTGCCAGAGCGAGGCAAACATTCTGCCTGAGGCTGCGGTTTCAGAGCGGGCGTTGATTAAGGGTGGCTTCTGCCACCAGCCGGGCGCATAACCCCAGTGAACAGGATCGAGAGAAAGGGATCCAGCACGCGCGTTAAGTAACAGCACGCGCGTACCGGGCGCGACGTTATAACGACCGATCGGTTGCGAATCGTGGGTTATTTCGTCGCTGGCAATGCCAAGTGCGGCGAAGTAGTCATCCCTGCTGCGATATTGTGCAAAACGTCCACACATAGTGCCTCCAGCCGCCGCACGCTACGGCAGATGATCACTCCCGAACGGGCGTGACGTTATTTGGGCTGTTTGGGTTCAAACGGATCTTGTTGATCATCCTTGCTGTCATCACGCTTACGCGGAATTTCACCCTGCTCCTGTGGCGCTTCCTGGCCATGCGCCATGTCATCTTCTTCGTAAGGATTGGTCGAATGTGGCGCATCTTCTGGCAGGCCGTGGAGGTCGTTGTCGTCCGGGTAAGGCTTATTATGATCGTGGCGTTCTGACATGGTCATCTCCTTAGGTGAATGAACCTTAAGTATAGGTGATGCGTCATGATTTGCAGGGAAGTGAAGCGGTGCAGAAACAACAACAGGCCGCAAAGGCGACCTGTTATTAACCCCATCCGGCGCTTATCTCCGGCACTCACTGTTGTGGCTTAGCTCTTGAAGGGGCGAAAAGGAGTATCTCAGATCGGCGCCAGCCAGGTTTAACAATTATTGCCGTTGTTATTATTAGCGAGTTAATTATTTGGCAGGCGCATCGCGTCTGGTCAGCACCAGACGAAACGAAAAAGGGTTAGCAACGAGCAGAAACGTTCGCGTCACGATAGCTGGCATGCATAATTGATTTACAAAAGATGCAGACTGCGCCGTGGGGATTTTTTGTAGTGACATCGAACGAGGAGAGACGATACTGATGTCCGCTGCAAGAGGGACATTTGAAATTTAGAATAATAATAGAAACCTTCATATTTTTGTTTTAAGAGAAATCAGCCTAACAGCTTTTCAGGCGCCTGTCTCAATTATGTTAAAAAAAATTAAACGGCAGGTAAACATTTTGGGCCGGACAACGCGCCGGCCCAAAACAATTATGCAGCTACCGCATCATGCGTTTTAAACACGCGAATGGCGCGCGCCAGCTGATCGGCCTGCTCCTGCATCGCCTGAGCGGCAGCGGCTGACTGATTCACCAGCGAAGCATTTTGCTGCGTGACCTGATCCATCTGGGTAATCGCCGTATTGATTTCATCAATGCCGGTGCTCTGTTCAGAGCTGGCAATAGAGATTTCCCCCATGATTTCCGTCACACTTTTCACGCTGGTCAGCACTTCCTGCATGGTGCTGCCGGCATTGGCAACCTGCTTGCCGCCCTCTTCCACACGCGCAACCGAATCTTCGATCAGCTGAGCAATCTCTTTAGCTGCCGAAGCGGAACGCTGTGCCAGATTGCGCACTTCTGATGCGACCACGGCAAAACCACGACCCTGCTCGCCGGCACGTGCGGCTTCCACCGCGGCGTTCAGAGCAAGGATGTTGGTCTGGAACGCGATGCCATCAATGACGCTGATAATATCGACAATCTTTTTCGATGAGGTGTTGATCATTTCCATGGTGGTCACCACCTGCTTAACCGCTTCGCCGCTCTGGACCGCCACGCTGGAGGCCTGCGCCGCCAGCTGATTGGCCTGACGGGCATTATCGGCATTCTGCTTCACGGTGGAGGTCATTTGCTCCATCGCCGATGCGGTCTCTTCCAGCGAGCTGGCCTGCTGCTCGGTGCGCGAAGAGAGATCCATATTGCCCGCTGAAATTTCGCTGGAGGCGTTGGCGATGAGGTCGGTACCCGCACGCACTTCGGTTACGATGTTCAGCAGATTATCGTTCATGTTTTTCAGCGCGTGCATCAGCTGGCCGGTTTCATCTTTTGAATTCACCGTGATTACCGTACGCAGATCGCCTGCCGCCACGTTTTCCGCAATGGTTACGGCTTCGCGCAGCGGACGTACAATCGAGCCGGTTAGAAACATGCCCAGCGCGATCGCCGCCAGAATAGCGACGCTGGAAAAAATCAGCGTAACGTTAATGGCAGTTGAGGCGTCATTAACCGCGTTCCCACCTTCGCCCATCAGCTGCTGTGACTGTGAATCAGCAAACTTCACCGCGCTGCTGAGAAAGTTATTCTGAATGTTGGTGATTTTGCGCAGGGCAAAGTCAGCTGCAACGTCAGCATTGCCGCTGCGGATCAAACTCAGCAGCTCCTGCTTCACCCGTTCAAACTCCTGCGAGGCTTCCTTCAGAGATTTGATCTTCTGCTGCCCAATCGCCGTGGTTTGCAGCTGGGAGATTCGCTCAATAGCCGCATTGGTTTTTTGGGTCGCCTCCTCCAGCTGGGTAAAACGCTTAACGTTCTGCTCCGGGCGCGTGACGTCGATTACCATGCCGCGCAGATATTTAATCTGTTCATTGACGCCGTCACGCACGTCAAAGGCGAGACGGACTTTGACGTAACGATCGTTGATGATTTTATCGATCGCGTGATTAATGCTGCCGGTTTTGATGACTGCCGTCGCGCTGACAATAATCAGCAACAGGATAACCAGGCCGAATGCGGCGCCAAGACGCACACCCACTCTCATATTTTTGATTGATACCATGACAGATTCCCTTTTAAGTTTGCAGCAACACGGAGAGGTGATGGCCCATCTGTTCCGGCTGACGTCGCCGCTGAAGTAATGACTTGCGATTGCTTGCACCCCGTCGGCAAATAAGAGCCAACAAGCGACGTACCGATGTAGCGCATGCATCGGCATTTTTTTGTGAACGTCGCGGCTGAGTAAATCGGCAGAGCCAGGGAAAACTTGATGTCTGAATGTGACGTAAGTAGCAAATTTGCCTGATCATACATCAGGAAATTGCATGTTTTTTCGGCAGCGGATGGGGGAAAGCATTAACTGCCCGCGGTCACCACAGCGACAGCTGCGCAGAAGTCGCGGCAGATTTCGGCGTGGGTGCAGGCGGGATCGGTCGCTGCATCTCGTGATGCAGCCAGTGCATGATCACGCTAACCAGGTAATCCTGTTGCGCCGCGGTCAGCGGCTGATGACGAGGAAGCGCATGCCATTTTTCAATGCAGCCACGACAGCAGGTGGCGGTGGCGTGTTGGGCAATAAATACCGGATGCCCTCGCATTGGCGTCTGTTTACCATCGTGCGCAGGCTCTGCGGCGGCCAGGCGTTCAGCGATAAACGCTGTAGCATGTTCGTTCAGCGCCGCCGCGCCTTTGCTTTGGCTGTAAACATATTCCCGATAACCCAAATGGAAGCGCTGGCGGAAAGGTGATTGTGCCAGACGCTGAAACAGTGCTTTAAAAGCCATAGTACCTGACGTCTTATAGAAAGGATTAATGCTGGCCCTGCAGGCGAAACCAGCAGCGCCGACAGCAGAATTGGATCCAGCGTATCAGATAACGCGGCGATTTGATCGGCAGATGCGCTTCGCCCTGCACCACCCGGGCGTCCCGATCGCAACGTTCACAGCAGGATTGCAGATAAAACTTCTCCTCCTGCGTCAGTGGCGCAAAACAGTTAGTGCAGCGCATGTTTACCCTCAACGGAGCAACGGTGAATTCCAGTGTGGCTGCTAACCGCGGTCAGTTAGCGACGCTCGTCCCTGCCGTTTCAGACTTACCCTGACCGACAGGGTCTATCCTGCGCAGATGACCTGCCCCTCAGCATTCAGACAACTCTGATTTTGACAAAAACTTACAATTTACTGACGTCTGACTGACGAGCTGCGGCTATTTCCGCCAGGTTTCGCCTGGATTGTAAGCAGTCAGCGTGGTTGCCATTCCGGGTCTGCTCGCTGAAATTTATTTTTGTCATTTCCGTGCAACTTTTCCAGCATGGTCTATCTTCATTTTGCGATACCCGTTTATCGCGCACTTGCCGCCGCTTAACCTCATTTTTAAGGTGCGACGGTAAAAAAGAAAATATGAAATAAAATAGATTATTTCTCTTTTGCAATCGGATTAATCTTGTTATTATGTCTGTGCAAAGATTAGACACAGCACCCGGCGATGTTGCCGGACTATAAAGAAAAAGAGTTTCGACGTTGATTAACGCTTTTTGCGTTCTGTCTTTTTTTACGTCAGCCATGGCTTACTCACAAGGTCAGCATCACATGGTGACAGCGGCTCGCACCCCAATGCAGATGCTGTATATTTGACGGCTAAAGGCGACATACTGTTATATTGAAAATCCGGCCTCGTGCCGGATTTTTTTATGGCGATCTCAAATACGGCATTTCCCTGCCCCTCTTCTCGCGAAATCCCTCCTCTCCTGCCAGCATGAAGCGGCCAGCTGCTCTATAGTCAAAAACAGGAGCGCCGTGCGTATCCCGTCAGGCGACAGATGAAGGAGCAAAGCAAACCGATAAAGGCGTAATGCAGAGAACAACGATCAAATCATTGGCTATTCCCGCAACACTGACGCGCCAGGCGCGAAGGAGTTAAGATGATTTACAACAAACTGTTCGCCATTATTTTACCGCTGGCCGTTGTGGGCTGTACCTCTTCCGTCGAGGATGCGCGGCTGAATCAGCCAAGCTGGCAGGGATCCAGCAGCAAAAGCATGGAGGCGCTTAGCCAGTGTATTTATTCAGGCTGGTCAACGTCGAGGGTGATTGCGAAGGATGATACGTCGCATACGGAAATGAAACCGGGCAAAACGACCGTTTATACATGGGAAGAGTCGATGTTTGTCGACCTGACGCCGCAAGGCAGCGGCACCGATATGCGCTTCTATAAGACGTTTGAAATGGGAGAAACGGTGCTTGCTGACCGCCTCAGCATTGTTCAGCATTGCCGCTAAGCTGCTGGCCTGCGCTCACTATCGGCGCAGGCCGGTCGATATTAACGACACTGCCCGGTGACGCTGTCGATGCCGCTTGGACAGACATCGCTGGACGGAATCAGGGAGGTGATACCCATGCCACAACCGGCAAGCAGCAAACAAGAAACCAACAGCAGCACGCTTTTCATAACTCTCCAGCCAGTCATTCGTTAAATACACAAAAAGATGTTCGCCTGATTATCGCGTAATGGCCAGGCCATTACCGCTGTCGCACAACAAAAATGCGACCCGTATGCTGATTACTCGCCAATCTCTGGCGCCAGACATCAGGCGCTGATAACAAAGCACAACGGTGGCGGATGAGCCGCTGGTCTCAAGAATAGATCAGACTGCGGATGCGCGGGGAAGAAAGATGTATCAGATCGTGGCCGCCAACATGCGATGTGTGAAAGCCTCACCGACGGCAAAAAAAACGGGAGCCAGCAGGCTCCCGTTGTTGTTCTCACAGAACGCGATTACATATTTTCGATGATCGCATCACCAAACTCTGAACATTTCAGCAGTTTAGCGCCTTCCATCAGGCGTTCGAAATCGTAAGTCACGGTCTTGTTAGCGATAGCGCCTTCAACACCTTTTACAATCAGGTCAGCCGCTTCGAACCACTCCATGTGACGCAGCATCATTTCTGCTGACAGGATCACGGAACCTGGGTTCACTTTATCCTGACCGGCATATTTTGGCGCCGTGCCGTGGGTCGCTTCAAACAGTGCGCATTCATCACCGATGTTGGCGCCTGGTGCGATACCGATACCGCCAACCTGTGCAGCCAGCGCATCAGAGATGTAGTCGCCGTTGAGGTTCATACAGGCGATAACGTCATACTCAGATGGACGCAGCAGGATTTGCTGTAAGAATGCATCGGCAATCACATCTTTAACGATGATCTCTTTACCGGTGTTTGGGTTTTTGAACTTCATCCATGGGCCGCCATCGATCAGCTCGCCGCCGAACTCTTCTTTCACTAACTGGTAGCCCCAGTCTTTGAAAGAACCTTCGGTAAACTTCATGATGTTGCCTTTGTGAACCAGCGTCAGTGAGTCACGATCGTTGGTGATGGTGTACTCAACCGCTGCACGCACCAGACGTTTGGTGCCCGCTTCTGAACACGGCTTCACGCCGATACCGCACTGCTCAGGGAAGCGAATTTTCTTCACGCCCATCTCTTCGCGCAGGAACTTGATCACTTTGTCTGCTTCCGCAGAGCCCGCTTTCCACTCGATACCCGCATAGATATCTTCGGAGTTCTCACGGAAGATCACCATATCGGTCTCTTCAGGACGTTTAACCGGGCTTGGCGTGCCTTTGTAATAGCGCACCGGACGCAGACAAACGTAGAGGTCCAGTTCCTGACGCAGCGCCACGTTCAGGGAGCGGATGCCGCCACCGACCGGGGTCGTCAGCGGGCCTTTGATGGCCACGCGATATTCTTTAATTAAATCCAGGGTTTCCTGCGGCAGCCAGACATCCTGACCGTACAGTTCAACCGATTTCTCACCGGTAAAGATTTCCATCCAGGAAATTTTACGCTCGCCGTTGTAGGCTTTTTTCACAGCGGCATCAACCACTTTCAGCATCACAGGGGATACGTCGACACCAATACCGTCACCCTCAATGTAAGGAATAACCGGATTGTTTGGCACGACCAGCTTGCCCTGATCCAGGGTGATTTTTTGACCTTCCGCCGGAATTACTACTTTGCTTTCCATTAACCTCTCCTTCGAGCGCTCTATTTGTTAATGATTTGTAAGATGCGCGTCAATACTACTTGAATATTCACGTCGCGCCAATCATCGCAATTTCGCGTTATAATGCGCCCATTCTCACAGACTGCAAAGCCCATGCGACAAACTCCTGTTAAACATCATCGCCTTAAACGATTCAGCGACAAGCGCGCCCCGGCCCGTCGGGTCACGGGTCCACAACGCATCATTCTTTTTAACAAACCCTATGACGTGCTGCCGCAATTTACCAACGAAGCGGGACGCAAAACGCTGAAGGATTATATTCCGATCGCCGACGTCTATGCCGCTGGTCGGCTCGACCGCGACAGTGAAGGCCTGCTGGTGCTGACCAATGACGGCGCGCTGCAGGCGGCCCTTACCCAGCCTGGTAAGCGCACGCATAAAACCTATTTTGTTCAGGTCGAAGGCGTGCCCGAAGAGCATCAGCTGCAACGCCTGCGTGATGGCATTAATCTGAAAGATGGCCCAACCTTACCGGCAGGTGCCGAAGCGGTGGCGGAACCCGCCTGGCTCTGGCCGCGTAATCCGCCGATTCGTGAGCGGCAATCGATCCCGACGCAATGGCTGAAAATCACCCTGCACGAAGGCCGCAACCGTCAGGTTCGGCGCATGACGGCGCACATTGGCTTTCCGACGCTGCGTCTGATTCGCTATGCGGTTGGCGACATGTCGCTGGAGGATTTGGCACCCGGCGAATGGCGCGACTATCACCCCACGGCGTAATACGCCATAACGGCAGGTTATCTAATCAGGAGAAGAGATGTTCAAACCTCATGTCACCGTCGCCACGCTGGTGCAGGCGCAAGGTCAGCTACTGGTGGTGGAAGAGTGGGTGCACGGCAAGCCGACGCTGAATCAACCGGCTGGTCACCTGGAAGCTGATGAAACGCTGATTCAGGCGGCAGAACGCGAGCTGTGGGAAGAGACCGGCATTGCCGCCACGCCGCAGCATTTCCTCGCCGTTCAGCAGTGGATCGCCCCCGACAATACGCCTTTTGTGCGCTTTCTTTTCAGCCTGGATCTGCCTGAGATGGCCGCCACCGCGCCACAGGACAGCGACATTACGCGCTGCCTGTGGCTGCCACCAACGGCGGTGTTACAGGCCCCTAACCTGCGATCGCCGCTGGTAGCCGAGAGCGTGCGGCTCTGGCAGCAAAATGTGCGCTACCCGCTGACGCTGATTAGCGCCTTCCAGTGGCCGTTTAGCGAGGGTGCGCAACGCGCAGGTGCGTGATAGCATATGTCGCCTGTTTTTATTTCATTTCGAGTAGCGTGAGTGCCCATGTCTGACAACAGCCAGAAAAAAGTGATCGTCGGGATGTCCGGCGGCGTCGATTCTTCCGTTTCCGCCTGGTTACTGCAGCAGCAGGGTTACCAGGTCGAAGGCCTGTTCATGAAGAACTGGGAGGAAGATGACGGTGAGGAATATTGCACCGCGGCGGACGATCTGGCAGATGCACAGGCGGTCTGCGACAAGCTTGGGATGAAGCTGCACAAAATAAACTTTGCCGCCGAGTACTGGGACAACGTGTTTGAGCTGTTCCTTGAAGAGTATAAGGCGGGCCGCACGCCGAACCCCGATATCCTGTGCAACAAAGAGATCAAATTCAAAGCTTTCCTCGAGTTTGCCGCTGAAGATCTCGGCGCCGATTTCATCGCCACCGGCCACTATGTGCGCCGTCAGGATGTCGACGGCAAAAGCCGCCTGCTGCGCGGGCTGGATGACAACAAAGACCAGAGTTATTTCCTCTATACCCTGAGCCACGAACAGATTGCACAAAGCCTGTTCCCGGTCGGCGAACTGGCCAAGCCGGAAGTGCGCCGCCTGGCAGAAGAGCTGGAGCTGGTCACCGCGAAGAAAAAAGATTCAACCGGCATCTGTTTTATCGGCGAACGTAAATTCCGCGATTTCCTCGCGCGCTATCTGCCCGCACAGCCGGGCGTCATTGAAACCGTTGATGGCGCGGTAGTCGGCGAACATCAGGGTCTGATGTATCACACTCTGGGCCAGCGGAAAGGCCTGGGCATCGGCGGCCTGAAAGAGAGCAACGACGATCCCTGGTATGTAGTCGATAAAGACGTCGCCAGCAATCGCCTGATTGTGGCCCAGGGTGGCGATCACCCGCGCCTGATGTCGGTGGGCCTGATTGCGCAGCAGCTGCACTGGGTCGACCGTGAGCCGCTGACCGCCCCACTGCGCTGTACGGTGAAAACCCGTTATCGTCAGGCTGATATTCCCTGCACTATCACGCCGCTGGCTGACGATCGTATTGAAGTGCGTTTTGATGAGCCGGTAGCGGCGGTGACGCCGGGCCAGTCAGCGGTGTTTTATCTTGATGAGCATTGCCTTGGCGGCGGCATCATCGAAGAGCGCGTGCCGTTTGTATCATAATGACGTCGGACGCTGGCGAACGGCAACGCGTAAACAGGAGTAACCGTGGCTAAAAATTATTTTGATATTACCCTGGCGCTGGCGGGCATCTGTCAGTCAGCTCAGCTGGTTCAACAGCTGGCGCATCAGGGTCAGGCGGACAACGCCGCGCTGGAGGTTTCGCTGCGTAGCCTGCTCGACCTCAATCCGTCGTCCACGCTGGCGGTCTACGGTAACGATCCTGCCAACCTGCGCCTCGGGCTGGAAAGCCTGATTGCGGTATTGAATTCGCCGAGCCGTCAGGGCGCCAGCGCTGAACTCACCCGTTATACCCTGAGCCTGATGGTGCTGGAGCGCAAGCTGCACGGCAACAAGCAGGCAATGAACGATCTTGCCCAGCGCATTGCCCAGCTCGACCGACAACTGGCGCACTATCCGCTGGAATCAGACACCATTCTCAGCGCCATGGCGGGCATCTATGTTGATGTCATTAGCCCGCTTGGCCCGCGCATTCAGGTCACCGGCTCCACCGCTATCCTGCAAAATTCACAGGTACAGAGCAAAGTGCGCGCCACGCTGCTGGCTGGCATTCGCAGCGCCGTGCTCTGGCAACAGGCGGGCGGCGGACGACTGCAGCTGATGTTTTCGCGTTCCCGTCTCGTTAACGAGGCGAAAGCTATTTTGGAAAAACTGGGTCCGGCCTGGTAATCAGGCCGACGCTTACTGTCAAACGTTTCAGGAGTTGCACCGATGGAATTATCCTCTCTGACCGCCGTCTCACCGGTCGATGGTCGTTACGGCGATAAAGTCAGTCCGCTGCGCGGCATTTTCAGCGAATATGGCCTGCTGAAATTTCGCGTTGAGGTTGAAGTTCGCTGGTTACAAAAACTGGCTGCGACCGCAGAGATCATGGAAGTTCCTGCATTTGATGCCGACGCAAACGCTTACCTTGACCAAATCGTGGCTGATTTTGCTGAAACTGACGCCGCGCGCATTAAAACCATCGAACGCACCACCAACCATGATGTGAAAGCGGTGGAATATTTTCTGAAGGAAAAAGTGGAAAGCGTGCCCGCGCTGCATGCGGTCTCTGAATTTATTCACTTCGCCTGTACCTCTGAAGATATCAATAACCTTTCCCACGCGCTGATGCTGGAAACCGCCCGTCGCGACGTGGTGCTGCCTTACTGGCATCAGATCGTTGATGCGGTGAAAGATCTAGCCGTGCAGTACCGCGATATTCCGCTGCTGTCGCGCACCCACGGCCAACCGGCTACGCCGTCGACCATGGGTAAAGAGATGGCCAACGTCGCTTACCGTCTGGAACGCCAGCTGCGCCAGCTGGAGCGCGTGGAAATCCTCGGCAAAATCAACGGCGCCGTTGGCAACTACAACGCGCATATCGCCGCCTATCCGGAAGTAGACTGGCACCAGTTCAGTGAAGCCTTTGTTACCTCGCTGGGTATCACCTGGAACCCGTACACCACGCAGATTGAGCCGCACGACTATATTGCCGAGCTGTTTGACTGCATGGCGCGCTTCAACACGATCCTCATCGATTTCGACCGCGATATCTGGGGCTACGTGGCGCTGAACCATTTCAAGCAGAAAACCATTGCTGGCGAGATTGGCTCATCCACCATGCCGCACAAGGTCAACCCGATTGACTTCGAAAACTCCGAAGGCAACCTTGGCCTGGCTAACGCCATGATGCAGCATCTGGCGAGCAAACTGCCGGTTTCCCGCTGGCAGCGTGATCTGACCGATTCCACCGTGCTGCGCAACCTCGGCGTCGGCGTCGGCTATGCGCTGATCGCCTATCAGGCTACGCTGAAAGGCATTTCAAAACTGGAAGTGAACCGCGAACGCCTGCTGGATGAGCTGGATCACAACTGGGAAGTGCTGGCCGAGCCGGTACAAACGGTGATGCGTCGCTACGGCATCGAAAAGCCGTATGAAAAACTCAAAGAGCTGACGCGCGGTAAACGCGTTGACGCTGCGGGCATGCAGGCCTTTATCGACGGCCTTGCGCTGCCGGAAGAAGAGAAAGCCCGTCTCAAGCAGATGACCCCCGCCAACTACATCGGCCGCGCCATTAAAATGGTTGATGAATTAAAATAATCTTTCTGCGAGCCAGTCTCCCTGGCTCGCGTTAATATCCTGTTTAGCTCCTCGCCTTTATACTTTGCTCCCTCACTCCGGAATACAGGACAACGCTATGCGCGTACTGGTTGTCGAAGACAATGCATTATTACGCCATCATCTTGCCGTGCAGCTGCGCGACATGGGTCATCAGGTGGACGCCGCAGAAGATGCGAAAGAAGCTGACTATTTTCTCAGCGAGCATGCGCCGGATATCGCCCTGGTCGATCTCGGCCTGCCTGACGAAGATGGTATGGCGCTGATCCGCCGCTGGCGTGGCCAGGGCGTTAAGCAGCCGGTGCTGGTGTTGACCGCGCGTGAAGGCTGGCAGGCGAAAGTCGAGGCGCTGGAAGCGGGTGCCGATGATTACGTTACCAAACCTTTTCACATCGAAGAGGTCGCCGCGCGCCTGCAAGCGTTGATGCGCCGCAACAGCGGACACGCCTCGCAAATTATCAGCCTGCCGCCGTTTCAGGTTGATCTGTCACGCCGTGAACTGGCGATTAACGCGCAGCCGGTCAAACTCACCGCCTTTGAATACACCATTATTGAGACGCTGATCCGCAATGCTGGCAAAGTCGTGAGCAAAGATTCGCTGATGCTGCAGCTTTACCCCGACGCCGAACTCCGCGAAAGCCACACTATCGACGTATTAATGGGTCGGTTGCGCAAGAAGATGCAGGCTGAACATGAGGGTGATGTCATCACTACCGTGCGCGGTCAGGGCTACCGCTTTGATCTCTGACCAATGAAGCTGTTTAACCGCCAGCGCCCTTTTTCCCTGCGCGCCCGTTTCCTGCTCGCTACCGCCGCCGTGGTGCTGTTTTTGTCGCTCTCGTACGGTTTGGTAGCGGTGATCGGTTACGTGGTGAGCTTCGATAAAAACACCTATCGCGTGATGCGCGGTGAGAGCAACCTGTTCTATACGCTGGCGCAGTGGCAGAACCAGAAGTTGACCATCGCCCAGCCGGAACGCATGACGCTGAATTTTCCGACGCTGGTGTTTATCTATGATGAGCGCGGCAAGCTGCTCTGGCAGCAGCGCGATGTGCCAAAGATTCGGCAAAAGATCCGCCCGGAATGGCTACAAAAGCCGGACTTTTATGAAATCGATACCAATAATCGCACCAGCCAGGAAGCGCTGGCCAACGATCAGGCTTCACAGAAAAAACTGCACGCCTACGACGGTGACGGCGATGACACTTTTACCCACTCGGTGGCGGTCAATCGCTATGAGGCGACCACTAATCTGCCCGCGCTGACCATTGTGGTGGTGGATACCATTCCGCAGGAGTTGCAGCACTCTGACGTGGTCTGGTCCTGGTTCAGCTATGTGCTGGCGCTCAACCTGCTGCTGGTAATCCCGCTGCTCTGGCTGGCGGCGCACTGGAGCCTGCGGCCGATCGGTCATCTGGCCGGTCAGATCCGCGAGCTGGAAACCAATCAGCGAGAATCGCTCGATCCGCATCCCCCGCAGGAGCTGGTTAGCCTGGTGCGCAATCTTAACCTGCTGCTGGACAACGAGCGGCAGCGCTACACCCGCTATCGCACCACGCTGGCCGATCTGACTCACAGCCTGAAAACGCCGTTGGCGGTGCTACAAAGCACGCTGCGTTCGCTGCGCGGCGGTAAAAACTTTACCGTGGAACAGGCGGAGCCGGTGATGCTGGAGCAGATCAGCCGCATCTCACAGCAGATTGGCTACTATCTGCATCGCGCCAGCATGCAGGCCGATCACAATCCGCTGCAGCGCGAACTGCATTCCGCGTCAGCGTTGCTCGACAGTCTTTGCTCCGCCCTCAACAAGGTCTATCAGCGTAAAGGCGTATCGATCAGCCTGGATATCTCACCGGAAACGGTCTTCCTCGGCGATCAAAATGATTTTATGGAAGTGATGGGCAACATTCTCGATAACGCCTGCAAATATTGCCTTGAGTTTGTTGAGGTCAGCGCTCAGCAACATGGCGAAAGCCTGACGCTGCGGGTTGAAGATGACGGCCCCGGTATTCCACAAAGCAAGCGTGAGCTGATTTTCCTGCGTGGCCAGCGGGCCGACACGCTGCGCCCCGGTCAGGGGCTGGGGCTGGCAGTGGCGCGCGATATTCTGGAGCAGTATGCCGGCGAAATCGTGGCGTCAACCAGCCCACTCGGCGGCGCGCGCATGGTCGTCACCTTTGGACGCCAGGAAGTGGCGCATCACCACGAGTAGAAAGCGGCTGGCACTGTTATACTTGCTGCAATTTATCGCCTGAATGGAATGTCTTATGGATTATCAGCTTGATCTCGACTGGCCCGACTTTATCCAGCGCTACTGGCAAAAACGCCCGGTACTGCTGAAGCGCGGCTTCAAAAACTTTGTCGATCCCCTTTCTCCTGATGAGCTGGCCGGGCTGGCGATGGAAAATGAGGTCGACAGCCGACTGGTCAGCCATCAGGACGGCAACTGGCAGGTAGGTCACGGCCCGTTTGAGAGCTTCGACCATCTGGGTGAGAACAACTGGTCGCTGCTGGTGCAGGCGGTTAACCACTGGCATCAGCCGTCGGCGGCGCTGATGCAGCCCTTCCGTGCACTGCCGGACTGGCGCACCGACGATTTGATGATCTCGTTCTCGGTGCCGGGTGGTGGCGTCGGCCCGCACCTCGATCAATACGATGTCTTTATTATTCAGGGCATGGGTCGTCGTCGCTGGCGCGTAGGCGACAAAGTGCCCATGAAACAGCACTGCCCGCATCCCGATCTGCTGCAGGTCGAACCCTTCGACGCCATCATCGATGAAGAGATGGAGCCGGGCGATATTCTCTATATTCCGCCGGGATTCCCGCACGAAGGCTGGTCGCTGGAAAATGCGCTTAATTATTCCGTGGGTTTTCGCGCGCCAAGCGGCCGCGAACTGATCAGCGGCTTTGCGGATTACGTGCTGGCGCATGAGCTGGGCGGCAAACGCTTTACCGATCCTGATGTTCCGGCGCGCGACTGCCCTTCCACTATCCTGCCAGAGGAAATAGAAGGCATTCGCCAGCTGATGATCGACGTGATCGATCAGCCAGAGCAGTTTAAGCAGTGGTTTGGTGAGTTTATCTCGCAGACGCGTCACGAGCTGGATCTGGCTCCGCCAGAACCGCCTTATCAGCCTGATGAGATCTACGATGCGCTGCAGCAGGGTGACACCCTGAGTCGCCTTGGCGGCCTGCGCGTGCTGACGCTGGAAGGTGCGGTGTTTGTTAACGGCGAGCAGATTGAGTGCGCGCGTCCGGAAGTGTTAACTGCGCTGGCCCATCATCATACCCTTGGCATTGCGCAGCTGGGCGAGGCGCTGGACGATCCGTCCGTGCTGGCACAACTGGCGGCGCTAGTGAACAGCGGCTACTGGTATTTTAGCGAAGAAGAGTAACAGCAAGGGCGCTCATTCTACTCTGAGCGCCCTTTTCTTACCGCCTGACCGCGCGGAAATCGCCGTTATTGTCGATCAGTTACCACGATAGGTAGAATAACCGTACTGACTCAGCAGTAATGGAATATGGTAATGCTCGCCTTTATTTTCCATGTTGAAGATCACCGGAATTTCCGGGAAGAAGGTGTTATGTTTCATTTTCTGATAATAATCGCCGGTTTTAAACACCACTTTATATACGCCGCTGGCGACAGGCTTATCCTGCGGATATAACGCCGGGATACGGCCATTTTTATCGGTCACGCCACTGGCCAGCTTCACCCACTTATCCTGCTGTTTCTGCTCCAGTTCCACTGTGATATCGGCCGTCGGCACGCCGGTCTGTAAATTAAGAACGTGTACGCTCAGCGGATTTTTCATTGCCGTTGGTTCTGCTGCGCCCGCCGTTACGGAAATAGCCATCAGTGCGCCTGCATATAAACCGTGAGTGATTTTCATATTGTTATTCCTTTTATTCATTGATGAGCAGATGAAGCGAGTGTAATGCAAGTACGCAGCGCGGACGCATTTAGCGATTAAAATGTGAAATTTCCGACAGGTGGGAAAATAATAACCGAGTGGAACAAACAATCTTTCTGTGAGCGTGGCAGGAAATGCGATGATGCAGGCGACACCGCGAAGGTGCCGCCCGCCCGAGCATCAGCTCGATTTTTTCTCCGCCGCCAGCTCTGCGATGCGCACAATCACCTGCACCGCCTGCGCCATCTGGTTAAGCGAAGCGAACTCATGCTTGCCGTGATAGTTATAGCCGCCGGTAAAGATATTCGGGCATGGCAGCCCCATCCAGGACAATGATGCGCCGTCGGTGCCGCCACGAATCGGCTTAACCTGTGGCTCAATGCCACAGTCACGCATCGCGGTCAGCGCCAGCTCAATAATGTGCGGATAGATTTCCACTTTCTCGCGCATGTTGAAATAGGTATCTTCCAGCTGCACGTTGATATGACAATCCGCCTGCAGGCCGCGGCTCAGGCGCTTCGCCAGATCCACCAGCAGCTGTTTGCGCTTTTCGAAATTATCGCGGTCAAAATCACGCACGATATAGTGTAACTCCGCCTGCTCAACGCCGCCTTTCACCTGATGCAGATGGAAAAAGCCCTCATAGCCCGCGGTGTTTTGCGGCGTTTCGCCCGGTGGCAGCTCGCTGTGAAAACGCATTGCCAGATCCAGTGCGTTGACCATCACGCCTTTTGCCGAGCCGGGATGCACATTGTTACCTTTGATCACCACCGTGGCGGAGGCAGCATTGAAGTTTTCAAATTCAAACTCGCCAACGCCGCTGCCATCCATGGTGTAGGCCCAGTCGGCGCCAAAACCTTCGACATCAAAATGCGCGGTGCCGCGGCCGATCTCTTCGTCTGGCGTAAAGGCGACGCGAATGGCACCGTGTGGACGATCGCTGGCCGCCAGCTCCGCCATGGCGGTCATGATTTCAGCGATACCCGCTTTATCATCAGCGCCCAGCAGCGTTTTACCGTCGGTGGTAATTAACGTATGGCCAATCAGTTGATGCAGCACCGGAAACATCACCGGCGATAGCGCCTCTTCACCGTTGCCCAGCGCAATGTCTCCGCCGCGATAGTCTTCAATAATTTGTGGTGCAACGTGCTTCGCCGTGAAATCAGGCGACGTATCCATGTGGGAAATAAAGCCAATCACCGGCGTCGGCCAGTCAACATTGGCGGGCAAGGTGCCCATTACCACCGCGTGATCGCTTAGCGTCACATCAACAAAGCCCAGCGCCAGCAGCTCTTCCTGCAGCTTTCTGGCCATCAGCCACTGCCCTTCCGAGCTCGGTACAGTCCGTGCCTGCGGTCGTGACTGACTTTCAATCGCGACGTAATCTAAAAAACGCTCAAGTAATTGTGTCATTATTTATCCCTCAGAACAGGCCGTTGTGATTATTGACGTCCTGGCGGCGCTTCGCCTTGTTTCACATCATGCTATTGATACTAAAGCGTAGTGCGCTTTACCACCCCGCGTCGATCGGAAAGTCAGGATGAAGAAAAAAGAGTTTATTGCTCAGGATCTGCTGAGCAAAATTTATCAGCACAGCGCCGAGCCGTTGCAGCGACTGCCGCCGGAGCGACAGCTGGCAGAGGAATATGGCGTGTCGCGCTTTACCATTCGTCAGGCGCTGGAAAAGCTGGTGAGCATTGGCATTATTCGCATCGTGCAGGGTTCAGGGATTTATGTTTCCGCCGAGGCGCGTAACAACCCGCTGATCTACAACTCGATCACCGAGAAGCGCTTTGATCAGATGCACTATCGCATGATCAACCTGCATAAAAAGCTGCCGGACAGCGATCAGCAGCAGGCGTTCGCCCTCGGCGACAATGACTATGTCTGGCAATTTTGCCGCCTGCGCTATGTCGATCAGCGCTGCACGCAAATTGAAACCTCCAGCCTGCCCGCCGCCGATTTTGCCGATCTCAACCAGCGAGTGATCGAAAGCTCACTGCAACGCTATGTGATGGCCAAAGGCCTGCGTATTTCGCATTCGCTGACCCGCTATGAAGCGGTGGCGGTCGACAAGGCGCAGGCGGCGCTGCTGGGTTGTAAACGTGGGCAGCCCGCGATGCATATTCAGCATCGCGGCATTCTGGAAGGCGGGCGAATCTATATCATGAGCGACGTGATCGACATTCATTACGCCTGCACCTACGTGATTCCGTTTAATCACGACAATCTGCGCTTTCGCACCGGCGACTAAGGCGTGTGCATGGCGCCATTGGGCAAGCGGCTCTGCGTCCACTCATGGGGCCGGTACACCAGCGGATACGCGGCGGCCTGCGTCTCATCAAAGCCCACGCCGATGCCGGGCAGCTCGCCGGGATAGAGATAGCCGCCTTCGGCCACCGGCGCGCCGGGAAACACCGCCTGGGTTGCCGCATCGGCGGGAAGATATTCCTGCACCGCGGCGTTGTGCAGGTGAATATTGAGATGGGTATTCACCGCCACGGCGATCGGCGTCATATCCGGCGGCCCGTGCCAGGCGAGGCGTACGCCAAACGCCTGACAAAGCACCGCCAGCTTCAGCGCTGGCGTAATGCCGCCGATTTGTGACACATGGCAACGGATAAAATCGATGCGCCGGTTGACGATCAGATCGTGCCATTCTGCCGGATTGTTAAACAGCTCGCCCATCGCCAGCGGCACGCTGGCATGCGCCCGCACCTGCTCCAGCCAGCCGCTCTGCTGCGGTGACACAATATCTTCAATAAAATAGGGTTGATAGGGTTCCAGCGCTTTCGCCAGCTGAATGGCCTGCTGCGGAAAGAGCCGTTCATGCACATCGTGCAGAATGTGCAGGCGCATACCGTATTTTTCGCGCAGTGCTTTGAACATCGCCACGGTGTTGGCCATGTACTCATCCTGATCGTAATAGGCACCTGGCGTCGGTTCACGGGTGGCATGCAGCTGCTGCGGCGTGCCGCCATAAAAACCGAGCTGACAGCGCACGTAGCGATAGCCTGCCTCCTGCAAGGCGTCTACCTGCGGATAGAGCGCCGCCAGCGATTCCGCCGCGCAGTGGCTGTAGACCGCAATCGCATCTTTCGATTTGCCGCCAAACAGCTGATACAGCGGCATTCCCGCCAGCTGACCTTTGATGTCCCATAGCGCCATATCGATACCGGCAACGCCGTTGTTGATCACCGGTCCGTTCCGCCAGTAGGCGTTCACCATCATCATCTGCCAGAGATCTTCGATGTGGTTGGCATCGCGGCCCATCAGCAGCGGCTTCAGATACTCCTCCACCATGGTTTTTACCGCCAGCGGCCGTTGCTGAAAGGTGGCGCAGCCGAGGCCGGTGATATTTTTGTCGGTGCTGACGCGCACCACCACCAGATTATGCCGGTCGGGTTTGGTAATAAAACATTCAATATTGGTAATACGCGTAGGCGTCATAACAGCTCCCAAATATAACGCGGCCGGTGAATAACAGTGCCGGATGTGCCGTTATTATTCCCGCCTCCGGGCGCGTTTTGCCACTACTTTATTTTGGTTCACGCCGCTGCGATAAAGAGACGAAAAAACGGACCAATTGGCATAAACGTTCCACATAAGGCCTTTTACAGCGTGATTGTGTGAGCTAAATCAATTTTTATTGGTTGGTTTTACCACGCCGACTCACATAGACTCAGCTCGCGTTAGTGCTATCACCAGGCGCGTTCACAGGAGCAGTAAAACATGAGCAACCCCAGCATAATTAATAAGATCATTGATGGCGTCGGCGGCAGGGAAAATATCAACAACGTCTGGCACTGCATGACCCGTCTGCGCTTCGATTTAATTGACGATCGCAAAGTCGATCAGCAACAAATAAAAAGCCTGGCCGGCGTGCTGGGCGCGCAAATACAGAATGACCAGTTTCAGATTATTGTCGGGCCGCAGGTTAACAGCTGGTTCCAGCCGTTAACGGCGCAGCTTAACCTTGATAACAGCGCGGTACCGGCTGAAAAGCGCGCACGTAAAAGCACGATCTCGCTGTTTATGGATACCGTGTCCGGTGTGTTTGGCCCGATCGTGCCCGCTATCGCCGGTGCCGGCATGATTAAAGGACTGTTGGCCGGACTGGTGGCGCTGAAGGTACTGTCGGCGCAGAGCCAGACGGTGTTGATCATCGACCTGATCGCCAGCGGCGTATTCTGGTTCCTGCCCTTTTTTCTCGCCGTCTCGGCGGCAAAAATGTTTCGCACCAATGAATACCTGGCCGCCGCGGTGGCCGCCTGCCTGATGTATCCCACGCTGATTGATGCAGCGAAAGCGCTGGCCAGCCATGCGCCGGGCGCCGTCAGCACCTTCTGGCTGTTTGAGATGCTGCCGGTGCCGATTTTTAACTACGCCTCCAGCGTGATTCCAGTGATCTTCTCGGTACTGGCGCTGAGCTATATTCATCGCGGCGTCGATCGCATCATGCCGACGGTGCTGAAAACCGTCTTTACGCCGACGCTGACGCTGTTTATCGCCGCGCTGGTTGCGCTGACGGTGATCGGTCCGGCG
Source organism: Duffyella gerundensis (assembly GCF_001517405.1). Lineage (NCBI taxonomy): Bacteria > Pseudomonadati > Pseudomonadota > Gammaproteobacteria > Enterobacterales > Erwiniaceae > Duffyella > Duffyella gerundensis. Next base: position 1,592,039 of record NZ_LN907827.1, on the reverse strand, counting down.
GGGATCTGGCTGGGCAAGGGGTTAGCGTGGCTGATTGAGGGGCTGTTCGGCTTCTCCGCCAGCCTGGCGGGCCTGGTGGTCGGGGCGATTCGTCCGCTGGCGGTGCTGACCGGCATGCATCACGCCATGACGCCGATTGCCCTGCAGAATTTCACCGATCGCGGCTATGACATGCTGATGCCCATGATGTTTATGGCCAACATGGCGATCGCTGGCTCCACCTTCGCCGTCTGGTTTCTTAACCGACAGAGTGAGGATCGCACGGTCACGCTGTCGGCAGCAATTTCCGCCCTGCTCGGCATCACCGAACCGGCGCTGTTTGGCGTGCTGACGCGGCATAAAAAGGCCTTTGTCTCCACCATCATAGCCAGCGCCTGCGCGTCGGCGTTTATCGCCTTTTTTGGCGTGCGGCTCTATGGCTATATTCTGTCGAGCATTTTCAGCCTGCCCGCCTACATCGGCCCGTGGTTTATCTACGCCGTGCTCGGCGTGATCATGGCGCTGACCCTCTCTTTTAGCCTGACGCTGCTGCTGTTACGCCCGCGTCGCTAAGCTCTCTCTGGCGAGCGGCGGCCTGCTGCTCGCCGCCGTTTGCCGTTGCCAGCATGCGGCCATGCCATTGCCGCTTTTTTCAGGTATCATCCCGCCCTTCACGGGGTCTGAGCATGCGCTGCGGCGCGATCGGCCATTCGGCAACTTAACCACTGAGTGACTAAAATGACGCAAACACGCGCGCAACAGGCGCTGGTTACGCTTTCTGGCATCAGTAAAGCTTTTGACGGCAAATCGATTATTGCCGATTTTAATCTCACCATCCGCCACGGTGAATTTATCACCCTGCTCGGCCCTTCCGGCTGCGGCAAGACCACCATTTTGCGGCTGATTGCCGGGCTGGAGCAGAGCGACGCTGGCGTACTGATGCTCGACGGTGAAGATATCACCGCCACGCCCGCTGAGCATCGCCACGTCAACACGGTCTTTCAGAGCTACGCGCTGTTCCCACATATGTCGGTGTTTGAAAACGTCGCCTTTGGCCTGCGCATGCAGAAAACCCCGGCGGCGGAGATCACCCAGCGCGTTAACGAGGCGCTGGCGATGGTGCAGCTGGAGGAGTTTGCCACCCGGCGACCGCATCAGCTTTCCGGTGGTCAGCAGCAGCGCGTGGCGATCGCCCGCGCGGTGGTCAATCGTCCCAAGGTCCTGCTGCTCGACGAGTCGCTCTCCGCGCTGGATTACAAGCTGCGCAAGCAGATGCAAAACGAGCTGAAAGCGCTGCAGCGTAAGCTCGGCATCACCTTTGTGTTTGTTACCCACGATCAGGAAGAGGCGCTGACCATGTCCGATCGCATCGTAGTGATGCGCGACGGCTTTATCGAACAGGACGGCACGCCGCGCGAAATCTATGAAGAACCGAAAAACCTGTTCGTGGCGCGCTTTATCGGCGAAATTAACGTCTTTGAGGCCGTGGTGCTGGCGCCATTGGCCGACGGCCGCGTGCGGGCGCGGGTGGAAGGCCATGAGTGCGAGCTGAGCGTGCCGTTTGCGGTCAGCGCGGGCGATCGGCTCAACGTGCTGCTGCGCCCGGAAGATCTGCGCGTGGAAGAGGTGGCCGAGGAGGCGCACGCTGAAGGCCTGATCGGCTATGTGCGCGAGCGCAACTACAAAGGCATGACGCTGGAATCCACCGTGGAGCTGGAGAATCACAAGCTGGTGACGGTCAGCGAATTCTTTAACGAAGACGATCCCGATTTTGACCACTCGCTGAATCAAAAAATGGCGGTGAACTGGGTATCGGGCTGGGAGGTGGTGCTGGCCGATGAACATGCGACGTAATCTGCTGCAAAAAGGCATTATCACGCTGATTGTCGGCTGGCTGCTGCTGTTTGTTTTTTTCCCCAATCTGCTGATTGTTGGCACCAGCTTTCTGACCCGCGATGACGCCCATATCATCAGCATGGTGTTCACACTCGACAATTACAGCCGCCTGCTCGATCCGCTCTACGCCGATGTGCTGATGCACTCGTTCAACATGGCGCTGATCGCCACCGCCTGCTGTTTGCTGCTCGGCTATCCGTTCGCCTGGTGCCTGACCACACTCTCCGCCAGGCTGCGTCCGCTGATGCTGTTTCTGCTGATCGTGCCGTTCTGGACCAACTCGCTGATCCGTATTTATGGCCTCAAGCTTTTCCTCAGCACGCGCGGCTGGCTGAATGATTTTCTGCTGAGCCTCGGGCTGATTGAGACGCCGTTTCGCATTATCTATACCGAACAGGCGGTGATACTCGGGCTGGTCTATATTCTGCTGCCGTTTATGGTGATGCCGCTCTACTCAAGCCTGGAGAAGCTGGATAGCGCGCTGCTGGAAGCGGCACGCGATCTCGGCGCCAGCAAACTACAAACCTTCTGGCGCATCATTTTGCCGCTGACCCTGCCCGGCATCGTCGCCGGTTCGTTGCTGGTGCTGCTGCCAGCCATGGGGCTGTTTTTCGTCGCCGATCTGCTGGGCGGCGCAAAGAACCTGCTGATCGGCAACGTGATCAAAAGCCAGTTCCTGAACATTCGCGACTGGCCGTTTGGAGCCGCCACCAGCATCGTGCTGACGCTGGTGATGGGCCTGCTGCTGCTGATTTACTGGCGTGCCGCGCGGCTGCTGAATAACAAGGTGGATCTGACATGACCGGACGCCTGCTCCGCGGCGGCTTTATGGCCGTCATTTACGCCTGGCTTTATATCCCGATTGCGATTTTGATCGTCAATTCGTTTAATGCTTCGCGCTTCGGCATTAACTGGCAGGGCTTCAGCGGCAAATGGTATCGCCTGCTGGTTAACAACGACAGCCTGATCGAAGCAGCGCGCCATTCGCTGATCATGGGCGTACTTTCCGCCACCTTTGCCACGCTGATCGGCTCGCTGACCGCGGTGGCGCTTTACCGCTATCATTTCCGCGGCAAGCCATTTGTCAGCGGCATGCTGTTTGTGGTGCTGATGTCACCGGATATCGTGATGGCGATTTCGCTGCTGGTGCTGTTTATGCTGCTCGGCATCTCGCTCGGTTTCTGGTCGCTGCTGTTTTCGCATATCACCTTTTGCCTGCCGTTTGTGGTGATCACCGTTTATGCCAGGCTAAAAGGCTTTGACGTACGCATGCTGGAGGCGGCGAAAGATCTGGGCGCCAGCGAAATGACCATTTTACGCAAAATCATTCTGCCGCTGGCGATGCCAGCAGTGGCCGCAGGCTGGCTGCTGAGCTTTACCCTGTCGATGGATGATGTGGTGGTCTCGTCATTTGTTACCGGGCCAGGATTTGAGATCCTGCCGCTGAAAATTTACTCGATGGTCAAGGTCGGCGTGTCGCCAGAGGTTAATGCGCTGGCTACCATCCTGATGACCCTGTCGCTGCTGCTGGTTGCCTGTAGCCAGCTGCTGCTGCGTGACCGCACGCGGCGATAACTATGTAGCCATGCCGGGCGACACGCACGGCGATGAATAAGAGGAAACAGAATGAAAACGTGGCGTTACTGGCTGACCGCGGGCGCACTGGCCGCGGGTTTATCCACCGCACAAGCGTCGGATGACAGCAAAACTCTCTACTTCTATAACTGGACGGAGTACGTGCCGCCGGGTCTGTTGGAGCAGTTCACTAAAGAGACCGGCATCAAGGTGATCTATTCCACCTACGAGTCGAATGAAACGCTGTATGCCAAGCTGAAAACCTGGAAAGATGGCGCGTACGATCTGATTGTGCCATCGACCTACTTTGTGGCGAAAATGCGCAACGAGGGGATGATTCAGAAGATCGACAAAAGTGCGCTGAGCAACTTTCATAACCTCGATCCTAACCTGCTTAACAAGCCGTTCGATCCCAACAATGACTACTCTATTCCTTACATCTGGGGCGCGACCGCGATTGGCGTTAACAGCGATGCCATCGATCCAAAAAGCGTTACGCGCTGGGCGGATCTGTGGAAGCCGGAATACAAACAGAGCCTGTTGATGACCGATGACGCGCGCGAGGTGTTTCAGGTGGCGCTGCGTAAACTGGGGCTTTCCGGCAACAGCACCGATCCCAAAGAGATTGAGGCAGCGTATAACGAGCTGCGCAAGCTGATGCCCAACGTGCTGACCTTCAACTCCGACAATCCGGGTAATCCGTACATGGAAGGCGAAGTGAATTTGGGCATGGTGTGGAACGGTTCCGCGTATGTAGCGCGCCAGGCGGGCACGCCATTGCAGATTGTCTGGCCGGAAGAAGGCGGCATTTTCTGGATGGACAGTCTGGCGATCCCGGCTAACGCGAAGAACAAGGCGGGCGCACTGAAGCTAATAAACTTCCTGTTGCGTCCCGATGTAGCAGCGAAAGTGGCGGAAACCATCGGCTACCCCACGCCGAACCTGGCGGCGAAAAAGCTGCTGCCTGCCGAGGTGGCGAACGATCCGTCGCTCTATCCGCCAGAGGCGGTGATTCAGAAAGGTGAATGGCAAAACGATGTCGGTGAAGCCAGCGTGCTCTATGAGACGCTGTTTCAGAAGTTGAAAGCGGGACGATAAGCGGTAAAGCGGCCACGGGCAGCTCGCCCGTGGCCGTTAGGTTATTCGCTGGTGGCAGGCTCAGGCCGCAGCGCCTGCAGCATCGCTTTCACATAGGCCGGCACCACTTCACTGGCCAGGCCATATTTTTTCTCTTCAAACTCGCTGCCTACCTGACTCGGCTCAAGGTTGAGCTCTACGGTCAGCGCACCGCGCAGTTTAGCTTCATGCACAAATCCCGCAGCCGGATAGACGTGGCCGGAGGTGCCGATGGCGATAAACACATCCGCCTGCTCCAGCGCCTGATAAATCTGATCCATGCCCAGCGGCATTTCACCAAACCACACCACGTGCGGGCGCAGTACCGATGGAAACTGACAGCAGTGACAGCGATCGTCTTCGCTGACATCGCCATTCCACTCCAGCACCTGACCACTGCTGGCGCAGCGCACCTTCAGCAGTTCGCCATGCATGTGCAGCACGCGCTGGCTACCGGCCCGCTCGTGCAGATTATCGATATTTTGCGTCACCAGCAGAAAATTGTCGCCCAGCACCGATTCCAGCTCGGCCAGCGCCAGATGTGCGGCATTAGGCTGAATGTCCGGCTGCTGCAGCTGCTGGCGGCGCGCGTTGTAAAATGCCTGTACCCGTTGCGGATCGCGGGCGAACCCTTCCGGCGTGGCCACGTCCTCTACGCGATGATCTTCCCACAGGCCGTCGGCGGCACGGAAAGTACGGATTCCCGATTCGGCCGAGATACCGGCGCCGGTAAGGATCACCACTTTAGGTTGCGGATGCGCTGCCAGTTCTGCCGTACGGTCGCGTTCAAAGATACGCTGACGGAACCGCTGATGCACCTTGCGGCGGTTCTTCTTATAGCGGGCGAGTCGCACGCGGCGACGGGGTGTACGCATAAACGCTCCTTAGATTCGCAAAACAGCCGGGACTCTGCGTGCCCGGCGGCGAGATTAACCACGATCGTTCACATCATACCGGCTACTGCTAGCAGACGCATTGAGAGCCTGCTGATTCTGGCTGGGCGACTCAGTGCCCGCTCAGCACCCGCGCCGGATCGATACGGCTGGCCCGGCGTGCCGGATACCAGCTCGCCAGCAGGCTTAACAGAATGGCGGTGATCAGCACCGACACCACATCCAGCCAGTGCAGCTCCGACGGCAGAAAATCGATAAAGTAGATGTCGCCGGAGAGGAAAGCGTGACCCAGCAGCGCTTCCAGCCCGCCAATCAGGCGCGTCAGGTTCAGCGCCGCCAGCACGCCAGCGACCACGCCGCATACGCTGCCCAGCAGACCAGCCAGCAGACCATACCAGATGAAGATGGCACGAATCAGGCCATCTTTCGCTCCCAGCGTACGCAGCACGGCGATATCACTGCTTTTGTCTTTTACCGCCATCACCAGCGTGGAGACGATGTTGAAACAGGCAACGCCGATCACCAGTACCATCGCCAGATACATGATGGCGCGAATCATCTGAATATCGCGGTACATGTAGCCGTAGGTGCTGGTCCAGTTACGAATATAGACATAGGCGTTGGTGACTTTACCGGCGTCACGCACCAGCTGATTGGCGTTAAACGGATCGTTCATTTTCAGCGCCACGCCGGAAACATTTTCGCCCATATCAAGGTACTTCTGCGCGTCGGCCAGCGGTACCAGCGCCAGGCTGTGATCGAGCATGCCGCTGAGCTGCAAAATGCCACTGACCTGCAGGCGAATGCGCTTGGGCTGCAGCAGCTTGTTCTGTCCGTCATGATTGGGAATCAGCAGCGTTAACCAGCTGCCCTGCTTCAGGTTCAGCGATTTCGCCAGGCCGCTGCCGATAATAATTTGCTGTTTATCAGCGCTGAACTGCGACCAGGCGTTGTTCTGCACAAACGACGGCAGCGCGCTCAGCCGACTCTCCTGCTGCGGATCAACGCCTTTGACCTGAATCGCCTGCAGCTTCGCCGCGCTCTCCACCAGCCCGGTGAAATTAACATACGGCGCCGCGGCGGCAATGCCCGGCACCTGCTCAATGCGGCTGATCATCGGCTGCCAGTCGGCCAGCGGCCCGTTTACCGGCTCGATTTCGCCGTGCGGCACCACCGCCAGAATGCGGTTGTTCAGCTCGCGTTCGAAGCCGTTCATCGCGCTCAGGCCCACGATCAGCACCGCCACGCCCAGCGCGATACCCACGGTGGAGATCACCGAAATCAGCGAAACCATGCCGCCGCGGCGGCGTCCGCGGCTGAAGCGTAAGCCCAGCAGCAGAGATAACGAGGGGGTCATTACAGGCTCTCCGTCAGGGTAAGCCGATCGCTGAGCTGACCGTCGCGCATCTCCTGCTGACGCTTCAGTCGTTTCGCCAGCTGCAAATCATGTGTCACCACCAGAAAGGCGGTGCCCTGACGCACGTTTAGCTCGCCGATCAGATCGAAAATCGCATCGGCGTTGCGCGCATCCAGGTTACCGGTTGGCTCATCGGCCATCACCAGCCGGGGGTTATTGACCAACGCGCGAGCAATGGCCACGCGCTGACGCTCGCCGCCGGAGAGTTCTGAGGGCCGATGCAGCGCACGTTTTTCCAGCCCGACCGCCGCCAGCATGGCGCGAGCGCGCTCCTCTACTTCCGCCCTGGCCACTTTGCCAATCAACAGCGGCATCGCCACGTTTTCCAGCGCGTTAAAGTCTGGCAGCAGATGGTGAAACTGATAGATAAAACCGAGCTCGCGGTTGCGCAGCTCCGCTTTCGCCGAGGATGACATCGCATTCAGCGACTGGCCGTTGAAAATCACATCACCGGAGGTCGGCTTATCGAGGCCGCCCAGCAGGTGCAACAGCGTACTTTTGCCTGAGCCCGAGCTGCCGACAATCGCCATCAACTCGCCCTGCTGCATGCTGAACGCCACGTTACGCAGCACGTCAGTCTGCACGCTGCCTTCCTGATAGCGTTTGCACAGATTGTCACACTGCAACAGAATCGAATTACTCATAGCGTAAAGCCTCAGCGGGTTGGACGGCGGCGGCGCGCCAGGATGGATAGAGCGTAGAAAGCAGCGCAACGATCATCGTCGTCAACGCAATGGTCAGCACCTGCATCGGTGAAATGGCGACCGGCAGCGAGGCGCCATCAAGGAACAGGCCGATCACCGGCAGCAGTTGATTCAGCTGGCTGGCAAGCAGTACGCCAAGCAGCGCACCGAGCAGCGCACCAATGATGCCAGCGCTGGCTCCCTGCACCATAAACACAGTAACAATTTGCCGACGGGTCAGCCCCAGCGTTTGCAGAATCGCCACTTCGCCCTGCTTCTCCATGATCACCAGACCGAGCGAAGTAATAATGTTAAACGCCGCCACGGCGACGATCAGGCTAAGCAGCAGGCCCATCATGTTTTTCTCCATGCGCACCGCCTGGAAGAGATCGCCTTTGCGCTCGCGCCAGTCTTTCCAGACCAGACCCGCAGGCAGCGCCTGCTGGCTGACGCTGTCAACCTGCAGCGGCTTGTCGAGCCACAGCCGCCAGCCGGTAACGTTACCGAGCGGATAGCGCATCAGGCGCGAGGCGTCCTGCTGGTTAACCAGAATTTGATAACCATCGACTTCACTGTTGGCGGCAAACGTCCCCGCCACGGTGAACAGACGCTGGCTTGGTACACGGCCCATCGGCGTAAACTGACTCACGGATGGCACCATCAGGCGCAGCTCGTCGCCGCGCTTGATACCCAGCTGACCTGCCAGCTGTTCGCCGAGAATGACCTTGTAGCTGCCCGATTGCAGCACGTTCTGCTGAACGTTGATCAGGTAAGGCGTCAGCGGATCGCGCTCGTCCGGCTGCACGCCCAGCATCACGCCCACCGCCACGCTGTGCGCGCTTTGCAGCACCACCTCGCCGGTGGTCAGCGGCGCACTGCGGCTGATGCCCTGCAGCTTCAGCGCGCTCACCGGCTGCTGCTGCGGATTAATCGATCCCTTTTCGCTGGTAATCAGCGCCTGCGGCATCAGCCCTAAAATGTTGCCTTCCAGCTCCTGCTCAAAGCCGTTCATTACCGACAGCACGGTGACCAGCGCCATCACGCCCAGCGTAATGCCGATCGTGGAGAGCCAGGAGACAAAGCGACCGAAGCGGTCAGCGGCGCGGCCACGCATGTAACGTAGCCCAATAAATAGTGCGACAGGTTGATACATGAGATCCGTCTTGTAGGTCGAAGGCGTAAGCGATGGCATGGATGATAAAGGAGCCTTTTGTTTTATGGAACCTTTAAGCCGCGGTGCCAGGCCGGAAGTTACTGCAGAATGTTGCATTTTCTCTTTAGCGGATAAAAATGCAGCGGCCCGCGCTTTTTTTCACCGTCCGCGGTGGCGTCGCGCTACACTTTTAGTACGCGGCGCGCCGCCTGATCTGGCGCAGTGCCGCCCGGCAGGCGTGGTTTTATGCGTTTACAGGAGGATGGCCGATGTCCAGGTATCCCAAAGGCAGCATCGTCAAACATAAGTCAGGTGAGATTCGCGGCGAAGTCGTTAACGTTTTTCAACAGGGCGACGCCCCTGGCGGCTGCGGCTATTACGTCAAATGGGATGATGGCAACCACAGCTATCATCCGGAGCAGGAATTAAGCTGGGCGAATGTCGATCGGCCCCGTATGCACTATTCGGGTCGATCGGGCAAATAGCGCTTACGCTTGCTCTCTTCTACAGTTAGCGCAGGGCAAAAACTGCCTGGAATCCCGACGCCGCGGGTGATCCCTGCGGCGTATTATGGAATCATACAGCCTGCAAAATCACGAAGAGATCGTCAAAACGACTATGCCTGAACAGACTCGCTATTCCCTTCCCACCAGGGCCGGAGACCAACGTCAGCTTGGTCAGTTGACCGGCGCCGCTTCTGCCGTTGAATGCGCCGACATTATTGAACGCCATCAGGGCCCGGTATTGCTGATTACGCCCGATATGCAAACCGCCCTGCGCCTGCATGATGAGATCCGGCAGTTTACCCGTGAGCCGGTGAACAGCCTCGCTGACTGGGAAACGCTGCCCTATGACAGCTTTTCGCCGCATCAGGAGATCATCTCTTCGCGCCTGTCCACGCTCTATCGCCTGCCGGGCATGACGCGCGGCCTGCTGATTGCGCCGGTGAACACGCTGATGCAGCGCGTCTGTCCGCACAGTTTTCTGCACGGCCACGCGCTGGTGATGCAAAAAGGCCAAAAGCAGTCGCGGGATCTGCTGCGCGACCAGCTGGAGCAAGCAGGTTATCGGCATGTCGATCAGGTGATGGCGCACGGTGAATACGCCACGCGTGGCGCGCTGCTCGATCTCTATCCGATGGGCAGTGAGCAGCCCTACCGCATCGACTTTTTTGACGATGAGATCGACAGCCTGCGTCTGTTCGACGTCGACAGCCAGCGTACGCTGGAAGAAGTTGAGGCGATTAACCTGCTGCCCGCGCACGAGTTTCCCACCGACAAAGCGGCGATTGAGCTGTTTCGCAGCCAGTGGCGCGAACATTTTGAAGTGCGTCGCGAAGCCGAGCACATTTATCAGCAGGTCAGCAAAGGCACGCTGCCTACCGGCATTGAATACTGGCAGCCGCTGTTTTTCAGCACGCCGTTGCCAACCCTGTTTAGCTATCTGCCCGCCAACACGCTGGTGATCAACAGCGGCGATATCGACAGCGGCAGCGAACGTTTCTGGCAGGATATCAACGCCCGCTATGAAAATCGCCGCGTCGATCCGATGCGCCCGCTGCTGCCACCGGAATCGCTCTGGCTGCGCCCTGACGCGCTGAACAGCGAGCTGAAACAGTGGCCGCGCGTTCAGCTGCGCAGCGAAACGCTGGCGGAAAAAGCCGCCAACACCAATCTTGATTATCAGCCGCTACCGCCCCTTGCCGTGCAGGCGCAGGCCAAAGCGCCGCTCGACGATCTGCGCCGCTTCCTTGAGCAGTTTGAGGGCGCCACGATTTTCTCAGTAGAAAGCGAAGGTCGCCGCGAAGCGCTCCAGGAACTACTGGCCCGCATCAAGCTGGTGCCCAAGGCGATCGGCTGCATCGATGAAGCGGGTAATCAGGGTCAATATCTGATGATCGGCGCCAGCGAAAACGGCTTTATTGATGCTCTGCGTCAGCGGGCACTGATTTGCGAAGGCGATCTGCTTGGCGAACGGGTGAGCCGTCGCCGCCAGGACAGCCGCCGCACCATCAATCCCGATGTGCTGATTCGCAACCTCGCCGAGCTGCATCCGGGCCAGCCGGTGGTGCATCTTGAGCACGGCGTCGGCCGCTATATCGGCCTGACCACGCTGGAAACCGGCGGGATTACCGCAGAATATCTGATGCTGGCCTACGCCGGTGACGCCAAACTCTACGTGCCGGTATCGTCGTTACACCTGATCAGCCGCTATGCCGGCGGTGCCGATGAAAATGCGCCGCTGCATAAACTGGGCAGCGATGCCTGGTCGCGCGCGCGGCAAAAAGCTGCCGAGAAAGTGCGTGATGTCGCCGCCGAGCTGCTGGATATTTACGCCCAGCGCGCTGCCAAAGTGGGCTTCGCCTTCAAGCACGATCGTGAACAGTATCAGCTGTTCTGCGAGGGTTTTCCGTTTGAAACCACGCCGGATCAGGCACAGGCGATCAACGCCGTGCTGAGCGACATGTGTCGGCCACTGGCGATGGATCGGCTGGTGTGCGGCGACGTCGGCTTTGGTAAAACCGAAGTGGCGATGCGCGCCGCCTTCCTGGCAGTGGAAAATCATAAGCAGGTGGCGGTGCTGGTGCCGACGACCCTGCTGGCGCAGCAGCATTATGACAATTTTCGCGATCGCTTTGCCAACTGGCCGGTGCGCATCGAAATGCTCTCCCGTTTCCGCAGCGCGAAAGAGCAGACACAGGTGCTGGAGCAGGCGGTAGACGGCAAAATCGATATTCTTATCGGCACGCACAAGCTGCTGATGACCGATCTGAAATGGCGCGATCTCGGCCTGCTGATTGTCGACGAAGAGCACCGCTTTGGCGTGCGCCACAAGGAACGCATCAAAGCGATGCGCGCCGACGTCGACATTTTAACCCTGACCGCCACGCCAATCCCGCGCACGCTGAATATGGCGATGAGCGGCATGCGCGATCTGTCGATTATCGCCACGCCACCGGCGCGTCGCATGGCGGTGAAAACCTTTGTGCGCGAATTTGACGATCTGGTAGTGCGCGAGGCGATGCTGCGTGAAATTCTGCGCGGTGGCCAGGTTTACTATCTCTACAACGATGTGGAAAACATTGAGAAAGCCGCTCAGCGGCTGGCAAAACTGGTGCCGGAAGCGCGCATTGCCGTTGGTCACGGCCAGATGCGCGAGCGCGATCTGGAGCGCGTGATGAACGATTTCCATCATCAGCGTTTCAACGTGTTGATCTGCACCACCATCATTGAAACCGGTATCGATATTCCTACCGCCAATACCATTATTATTGAGCGTGCCGATCGCTTTGGTCTGGCGCAGCTGCATCAGCTGCGTGGCCGCGTCGGTCGTTCGCACCATCAGGCCTACGCCTGGCTGCTGACGCCGCATCCAAAAGCGATGACCACCGACGCCAAAAAACGCCTTGAGGCGATCGCCTCGCTGGAAGATTTAGGTGCCGGTTTTGCGCTGGCAACGCACGATCTGGAGATCCGCGGCGCGGGTGAGCTGTTGGGTGAAGATCAGAGCGGCCAGATGGAGACCATCGGCTTTACGCTCTATATGGAACTGCTGGAGAGCGCGGTGGATGCGCTGAAGGAAGGCCGCGAGCCGTCGCTGGAGGATCTGACCAGTAACCAGACCGACATTGAGATGCGTATGCCTGCGCTGCTGCCGGAGAGCTACATTCCGGACGTCAACACGCGGCTGTCGTTTTACAAACGCATCGCCAGCGCCGCCAGCGAAGCTGAACTGGATGAGCTGAAGGTCGAGTTGATTGACCGCTTCGGTATGCTGCCTGACCCGGCGCGCAACCTGCTCGATATCGCCGCGCTGCGCCTGACCGCGCGCAAGCTGGGCGTGCGACGCATCGAAGCGAGCGAAAAAGGCGGTTTCATCGAATTTGCCGAGAAGAACAAAGCCGATCCTGCGTGGCTAATCGGTTTGTTGCAAAAGGATCCGCAGCAGTGGCGACTTGATGGCCCGACGCGCCTGAAGTTTATGCGTGACCTGGGTGAACGCAAGGTACGCATGCAATGGGTACGCGACTTTATGCAGCAGCTGCAGCAGAACGCCGCCGCCTGACCAAAAAAAAAGGACGATTCGCGAGAATCGTCCTGTTTGCTGTGTTTCCCAATCGGGAGAAAGTCTTTGCCGCTTATGCCTGGTTGTTCAGCACCAGCTGGCCATTACGGTCAACCGGAATGCGTGTGCCAGGATCGTTTTCCATCCGCACTTTGCCCTGCTGGTCGCCAATCTTATAGGTGACGTCATAGCCCAGCATTTTTTCCTGCTTGTCGTACACGGTACGACAGCGTTTTTCCGAGGTCGTGTAGGTATCGTTGTTCTGCAGGCTGCCCTGCGCCTGGTTACCGGCAAAACCGCCTGCCAGTGCACCCGCGACTGTGGCCACATCGCGTCCGCGTCCGCCGCCAAACTGGTGGCCGACTACGCCGCCCGCCACTGCACCCAGAACAGAACCGGCGATGCGGTGCTCATCCTGTACGGCACGACGATGGGTTAGCGTTACGTTCCGACATTCCTGACGTGGGTTCTTTAACGTCTCTTTGATCGGCGTGGCTGACAGCACCTGCGCATATTGCGGGCCGCGATCAAACACGTTCATACCGGCGACAGCCGCAACGCCTAACGCTGACACCACACCAATACCGATACCCGCTAACATTGATTTATTCACAGGAAACCTCCTGAAGCAGTCGCCATTACTTTTATTATCTTCATTCATCAACGCTCACATCCTGTAGAGGGCGCTGGCAGTGCCATCCGGCACCACATATAAATAAGTTTATGTAATGATCGACCAAATTGTTACCGCGCAATACTGTTCGCCGAAATCCCTGCAAACTGAACAGAAGCGGTGTGCGCGACGCACCACATTGCTTGTCAAAAATTCTTACAGATGAAGCGGCAACGCGACATCAGACAAACGGACGAAATGCAACAATTGGGGTTAAGTCATCGCCTTTAGGATGTTTCCTGGCAACAGATCCGCTTAAAAATAGAAAAAGCCGTTTGTGACATTGTCACAAACGGCTTGATTAATTGCTTTTGCTTATAACCGGCGGCGTTTAGTGCAGCTTCAGCCGTGGGCGAATCGCCCGGTTGAGACTGCCTACCAGCATCATCAGGCCGGTTTTGAAATAGCCGTGCAGGGCGATCTGGTGCATACGATAGAGCGAAATGTAGACGAAACGCGCAATACGTCCTTCCACCATCATCGAACCGCGCATCAGGTTCCCCATCAGGCTGCCCACCGTACTGAAACGGGAGAGCGAAACCAGCGAACCGTGATCTTTATAAACGTAGGCCTTCAGGCTCTGGCCTTTACGCGCCGCGAGAATATTGTGCAGCACCAGCGAAGCCATCTGATGCGCAGACTGCGCGCGCGGTGGCACAAAACCGCCACCCGGCAACGCACAGGAGGCGCAGTCGCCAATGGCATAAATGCTGTCATCCAGCGTGGTTTGCAGCGTCTCTTTCACCACCAGCTGATTAATGCGGTTGGTTTCCAGACCGCCGATGCCTTTCATGAAATCAGGCGCTTTGATACCCGCTGCCCAGACCATCAGATCGGCATTGATGAACTCACCCGATTTGGTGTGTAAACCGCCTTTCTCGGCGCTGGTGACCATGGTTTGCGTCAATACGCGCACGCCGATTTTGGTCAGTTCCTGATGCGCAGCCGCAGAGATGCGCGGCGGCAGCGCAGGCAGAATCCGCTCGCCCGCTTCCACCAGCGTGACGTTCAGCGCCTTGCTGTCCAGCCCTTTATAGCCGTAGCTGTGCAGCTGGCGTACTGCGTTGTGCAGCTCCGCAGAGAGCTCCACGCCGGTGGCGCCGCCGCCCACAATTGCAATGTTGACCTGCTCTTCCGGCGAGCCGCTGGCGGAGAACTTCAGGAACTGGTTGAGCATCTCGTTGTGAAAACGGCGTGCCTGATGGGGGTTATCGAGGAAGATGCAGTGATCTTTCACGCCCGGCGTGCCGAAATCGTTGGAGGTGCTGCCCAGCGCAAACACCAGCTGGTCGTAGGCGAGATCGCGTTCAGGCACCAGCACGGCACCGTTGGCATCGAGGATTTCCGCCAGCTTCAGGCGTTTGCTCTCGCGATCAACATCGGTGAGCGTGCCGAGCTGGAAGCTGAAATGGTGATTACGCGCGTGCGCCAGATAGCTTACGGCGTCGATACCTTCATCCAGAGATCCGGTAGCCACTTCATGCAGCAACGGTTTCCATAAATGGCTGTGATTACGATCGACCAGGATAATCTCCGCTTTTTTCTTGCGGCCCAGTTTATGCCCCAGCTGGGTAGCCAGCTCAAGGCCGCCGGCACCACCGCCGACAATCACTATGGTTTGAATCGGTGTAGTCAAAAAAGACCCCCTTAAGATGTGAACCAATCGTTAACTAAAGGTTAATAAAAACCTTAGTAAACATAGGGTTGGCGAAGCTAAATCGCGAGCTGATCGCAGAATAGCACGCCCTTCACTCCTGTTCATGAGAAAATTGATGCAGGTCATTGTTTCGCTGGAAACTCAGAATAAGACCAATAAATCAGCAACGCGCAGGGTTAAAACGCGCGCGGGCATGAGTCATTTATGGCGTAGCGTAGCCTGGGATGGTGAGCACGGCGAGCGAGGCGCTGCCGTGCATTGAGGGGGGAATTAACGCTGCTGCTGTTCGGCCTTGTGCGCCAGCCAGCGTGACTGCAGCGTGCTGAGCTGCTGCTGAGTAGACTGCCAGCGGCTGCTGGCGCGCAGCTCATCCCGGCTGTAGTGTTGACGATGCCAGAGCTGTGACACCCGGCTGGCCGGTGCCGCCTGCAGATTATCCAACACGCTGACCGCACCGGCGCGGTTGTTGCACACCAGCACCATGTCGCAACCCGCATCCAGCGACACCTGCGCTCGCTCGGCGTAGCTGCCCAGCACCGCAGCGCCTTCCATCGACAGATCGTCTGAGAAAATCACGCCGTCAAAGCCCAGTTCGCCGCGCAGCACGGTTTTCAGCCAGTGCGGCGATCCGCTGGCGGGCAGCGCATCAACCTGGTTATAAATGACGTGTGCCGGCATGATGGCATCCAGCGCCTGCTCGTCAATCAGCTGACGGAAAATCGCCATATCATGCGCCCGGATAGTGGCTTCATCACGCGCATCGTACGGCGTCTCTTTGTGCGAATCTGCAGTGACCGCACCGTGGCCGGGGAAATGTTTGCCGGTAGTTTTCATGCCCGCTTCATGCATGCCGGCAATAAAGTGACGTGCCACCTGCAGCGCAATCGCCGGGTCATGATGGAACGAACGGTCGCCAATCGCGGCGCTAATGTGGCCAATATCGAGCACCGGCGCAAAGCTGATATCGATATCCATGGCGATCATCTCTGCCGCCATCAGCCAGCCAGCGCTGTGCGCCAGCGCGTAAGCAGCGTCGCCCTGTTCCAGCGCGGCAAACGACTGCATGGCAGGCAGTGTGGTAAAGCCTTCGCGGAAACGCTGCACGCGCCCGCCTTCCTGATCCACGGCGATCAGCAGGCGATGGCGCGACGCGGCGCGGATTTGCCGTACCAGTTCGCGCAGCTGCTGCGGATCGTGGTAGTTGCGGCTGAACAGGATCAGCCCGCCAGTCAGCGGATGCTGCAGAATCTCACGCTCTTCGGCATCCAGTTCATAATGTTGCACATCCAGCATTACTGGCCCGGGGATCAGGCTTTCCATGTTTCTACTCCAACAATCAGATAATTTCGCCAGCGCGAACCGCTGACGATAAATGAGACTGGCCCAGCTGCTGCCAGGCGTCCTGCGCGGCGGCAATCAGTTGGGCATCCTGACTCTGCTCGGCGCGTAGCTGATACCAGCTGGCAGCAAGCAGTTCCAGCCACGGCTGCCAGCGAGCCGTCTGCTGACGCAAGACGGGCAGCGACAGGCGGGCCATCTGCGCATAGTCGCGCAGCCAGCAATCGCGCTCGCCGCTGGCGTACAGCAGGCTGGCCAGCTCCAGCGCGACGTCGCCGTCACCGGCATATTCCCAGTCAATCAGCCGTAGCCCCTGTGGCGTGTGCAGCAGATTGCCCGCGTGGATATCCATGTGCAAGGGCGCCAGGCGCAGCGGCTGCGGCTCCCCGCGCATCTGCAAACGGCGTAGCGCGTGCTGCCAGCGATAGTGGCGCTGCTCGCAGAGCTGCCAGTAGCGCTGCAACAACGGCAGCAGGCGTAAACGATAGCCGGTCAGCGGCTGATGATGCAGCCGGTTTAGCAGCGAGAGCAACGACGGGCGTAGCGTATTAAGCGAAGCCGTGACCGGTTCCCCTGCCTGCCACGGCAGCAGCAGCCATTCGCGGTTCACCGCCAGCGGCGCAGCGACCATGCCCTGCGCACTGAGTTTTCGCAGCAGGCGAAACTCGCGCTGGCGATCGACCAGCGGCAGCGGATAGTCGGGCTGACGGCGTGCCAACAACCGGCCATTTTCCCAGACAATTTGTCCGCTTAAGCCGGTCAGGCCAGCCAGCGGCAAAAAATTACCGGCGACCAAAGCCGCCGGTAAATGTTGGTTCAACAGCTGCTGCAGCGCGGGATCAAAACTGCGCATCACCGTTGCCTGACCAGATAATTTCGCCGGTTTGCACCAGCATCAGCTGCATCTGAAGCTGTGGCGCTTTAATGTCGCCGTCGGCATTGCTGTAGAGCACATATTGCGCGCCAACGTAGCGCGCCAGGCCCACCGCTTTGCTGCGTGAGTTCAGGCTATCTTCTGGCGACAGACCCAGCGTCTGCTTCGCCTGCGCCAGTTGCTGCGCCGACACTAGCGTGAACTTGCCGTTGTTCGCCAGCGCATTCTGCAATGCGGCGGTGGCTTTATCAATTTGCAGGCTGCCGTTAGTGCTGTTTTTCACCCGATCGACCAGCAGCACGCTGCCATCGGTCACGCCTTCGGCTTTCAGCATGCTGGCTACCAGCGGCTGAACGCTGCTGTCCCAGTTAATGGAACGCAATTTTGGTGGCTGCGGCACGTTTTCAACGGGTTCAGGCTGTTGGATCGGCGGCGGCTGTTGCACCGGCGTTTCGGGCGTGGCGGGTTCAACCGGTGCCGGTGGCTGTTCGCTGGTGCGCTGGTTAATACAGCCGCTGAGGAACAGCGCCAGCGCCAGAATGCCGGAAAGTCTTGTGATACTGCGAGTCACGATATTACTCCTGTAACCATAAATAGAGGCGCGCCTTGCTGGCGGTGAGATTGCCGACCTGCGAGGCGACTTCTACACTGCTGTGCGCCGGAACCCGGCTGACGCGCGGTCGTTCATAAGGCAGAATTTCCAGCCCTTTATCGTCATACCAGTAAAAGCGATACCAGACATCTACCGGCGTTTCGCGTTGATTATAGAGCACGCTGGCGGCCCGCTGCTGGCCATCACGTTCGCCAATCACCGGATCGTCAGTGATGATGCCCGCCGACAGCACTGCAGATTCCATCACCAGGCTTTGTGCGGTGTTGATCATCGGTTTATCGTTGCTGCAGCCGGTGAGCATCAGCGCTGCCAGCGGCAGTGCGAGTAAAAGTGCGCGCATCGAATGCGATGCCTTAGACACTCAGCATCGGTCCCAGGGGTTTGCCGCCCACCAGGTGCATATGAATGTGATACACCTCCTGGCCGCCGTGCTGGTTGCAGTTGATGATCAGGCGATAGCCCTCTTCCGCAATGCCTTCCTGCCGGGCAATTTTTGCCGCCACGGTGATCATGCGGCCCAGCGCATGTTCATGCGCTTCCAGCGCGTCGTTGCTGGTGGCGATCAGCACGTTAGGCACAATCAGCACGTGAACCGGCGCCTTCGGGGAGATGTCACGGAACGCGGTAACCAGTTCGTCCTGATAGAGGATATCGGAAGGAATTTCACGTCGAATGATTTTACTGAAAATCGTTTCTTCAGCCATGGTGCAGATCCTTAGCAGGGAATAAGTTATCGCTGAGTATGAGTGAGAAGTTCATTTTCTTTCAACCTTAGCGGCTATTTTCTTTCGCCAACTGGCGAGCATTGCAGCGTTGCGCTGCTTATCATCCTTTTCTGCCGTTCGCCCTGACATAAATTAAAACAGCGTTTCATAAATTAGATTCCTGACGGGTTTTTCTTCGTGATTTTGCCATTACTATTGCGCATCTTGCCAAATCACGAAGGTTTCACCGCTGGCCGCGCCTTATTTTTGAATGATTCCGATTGTGATGTACGGATACCGGCCCCCGTTTCGACACAGGAGTTTTCCCATGCGCACACGCAAAATCGGACTGGCACACTATCTGGCTTACGGCTCCGGCGATTTTCTCGGTGCCGGCACCACCGCCCTGACCGCTGCCTGGCTGCTCTATTTTTACACCACCTTCTGCGGCCTGACGCCGATCGAAGCGACCTTTATC